>DATDSK010000167.1:0-21098 GCA_035291325.1 Bdellovibrionota bacterium | reverse complement strand
GGAGATATTCGGCCTTCCGAGAAGTTCCAGAAGACACGAAGCCCCCGTTTCGGCGAATTTCTTCGAAGCACCGCCCGGCGCGGGAGGCGGACCCGAGGGAAGCGATTCCGACGGCCGCCCCTTCCATTCAGCCTGGAGTTCCAGTTTCGGAACCCCGGCGTGCAGAAAATCCAGCTCAAGACTTGCGACGAGCTTTTCGCCCGCCAGTACTTCAAACCTTCCGGTATCCGTGAATTCACCGAGATCACTCACCTCGACGGAACGACGTTCGGCCAGTTCGATGAAGGCTTTCACGTTCTCCTTCGGCACGGCGAGCGTCATCCGTTCCTGTGACTCACTGACCACGAGTTCATAGGGCTTCAAGCCCGGATACTTTGTCTTCGCGCGCGAAACATCGATTCGCGCGCCGCCCTGCTCGCCCGAAAGTCGCGCGAGTTCGCCGACCGAGGACGACAGGCCACCCGCGCCATTGTCCGTGATCGCCCGATAAAGTCCGAGATCGCGGGCCTCAAGCAGAAAATCCGCCATTCTTTTCTGAGTAATCGGATCGCCAAGCTGGACCGCGCTCGAGGGGGAAGCGTCGTCCAAAGCCAGCGACGAGAACGTCGCGCCATGAATCCCGTCTTTCCCGACCCGGCCCCCCACCATACAGACGCGATCGCCAGGGCGGATTTCTTTGGTCTCGCAGCGGCGGCCCGCGATCATGCGCGGCATGATGCCGCCCGTTCCGCAATACACCAGCGGTTTGCCGAGGTACCGCTGATCGAAAACCAACGCGCCGTTCACCGTCGGAATCCCGCTCTTATTGCCGCCATGCTCGACGCCTCTGCGGACGCCATCGAGAATGCGGCGCGGGTGAAACAACCGCTCCGGGAGCGATTCGGAATAATCAAGAGGAGCCACGCAAAATACGTCGGTATTGAAAATCGGCTTGGCGCCAAGCCCGCAACCCAGGATGTCCCGGTTCACCCCCACGATTCCGGTCAACGCCCCGCCGTAAGGATCGAGCGCCGAAGGACTGTTATGGGTTTCGACTTTGATGCAGATCGCGTTTTCGTCATCAAAAGCGACAATCCCGGCATTATCGTCGAAAACCGAAAGCAACCAGGGCTTTTTCAGTTCAGCCGTCGTCGCGACGATCGTGCTCTTGAAAAGACCGTTGATTTCAGAGGGAATCGGAACCGAACCCGCATTCCCGGCGGTTTCGGTATACCTGACCTTCGCGCCGAAGATCTTGTGTTTGCAGTGCTCCGACCAAGTCTGCGCGAAAATCTCGAGTTCGACGTCGGTGGGCGCTCCCAAACCGCTTTCTTTCCGCTTCCGGACCACCTCGGGCCTTTTGAAGTAATCGCGAATAGCCCTCATTTCCACGAGAGAGAGCGCGAGAAGCCTTTTCCGGCTCAGCAGTTCCAGGCCCGAATCGTCCAGCGCTTCGAGATCCATTTCCTCCACGGTCCCCGAACCCCTGATCAGAACTTTCGGCAAATCCCTTTTGATACGCTCCTGATGAAAGCGATCGCTCTTCCGGAGCTCTTCGCACGGAACGATCGTCCAGGTCTCGATGAGCTCGTTACAATAGACGTCTCTCGCCAAAGCGGCCAAAAGATCTTCATTCAGCTCCGGCCCTTCGAGAAGAAGAAGAGAACCGCTCGAGGCACGCCCTTCGGGCAGCTTGCGTTTGAGGACGATTTCGAAAGCTTCCAGCGCCGTTTTACCGATATTGTCGGTGACGCCCGGTCGATACCGCCGCTCGAGAGCCCAGAAAACGCCCGGTCGAATCGGCGCCGCCTCAAAGAGGTCCTGCATGCCGCCGTGCTTGCCGGCGGCGGATGGGATCAGATTCCCCGTAAAAAGCCACTGCAGCACGTGATCCCAGAACACGGACGTGATCGCCTGGATCAACTCCTCGCGCGGCGCGGGCAAATCGAGCCAGTAGACGTCCAATGATCTCGCCCAGCGGACCTTCTGGCGCAGGGACGGGTGGGCGAGCTCCACTTTTCTCAAAAACCCCTGAGCCGCGGGATCCGTAAATTGCGGGCGCATGGCGACTTCAATTCGGGCGAACACGGATACTCCTTTCTTTCTGGTCATTCTGGTCATTCTGGGCGGTCTCGGTCATCACATCAAATTTTTCGGGCAATACCCATTTCAATGTTTCGGGAAAGAGTTCATGTTCGATCGCGAGGCCGCGGGCTTCGACCTCGGCGCATGAGCGGCAATCGCCGATCGCGAACGCCTTCTGAGCGCAAATCGGGCCGGTATCACGGCCCTCGTCAACCAGGTGAACCGTCACGCCGGCAACTTTCGTCCCGTGGTGAAACGCCTGCGCGTAACCGCCCAGACCGGGAAAGGCCGGCAGGAGCGACGGATGGACGTTGACGATCCGGGAGTAACCGCGCCCGGAGCGGAACTCCTCGATCACCTTCGGACCGAGCAACCGCATGTATCCAGCCAGAACCAGAAATCGCGGCGAGAGTCTCCTCAGGACCGTGAGCAACGCCGCTTCCTGATGCGCCCCTCGAGCGGCCCTTTTTCCATCCCAGGCCCGGGGTACCGGGACCGCGATCGCCTCGATCCCGGCCGCCTTCGCTTTTTCCAGCACCGGGGCATCCGGCCGGTCTGAAATGACGGCGAGAATCCTGGCGTTGAGGTTTCCCCCGGAGACCGCTTCGTGAATGGCTGAAAAATTCGAACCACGTCCCGAGGCAAGGATCACGATTGGAATCGCGGGCGCAAGCGCACCGCTCGCGATATCGGTACGAAACTGCATCCCCGAAAAGCCGATCTGCCGGATTCGGTCATACGCCTGAGCGCGGGCCGCCGCGAGATCAGGACCCATCCCGAGCGCGCCGAAAACACGGCCCCCGGCCGTATGCAATTTCCCGTCATCAGCGCGACGGACACCGGCCCAGAAAACTTCCGGGGCTGCCGGAGCTGCCGGAGCTGAAAGACGCGTGCCCGCGGTATGGATCTCCTGACCCTTTTCGACCGCTTCGGGGTAACCGCGCGCGGCTCCAACAACGAAAACCGCGGCATCAGGTGAAAACGAGATCCTATCCGGAAGGCGGGCTAGTTCTCCCCTCGCCGAGGCTTCGCACCAGGAAAACAAATCATCCGTCATGCGCGGCAAAATGACTTGGGTTTCGGGATCTCCGAAACGGGCGTTAAACTCGAGAACCCGGAATTCCCCGGCATTCGCGTCAAACATCAGCCCGGCGTAAAGAACCCCGCGGAAAGGCGCACCTCTCCGTTTCAGCTCACGGAGGCATGGAATGAAAACCTCCGCGCGAACTCTCTCTCCCAGTCCGGGCGGGAGATCGGGAACCGGGCTGAAAGCGCCCATGCCGCCGGTATTCGGGCCTTGATCACCGTCCTTGAGCCGCTTGTGGTCACGAGCGGGGTCGAGGAGTACCGCGCGATTTCCGTCACAAAATGCCATCCAGGAAATTTCCTGCCCTGAAAGCCGCTCTTCGATCAGGAGAGGCGGCCGGCATCCCGAATCGGCAAGGTCCTGAACGGCGGCAAAAGCTTCATCCAAACTGCCGCAAACCCGGACACCCTTCCCGAACGCCAGTCCGTCCGCCTTGATCACCCATCCCCGTTCCCCTGATCCGGCTGCCCAGGGCAGCGTTCGCAGCAGTGCCCGTGCTTCGTCCAGCGACTGAACGACAAAATGCTTCGCGGTCGGAATGCCCGCCGCGTTCATGACTTCTTTCGCGAAACTTTTGCTCGACTCAATCCGGGCCGCGGCGGCACTCGGTCCGAAAGTCACAATTCCGGCTTCCTCGAAAACGTCAACGATCCCTTCGGCGAGGGGGTTATCCGGTCCGATGACGGCCAGGTCGATCCGGGCCTCGCGCGCGCGCTTCGCTAATTCGCGAAAAGCACCGAGCGGCCATTTTTCCCACTCCGCGGGCCAGGCCTCGCCAGCGCCGGGAGAGGTCGCGACCACGACCTTCGAAACGCTCGCGGACTGCGCGAGCTTCCACGCGAGCGCGTGCTCGCGGCCGCCTGAACCTACGACCAGAACCTTCTTGCCGGAATTTTGAGTCGACCTCGTCATGTTTGCGGCGTTCCGAAATCCTCGAGATATTGAATGCTCGCGATCACACGCTCCAGAGTCCACGCGTCCGCGAACCAGGTTTTCCCGGTCAAATGGTTCGCCAACGCCTGGTAAAGCTGGCTCCCGAGTTCCAGATACGAGCCCGGCAGCTTCGGCGGGACTTCGGGG
The DNA here is from genome assembly GCA_035291325.1 of Bdellovibrionota bacterium. Taxonomy (GTDB): domain Bacteria; phylum Bdellovibrionota; class UBA1018; order UBA1018; family UBA1018; genus XYD1-FULL-55-31. The sequence continues at coordinate 16,867 of DATDSK010000167.1, read as the reverse complement.
ACCCAGCGTTTCCAGTCAGCGGTCCCGGTCGCGCTCGCTTTTTCCTTGGCCTTCTCGACCGAGTGATACCAAGGGGTACTCCGGTAATGAATGCGCAAAAACTCTTTTGAAAGCTGAGTCGTGTCGCTTTTGCGCGGCTCCTTAACGCCCGAAGCGGCGGTGGCCTTGGCGGCCGCGATGCGCGACAGCGGCCTGAACAGAATACGGAGCTCATCGGGTCCGATCGCGTCGACGAGAAAGCATTCCCCGGTTTCAGAGAGCGCCCACTCGAGCTTCCCGTCGGCAAGCTCGAGTCCCGAGGCCGCGCAAAGCCAGCGCAGAATGCCCGCGACCCAAGCCGTCCTGAGAAACATTTCCTGCAGCTGGGCCGCTGAAAGTCCGGACATCGCGAGCGCCTCCGCGAGCGAAACCGGCCGGTCCGCGCTCTCAAGCTTCGTGAAAAGTTCGATCACCGGAAAATCCCACCGCTGCCCGGGTTCGACCTTCGCTTCGGGAAAACCGATCGAGGCGAGATAGCTCGAATCGCGAGCCCGCTCGATGAGCGAGCTCCCTTCGGGACAGCTGAACCGAAAGACGACTTCAAGGGGAATCAAGCGCGGAAGGGGTGCGTTTCTCGTCGGGTAGTAATCCGGAAGCGTCCGCCCGAGCACCGTCGCGAGTACCGGCTTCACGACTGAAACCTGCTTCACGAGAAGATGGTGAGGCGCGGTTTTCATTTCGGACAGTGGATGCGGCTGAACCGGCTTTCCCTCGACCGCGTCCTCTTCGGTAACTACGCCGAGATAATGCGTCCGGAGCCCGTTCTGCTGAAGCGTTTCCCCCAATTCATTGAACACCGACCCGAAGCGGCTCGCCTTACGCAACGCCAAAGCCTCCGGGCTCCGTGAGAAATTCTTCCAGCTTTCCGGCTTCTCGAGCGTCTCGAACCAGTGGGCGGCGAGAACCGTCAGCGCCTGCCCCTTGTTCTTCAGCTGATCCGGCATTCTCCCCCAATCGAAAACGGAAAAGGAGTCCGTATATCTGAAAATCGCGGCCGGAACGGCTCCGAACTGAACCGGGCCGAGGACATCTTTGACTGATCCCCGATATAAGGTGGAATACGAGTGGTGAATCACGTTTTCTCCTTACAACAATGTTGGTCGTCCGGGCGGTCGGCTTTGCGCCGATTCGAGAATTCCAGGCCCGCTGCCGAAATATCCGTGGGATAGTTGCCGTCGAGACAGGCCATGCACGGCCGGAAGCCACGGACCTCACCCTGCCTGATCGAATCTTCGAGTCCTTCGAGTTCCTGGTAAATCACGGCGTCGGCGCCGAGCTCCCGTTCAATTTCTTGCAGATCCCTGCCGGAAGCGATCAGTTCCGCTCCGACCGGAAAGTCGATGCCGTAATAACAGGGATGCTGGATGGGCGGACACGTCGATATGAAATAGACTTTTGCCGCGCCGGCAGCCCGCATGAGTTCTATGATTTTTCGCGAAGTCGTCCCGCGAACGATCGAATCATCCAGGAGAATGACCTTTTTGCCGGCGATCTCGGACCGCACCGGCGACAGCTTCAGGTTAACCGCCTTTTGTCTTTTGTCCTGGGAATCGAGAATGAAAGTCCTTTTGATATATCGATTTTTGATCAGGACTTCCCGATAAGGGATGTTCAGTTCTTCCGAAAGCGCGATCGCCGCGATCCGGGAGGTTTCCGGAACCGGTACGATGATATCGGCTTCGATCCCTTTTTCGCGGATCCTGTCCTTGAGAAGCCGCGCGAGGTTCTTGCCGAGCTGGATACGCGCGCCGTAAACGGGCACCCCGTCCATGACGGATTCGGGCGAGGCGAAATACACCCATTCGAACATGCACGGTCGAAACGGCTGCGCCGGGTGCGCGATCTTCCTGGATTGGACCTTCCCTTTCATGTCGATGAACACGACCTCACCCGGCTCGATATTGCGGACGATTTCATAACCAAGAAAGGAGAGCGCGACGCTTTCAGAAGCGATCATGTGTTGTTCGGAACCCTGATCGGAACGCTTGCCCCAGATCAGGGGACGAATGCCGTTCGGGTCCCGGAACGCCACCAAGCCCTGGTCGGCGATCGCTGTAATGATGCTGTAACTCCCGTTCACGCTTGAGAACACGTGTCCGACCGCCTCGCAAATATCATCGAACTGAACGAGTGATTCAGCGGCATTGACGTTCGAAGTCTTGTTCGAAGCTTTCGCCAGGCCGTCCGCGAAAAGATTCAGCACGACCTCGCTGTCCGACCGGGTCAGGAGATGCCGCCTGCTCTTCGTTTTGAGATCCGCGCGAAGATCACCGCAGTTGACGATATTGCCGTTGTGAACCAGGCCCAAGCCAAACGGATAGCTCAGCAGGAAGGGCTGAACATCGATGACATCACCTCTGCCAATGGTGCTGTACCGGGTGTGCGCGATGGCCAGCGACCCGGTGAGGGTCTCCATGTTTTCTCGCGTAAAAACGGATTCCACGAGCCCGATATTTTTAACACGATGAAAGCCGTCCGCATCGTAGGTCAGAATTCCAGCGGCGTCCTGCCCGCGATGCTGCAACGTCGTCAGGCCAAGGAAAGCCTCACGCGCAGCGTCATGCGCTCCAATCAGTCCAACAATGCAACACATAGATGGCTGCGGGTATACCATACGGCGCGGAGTTGCTCCCAGTCATAAATAGTTGATAAGTGTCACAATATCTAAACCTCGGGTTGACGCATTGCTCCTCGCCGTAAGCGCCAATTAACGCACACCTACCAGCAACGTTGAAAGTTCCTGCTCGACCCAGTAGAATCGAAGGAGGCCATGGGTATGGCCAACTGACCTGCAGCTAATTCTTCATGGAGGGTAATAAATGAGTTCCAACGGGAGTCCAGTGACCGGAGTCATTGATGAGAATTTGGTAATCATTGATTTTGGCAAGTACGAAGGAAAAACCGTTGAGCAAATCGCCGAACTCGACCCCGTTTTCTATGACCGATTGGCCTCCGAAAAGGAGAACGGTATCTTCGCCATTCGAAGACACCGGGACAAGACCTTCCGCCTTTACATCAATCCGCTCTCGATGATGGATCACTGAGCCCGCCGCAACGAATTGCAATTCTCACCCTGAAACTTTGATGGTATAGCTGACCGGAAATTCCAAGAATTTCTCAAGTTTGAGGGGAACCGTTTGTGATTTCCAAACTCCGTTATGCAGCTTTTGCGGTTCTTTGCGCGATTGTGAGCATCACTCCGCCGAACGCGCTGGCGTTGATCTCCTCCGAAGCGACGTTTTCAAGCGGCCTTTTTCGCAATAGCGCTGACGATCTTGAGGTTCCGATATTCTTCTATTGGAATCTTGATTACACCGGCCCGAGTGGCGTTCAGACCTATTTTGATGTGGGCGCCAACAATAATCTCATCCCGAACAGCTGGGGATTCTACGTTTACCAGGGTTTCGTAACGATTCCCCTGTGGGAAGGATTCGAAACCGCGCCCTACCGCAAATCCCGCCTGCAAGCCGGCCGGCAGCTCCTGACGGAAGGTTTCGAGCTTTCACTTCTCGACGGCGTTCAAGCACCTTTCTACTGGTCGGATAAAGGCGGCGGCACCCTTCTCGCCGGCGCCCTGTCGACGCTTCAGGAAAAACAGGTCGACTTCAGCTCGGAAATCTATGGTGGCTCCCTTCACCAGGATTGGCTCGGCGCGACCTGGAAAACCGGATTCCTGCACAAACGTCATACGTATCCCGCTCTTCCCACGGCGAGACGGAATCTCGGGCATGGCTCGGTGTTCTGGTCTTTCGAGAAGATTCCCCTGACGCCCATGCTTCACACGAAAGCCCAGTTCGACCTCGACGGTAAGAGCTACGATCAAGGGCTTGCCGAAGCGACTTTTTATCCGGCCAGCACCCTCTCTTTCGGGGCCATGTACTCGAAGCGGCAACCGAGCCCGTTTGACCCGAAGGAGTCCTTCCTTATATACCGGCTTTTCGCGCTCAGCCCGGAACTCACAACGAGTGCTTTCGCTACCTGGGCTCCGGAGCAGGATCTCCGATTCCAGCTCGCCGCCCGCAAAACGTCTTTCGGTTCTCCGGCGGGACAGGAAAACGGCTTCGAGCAGGAACTTTCGGCTACCTGGTTTCATGCACGCTCCACCTGGACTCCTTCGCTCGTGCACCTTCGGTCCTATGGCGGTGAGTTCTGGCAGCCGGCCCTCGCGTTCCGAAAGGACCTGAGCGATGTCGCCGATCTCAGATTTGAAGTCGCGGCCGCGCACATTGATAAAATCAACGGAATAAAGAATTGGGCGTACCACACGCGAGGCGGCGTGAATTATCGTTTTCAGCCCCGCCTACAAACCCTTGCCCTGGCTGAACTCGAACGCAATCACCTTTATAGTTTCGATTTCAGATTCATTATGTTCCTTTCATACCTGCTCTTTTAATTATGATGAAATTTGCTAACCACAAAATCGCAGTCATACGGATCTCAACAGCTGTCTTGGCCTTCGCGCTCCTTTGCCCGATGCTCGGCTCGGAAGCACCTGCCGATACCGTGCGCCGCCCGGGCCTCGTGAAGCCGGTCAAACAACTCTTCTCGCACGCGAGCCACACGGTTCACTTCGACAAAATGGGGATTTCCTGCACCGATTGTCACAGCTTCGCGATCCAGAGCAAGATCAAGGGACCCATGGGACGGCCCGTGAAAGAGAAACTCCTGAAGCCGCAGCCCGGCACCTGCCATGAGTGCCACCTGGGCAAGATCAAGGTGAACGCTCAGCTCCGGAGTCAATGTCTGCTCTGCCATTCCGATCTCGGAGCTATCAAGCCCGACGACCATTATCATGCCTGGCGGCTCCGTCACGGAAAGCTGTCACAAGCCGATCAGGACGGCTGTAAGCGCTGTCACGCGCCTCAGGACTGCACGGGCTGTCACGTGAAGCAAAACACGTTGAACCCCCTGGTGCATCGGCCGAATTTCCGTTTCAGTCATTCGATTCAGGCCCGCTCAAACCCGCAATCCTGCGTTTTCTGTCACAAGTCGGCCGGATTCTGCATGGACTGTCATGCCGGGCTGAAGGGAGTCAGGGGGACCAGACGATGATTCGGGCAGTTCTTCTATTCACTTTGTTCTGGCTTGCCGGTTGTTCGATCGATCGGCAATACGAGCGCTATCCGAATCTGACGAAATTGGAGGATATCACGCTCACTGAAGACAATCATCCGCACGGTTACGGGCGCTCCGATTGTTTTTCCTGCCATGTCAGCGTCAACATTCACCGGGTGGATTATGTCCAGTCAGGCTTGCTCAATACGGCGCAGCGTTTAACCGAAACGTACGGGATCGACAGCTGCCGCGGATGTCACCAATCCAACGGAGTCGCCCCATGAAAACAAGGACGGTCATGGTTGTCTTCGTCGCGCTCGCGTTGAACTCAATGCCATCAGTTTTGGCCGCGCCGGCTCTGCAGGCAAAGACTCCCGAACTCAAGCGTCTCGATCCCCACGGCTCGCCCGAGCTGAAGCTCAAGGAAGTCTCGATTGAAAAAGAGACGCAATGCAAAGTCTGTCACTTCATGAAAGGCTCGAAGCTTCAGACGAAGCCCGAACCTGAAAACATCTGCGCATCGTGCCACGGCAGATTGCCGCATAGCGGCCTCGTCGAGCACACCGGCGAAGAGCCGGGCGGCGGCGCGGGCTTGAATTGCCTGTCCTGCCACAGGGCTCATCGCGCCACGATGGAAGGCCCCCCAAAAAGAGCCCCGGCCCCGTCGAGCCTCTTGAAATCGAAGCGAAACAGCCCTAACCTGCCGAGCGGCCTGATCGAACACCGAAACACCGGGGGCTCGTCGGCGATGATCGACCATCCCTGTTCCGAATGTCACAGTTTTTGAAACCCTCGCACCTGCACTTTTTTTCGCTCCTTCTTTCTTTTGCCGGTGCCGGTGCCGGATCTTCTTTTTCGATCGCGAGTGCCGCCGAACTCATCCCCGCGAAACTGAAATTCGCGACTTCGATCGCCGCGCCCTCTGTTTTGACGACCTGTGAAGGAAATCTGTGGGTTTACGGTATTGGCGACCGCGCGCTTTATCAGCTGAATCTCGAAACCGGCGAAGTGATTCGCCAAAGCTCGTTTTCGAAGTCCGGCTCGCTGGTCACCGCCTTGGGCTGCGGCGCGAAGGCCCTGCTGATCGCATCCCAGGAACGCGGGGCTCCGGGCAGCCCTCGTTCCTATTCGCTCGAACAGGTTCCGCTCGCTGGCAACCCCGTCAAACTCGGCGCCCGCAAGCGCTTGAACATTCCAGGTACCGGGCTTATTCGCGATATTTCCTGCGGGGCTACCGGCTGTATTCTGATACGTGACGGTGTTCATCAAAGTTCGAATCTGAAAACTTGGAAAAAACTCAACCTTCCCGCCTCGAAGGACATCGTCGGCACGGAACCCGGAATGCCGGGACTCACGGAAAATCCGTTCGCCGGATGGCATGATCGTTTCATTATCGCGAACGGCCGTTATTTTCGGGCTGTTCAGGAGGAAACCGGCGGGCTCTGGCTGCTGGACCCGAACCGGAGTTCGATCGTTTCGTTTGAAGAACCGCTTCCGGGGAAAAGCACTCGCTGGGGAAGATGGGGAGTCTGGGAAGGACGTCTCATGTCTCCCAAGGGTTTCGCGCTGATCGGAAAAGATTATGTTGCCGTTTCGGACACGGCCTTGAAACTCGTTTTCATCTTCGCCCGAAACGGCAAGTTCATTGGAAGTCTCGGCGCGGACGCGAAAGGCGCGCGCTTCGGCTACCCCCTCTCGCTTGCCGCTTCGGCAAACAGACTTTATGTCGCCGACCTCGCGCTGAACAAGCTGCTCGGTTTCGAAATCGACCCGGGACAAAAACCGGAGCCGCAGGATACGAAGTCTTTCGACGAAATTCTGCGCAAAAACCTGTTCCGCGATCCGGAAGTCCTGAAGGATCGGGTCAGGACCCGTTGCATGAACTGCCACGACGGCGTCGAAATCAACAGCCTCGACAAATCGATGTACCAGGGCAAGCATCATCCGGTGAATATCGAATCTCGCGCGACGAAGATCGATCTTCCGCTCGAAAACGGAAAAACCGTCATTTGCGCGACCTGCCACGACGCCCACCACGGCAACCGCGCGACGGACAGCGGCCGAAAGAACCTTTTCATGCTGCGGAAACCCGTCGACAAACTTTGCATCACCTGTCACGCCGGCCGGGATGTCCCGTCGACGAATCACATCAACCCGGATCCGGCGGAATCCTGTTCGAGCTGCCATGCGATGCATGTTGCCGAAGATTACCTGCTCAAACAGGCGCTGCCGGCGCTCTGCCTCGATTGCCACGGCAGGGACAAAGTTCCATCGAGCCATCCATTTTCAGCCGGAATGGTGACCTGCACCTCCTGTCACTCCCTGCACGACAGCCTGCCGAAGCATTCCTTCGCCACCCACTCATTAGAAAAACCAGGGCAAAAAACAACCTGCCTCGCCTGCCATGAGGACAAAAAACCGCTCATCGGCAAAAACGTGCACCTGGGTGCCGAGTCCCAATCGCCGCATAAATGGCCGCCCAATGAAGCCATGTGCCTGGACTGCCATAACCCGCATAAAAAGGCCGTTCCGGTTCGCGATCTCTGTGCCGGATGTCACGGCCAGATGGCAGGCTCGCATACGGCGACGATCCCCCTCGAGAACACTCCCCAAGGAAAAGGCATTCAGCTCGAAAAGGGAAAGGTTTCCTGCATGACTTGCCACGAGCCGCACGGGTCTCCTCCTCCGACGGCTCAAGGTCGGCAGTTCTTCCGGGAAAAAGCGAAGCTCATGGAATTCTGCGCGACCTGCCATGGCGAGGACGCGCCTGAACTTTATCAGACTTTCCATAAGAGGCCGAAATGACGGCAACACCGGAGAACTTCTTGAATAATCGCAAGTGGCGCATTTTTCTGAGAATCGTCGCCGTGCTCGTCGGAATCGCGATCGGATCATTTCTCGTCTTTCAGATCCTGTTCCTCTACCGGGTTCTTCCGCACGGAGGGATTTGGTGAAAAACCTTTTCTCCCTCCTCCGCACTTTCGCGCTCATCTTCGCGCCGTGGCTTCTGCTCGGGGCCCTGATCGGCTCGATTCCGGGATACAAACTTTATGAGCACGTTTGGAAGAACGACAAATTCTGCACCTCTTGCCATGTTCATGATTACGCTTCGATCGGCTGGAAGAGCAGCATTCACGGCGAGCTCACGACATGCCATGACTGTCATCATCAGGCACTGATCGATTACGCGCGCGAAGGGCTGGCCCTGATGAGCGGGGACCCGAAGTTCCCCCGCGACCTGCATCACACGCCTTACGTTCCGAGGCGTATCTGCGAAGCATGTCATCTGACGGATGGTGATCGCTCGAGCCTGACCGGCCCTCTCTCGTCGGACGAAGTGGACAAACTCCCGAAAGTCGACCGGCTGTATCTCCACAATATCCATCTCAACAAACAAACCCGGGTCCCTCTCGTCAGCACGATTCCGCTCGGACAGATGAACGAGGAGATGAAAACATTCGGAGTCTTCAACGGAGAACCGGCTCCGAAACTTCGCGAGCGACGTGAGATCATCTGTACCGATTGCCACGGGGGTCCCGCCAACCGCGCGCACGATGTTTCGGTCGCTGATCGCTCCTGCGTACGATGTCACGCAAACACGCACCGCACTCAGTTCGTGCAGCAGTACGGCTGCCGCAATTGCCATTATCAGGACTTCCTGACCCCGCTCGGGGCAATGCCAAGCGCGGCGAAAATCCAGGATTAGTCGGATAGCCGGGGTGATGATTCCCGGGTTCGTTTGAGCAAGTGCCTCGGGATATCCTCAAGCCCACTCACTACTTCGATGGCGCCCAGTCGAATCGCTTCCCGTGGCATTCCGAATACAACGCAGCTCGCTTCATCTTGCGCAATAGTGTGCGCCCCCGCGATTCGCATCTTCAACAAACCTCGAGCGCCGTCGTTGCCCATACCGGTCAGGATAACTCCAATTGCATTTTTTCCGACATGTGTTGCGACGGAGTCAAAGAGGTAATCCACCGACGGTCGATGACGATTTACGGGCGGCGAATCATTGAGTTCGATGCGAAGATTGATACCTCTGCGCACAATCTTCATCTGCCGTCCGCCAGGAGCGATCAGTACGCGACCTGGCTGGACTAGATCGCCATGTTCGGCTTCTTTGACTTCGAACGGACACAATTCATTCAATCTGGCTGCAAAAGCTTTGGAAAATACGGCTGGAATATGCTGAACAGCAACAATAGGGGGAATGTCTTCAGGTAATCCTAGCAAAACATCTTTTAACGCCTCGGTTCCTCCGGTGGAGGAGCCAATCGCGATCAATGCGGATTTCCCGAAACCGACGCCGGCGGCTATCGGAAGCCGTGCCTCTCCAGCCCTCCTCGGCGGCACTCTGATTCGAGCTTCAGCTGCCGAGCGGACTTTCTCTCGTATCACCGGGCCCACCACCGCGACCTCGGATGAAGTCGGCTTTTGGATATAGTCAACAGCGCCGAGTTCGAGGGCCCGAATCACCAAGCCGCTCTCCCTGATATTCAGCGAAGTGATCATGACGACGGGCAATGGCCGGCGGGGGAGCAGGTTTTCTAGAAAAGCGACTCCGTCCATTCCAGGTAATTGGACGTCGAGTGTCATGACATCCGGATCAAACCTGGAAATCATGGCTTCCGCTTCTTTCACGTCAGAAGCCGTCGCAACCACCTCAAGCAACGGATCCTGTTTTAAGATTCCGGAAAGGAGAGTCCGCATTGTCTTTGAATCGTCCACAACCAGCACCCGCTTTCGTCGGGCATGCCGGCCCTCGGAACGGCTCGATAGAGCTTCTCGTTGCGTCCGCCCTGAGACATTTGGCTCACGACTCTGTCCGTTCACGGGGGCTACCCGCAATCTCCCGGTTGCCGTGTGGAAATGCACTTTTCGGCCGCCGGAACCACCGACGTCGCGGGCGGTAATCACGATTCCGTATTCGTCAAGAATTCGTTCCGCGATCGATATATTCAGGGCGCCGATTTCAGAGGCTTGTTCGAGCGCTTCAATGACGGACGCCCCTCCTACGAGTTTCGCCCGTATCGCCGAACACGACCCCTTCGTCATTTTGCGGAGTTCTCCAATCAGGACGGGAATGGAGGCGTCGCCATAGTTCATTTTTTCGCGCAACTCCCGCCCATACCGGCCGCCCCCGTCACGCGCATACTCTGCTGAAGGCAGGGCGAAGTGGTTCATTCCTCCAACCGCCTTCTCAGGACAATACAGACATACCGAAACACAGGATCCCAAAACCGTGCTAATGATTAGCGGCTCTTCAGTCACGATCAGTTCAGCGACGCTCAAATGGATCAGTGGCGCCGGACTCAAAACATACCGCCTTTCGTATAAATCGAAGGCCGAAGATACCGCCATTTCGAGGCCCCTTGAAGCGATTCCGAGTGACCAATCAGAAGAACGGCATCCCTTGCCGCGGCCCGAAAAAGAGAGGCGACGACCTTCGCGATTACTTCTTTGGAAAAATAGATAAAGACATTGCGGCAAAAAACGATGTCAAACTCTCCGCTCCAGGGCGCCGGAGTCTCGGTAAGGTTAAAATGATGAAATGTAACCGTTTGTTTGAACGAAGGCCTCACCTTAATGAGATGGGAAATCTCCCCGGTTCCGGTTGCGAAAGCCTGCGAATGATACTCAACCGGGATTTGGTTCAGTGCGGATTTGAGATAGATCCCTTTGACCGCCCGTTTGAGCACCTCGGTATCAATGTCGGTCGCCACGATCTCGTAGGAACCGATTTCTCGTCTGCGCTTGGCCCGTTCCAGGACCATCGAGAGAGTGTAAGCCTCCTCGCCCGTTGAACAGGCAGCCGACCATACCTTCAGATGGTCAGTTCGGGTCAAACGCCTCCATCGCGGCACAAATTCGCTCAACAAAAAATCGAAATGAGAAGGCTCCCTGAACCAATCCGTCTTGTTCGTAGTCAAACTGTTCGTGAACTCCTGCCATTCCGGGTGCCCGGGAGGAAGGCGCTGGAGAAGCGAGCGGTAGGCGGAAAAATCCTCCAATCCGAGTACCTGCAAGCGTGACCGCAAGCGGGATTGAACCAGCTGTCTTTTGGAATCCGAAAGAGAGATTCCAGAAAGTGACCAGATGGCCGAGCGCAAGAATTGGAAGTCCGCGTACTTCATTTCTTCCATTTCACTTTCGCCGAGCAAGCTGCGCTCGGCAGAACATCTGGTCACCATTCGCGACACCCTTTCTATCAGACGTCCTTGAACCGCGGATCATCTTCGGAAGTGGTATCAACACCGTTCCCGCTGCTGTAATCACCACCAACGGCTTTCTTCAAGGGTTCCGGCAGCTTCGACTGATTCGAATGCGCCCCCGAACCGGCTGAGTTCTTGCGGCTATTCGCGTTTTTGATGTGCAGCACCTTGGCATGCGTCTTCGCGACTGCCGGCCCGCTAACACGCGCACCATGATCGGAGGCCACGGCAGCCGTGTTCTGTTGCTGCTGATTCTCATCTCCTCCCTTGATTGTCTGTATAAGTACCTGAACGACACCCTTGAGCGAAACGGCTTGCGCGGACAATTCCTCGGCGGCGCTCGCGGATTCCTCGGACGTGGCGGCGTTCTCCTGGGTGACCTGATCGAGCTGAGTCATCGCCCGTGTCACTTCCTCTATTCCCTTCGCCTGTTCCTGACTGGCATTGGCGATTTCGCTCGCCATTCGATTGAGCGTCGTCACGCCCTCAACAATATCCTCGAGCACCGTTCCGCACTGCTGAGCTACCTCGGTCCCGACCTTCACCTTCTCATTGGCGGTCGTCACAAGCCCATTCACTTTTTGAACGCTAGTGGCGAGCATGTCCGAAATTTCGCGTGCCGCATTTCCGCTTAATTGCGCGAGCTTCCCGACTTCTTCAGCAACAACGGCGAAACCTTTCCCGTGAGCCCCAGCCCTGGCCGCTTCGACGGAAGCGTTGAAGGAAAGAAGCTGCGTCTTGAAGACAATGTCGTTGATGACCTTGGTCTTATTCTCGATTTCCGCGATCACCTTGACTATTTCCGAGATCTGATTGTTGCTTTCATTGATCTCGCCGATCGCCTTCAGCATTTCTCCGACAACTTCCTTGCCCTTGCTCGCGCTCTGTTGGCTGGAACAGGAAATTTCAGCCGCTTTGGCGGCATTGTCGGAATTCTTTTTTATCATTGAATTCATTTCTTCCACCGACGAAGAAGTCTCTTCGAGAGACGATGCCTGCTCGGTCGCGGCTTGCGAAAGCTGCTCTGAAGAAGCCGCGATCTGCTGGGCAGCGCTGGTCACCTGATTAGCATTGTCCCTGAGACTCGAGATGACCTGATCTATCGCCTTCCCAACGGCTCGCATGATAAAGAATGCGCTCAAAAGTCCGGCCAAAATAGACAAAATGCTGACCGCGAGGACCATGTTCCGGGCGCGCGTGTATTCCACGTCCGTTCTGGCCGCTTCGTCCTGCAGCGCCTTTTCGTTTCGTTCGACTATTCCGCTCAGGACGCTGTCGAACGTTTCCATCAACTCCCTGGCTCTTCCTCGGGCAAGCGCGGTCGCCTCCTTGCTTTTCCCGGCGAAAGACAAACGGCGGAGCTCCTCATCAACGGATCGCCATTGAGCAATGACTCTCGCCAGCTCGTCGGCATTCTTCTTTCCCTCATCATTGGCAAGCTGCTTGTAATCGGCGATGGTCTGTTCAACACGCTTCGCGATCCCGTCCAACTTCCCGGCGATTTTCTGCATGCCTTCCTGTGTATCTTCCAGGATCAATACCTTTTCCTGATTTTTCAGCTCGTTTTTATCAGCGTCCATGTTTTTAGCCAGAAGCACCCGCTTCGCGACGACACCGACGATCTGATTGAGCGAATCGTTGATGCCGCTCATCTTATTCAAACCCACATAGGAAATCGCGACAGCCGCGCTCGCGAGAATTCCCAGGACAAAGAACACCTTCGTATTTAAACTTCGATTCTTCATTTGAATTATTCCTTTCATTAGTTCAGGCAGCTTGAACTTGTGTTTTTATTGTTTGAAAATCTTCCGCATTCAACGTCCGCTCGACATCGAGCAGCAGAACGAGATCCTGGTCCGAGCGAATGACCCCAAGCAGGTAGTCGCTTTTGACCAGACTCTCGACATCTGGACGTGGTTTGATTTCTGAGCGCTCCGCGGCCAAGACACAATTGATCGAGTCCACGATGACGCCGAGGCAAAGCGGCGACAGGTCCAAAATAATAATTGCCGATAATGAACCGACCTCGGCTTTGGACATTTTCAGTTTCAGCCGCAGGTCAATGACCGAAATCACCTGTCCTCTGAGGTTCATGATTCCTTTGAAATGGTTCGGAGCATACGGAATCGGCGTAATCCTTGTAAGCTCGATGACTTCTTTCACCTTCAGGAGAGGGATTCCGTATTTTTCGCCGTTCAGCGAAAACGCCAGAAATCTCTCCGCCTCGTTCGTGACCCTCTCCTGATTTGACTCAGCAGAGGGCGCGGTCGTTTCGTTCATACTGCCTCCCTTTGTTTGTTGCGTTGTTCACACTTCTGACTTTCGGCACGGCGTCGAAGCAGGTCTTGGACATCCAAGATCAAAACAGCCTCACCGTCCGCCAAAATGGCTGCTCCCATGAGTCCCGCGAGCCAATGGACCTCATGGCCCAATCGCTTGATCACAACCTGCTGCTGCCCGACTATTTGATCGACAAGCATGCAATGTGGAGAGTTCAATTCATCGTGAACGATGATACCCACGGATCGCATGGGCGGCCGTTGCCGGTTCGCGTGACCGAGCATGATTTCCAACCCGCAAACCGGGATGTTTTCGTTTCTTAACCTCAGGACTTGCCCCGTTTCGCCGATCTTGGAGATCTGTCCCGTTTCAATCTGAACGGTTTCGCTTACCTGAACGAGAGGAAGAACATAACGTTCCGTGCCGAGTTTCACGACGATTCCGTCGATGATCGCGAGGGTGAGCGGCAATGTGATTCGGAACGTGGTTCCCAGTCCCAAGGTCGTTTCAATAGCCACATCTCCCTGGAGCGCGGCGATGTTCGTCTTGACGACATCCATCCCGACACCGCGGCCAGAGGTGCTGGTAACCTCTTCCTTGGTCGAAAACCCCGGAGCAAAAATCAGCTGATAGGCCTGCTCGTCCGTAGGACGATCCTCGTCGCTCAACAGTCGCTTTTCCCTGGCTTTCGCGATCAGCCTTCGAGGGTCAAGGCCCTTGCCGTCGTCCCTGACTTCAATCACAACCCGGCCTCCCGAGTGGTACGCGCCCAGGAAAACGTGACCCTGGCGCGACTTACCGCTTCGAATTCTCTCTTCAGTTGGCTCAAGCCCGTGATCGACCGCATTTCGAAGCAGATGAACGAGCGGGTCGCTTAGCTGCTCGACAACGTTTTTGTCAAGTTCGATGTCTTCTCCCGAAACTTCGAACTCGACTTCCTTCAATACGGCTTGGGAGGTATCACGAACGATTCGCCGCATTTTTTGAAACGTCTGGGAAAGCGGGACCAATCGCAAGGCCATCGTTATTTCCTGGACCTCGCGAATAATTTTATCCATCTGGCTAACGGTTTCGAATTGGACCGCCGATTGAAGAAGATGCCGCGTCTGAGAGAGTCCCGTCTGGAGAATCACTAATTCACCAACATTGTTCATGAGCCTGTCGATTCGTTCCAAACCAACTCGAATGGAGTCATCGCGTTCTGGCTCCTTCGATTTCGAGACGGTCCATCTTGACTTCTGAACGTCGGCAACTCGCCTTTCACCCTCGAGGAATTGCTCCTCATCAAGAACCGGGTGAACAAAACCGCACGGTCCCGCTTGAGGAGCATCCGGAGGGCCGGATTTGAGCTTTTCGCAAATTTTGCAGTTAATTATACTTTCAAGTCGCAGTGACAGCTCCTCGTTGGTGACTTTCGCGAAAAGGTTCTGGCGCAACAAAGCGACCGCCCCGTTCAGAAAATCGCCGCACTCCAGGAGCAAGCTGATGAGCTTTTGATGCGAACTGCATTCCCCGTTCTTCAGACGAAGAAGAACGGACTCCAGTTTGTGCGTGAATTTCGAAAGGCCATCAAATCCGACCGCCCCGGCTGAGCCTTTCAGATTGTGGGCAAGCCTGAGCATATGATCGAAAACAGCGGGACCCCGGTCAGCTTTCTCGAGATCCAAAAAACAACGTTCGGCGCCTTCGAGCAGCTCCTTCGCCTCGTCGAGAAAACAATTGCATAATTCAGGATCAAGATCCGCCATTCCGCTCACTCCGTTTTGATCGCCTGAGGACGTGTCGGAGCGGCGACTCCCATCGCTTAGCGAAATCCCAAAGGGTTGACAGAATCCCACGGCCGGGACTGTTCACTTCAGGGTTTATGGAAACAGATTTTTAGGTGAGGTTGCGAGCGTACTTGCTCGATGGATCCGCCGTAAGGCTTAACCCAGTGCCGCAGAGTCTCAAGACTCGCGATATTCGTTTTCACTTCAGAGGAAGCCTCACCCTTGACTTCCACGATGTTTTGATGAGCATCATCGCGAAGCGAGACGTGGATGCTTTTCGGATTATTATTCCTTATCTCGCGAAGAACTGAATGAATAGCGCCGAAAATGGCCGCGGAAATCCTCTCCCCACCGCAATCGTATGTTCCTGCCCCGCCGTCTGCTTCAAAATGATAGGTCATCCCATCCTCGGAATGCGCGAAACGGTAGAACTCGACCACGCTTTCAGTCAAACACCTGGCCGATAGTGAATTCGAACCCTTGTTCTCGTTGGGATAATAATGAGAAACGTCTTCGGAAAGAACGAATATGGCTCGGTCGTGAAGCGATACCAAGGCATTCCAATTGATCCATTTCATTCCGCCATCCTTGCAGAGGATTCGGTGTTCAAGATCTTTAATTACTTTCCTCTCCTGGATGTGTTTGGTGAGTTGTACATGTAATCGCAATCTATCCTCAAAATGAACGAACTCCATGAGTGGTCTCGCGAGTCTTTCTTCGACTGCCCATCCGCAATGCGACTTCAAAGAAGGAGTCAGGCTTTTGATGTAGCCGTCGAAACCGACCACATAGAACGTTGTACGAGACGAAAGGACATTCATTTCAAAAACACTGCTGTTTCGGGAATTTAGTTCGGAAGCATTCGTTTTGCCGAAGCAAAGCTCATCCAACGAAATGTTGAGGGACATTGCGATTTGTTTGAGCTGACTGATGCCGCGAGGCGGCACTCCTGAAAGCCAGTTGGATATCGTTTGTTTAGGAACTCCTGAACGCCGGGCGAGCTGTGTCGCCGTCAAGGCGCGAACATTCAATAGCGATTTGAGTTGATTCTTAAGTTGCAGCATCGAACTTCATACTATGTCGGCAAGTTTTCCGAATATACCATACAGAATCCCATAGCGATGACCGAGTCCCAAAATCGGGACAACGTTGGATAGTCCTGCACAAGAACGCCATTTTTGAAGACATTGCAAAACCGAGGTGATTCCAAAATTTTAATCACAGCCCCTATCCAACTCAGCCGCATTAAGCTAAACTGCTTTAACAAAAAAGAACGGGGTGAACATGAGAAGCTGGCAAACCTCAGCAACATTTTTGGCCGTCGTCGTTGGCATTCTGGGCATTCTGGGCCTCTCGGGCCTGAGTATTCCCGCTCATGCCGGGGATCGCAACGAACTCTCTCTTTATCTCCAGGGGACCCGGGCCCTCTCGGATTTCGAGGCTCTGCCCTCGGCACCGGCCGTCATAGAACAGAAGCATCTTCATGCTCCCGCCGTCGTGGGCATGGATTTC
>DATDSK010000166.1:0-34380 GCA_035291325.1 Bdellovibrionota bacterium | reverse complement strand
TATGTAGAATTATTGCAAGAGTTCAGGATTGGAGCGTCGTTCCATGGCAGGAGCATCGCTGGGCGGTATTGCCCAGATTTTTTCAAATTTTTCAGACCTTCTGGCCATCGGTGGGAGCCAGAGATCCGTCGGATTGAGCATCGGCTCGTCCTCGATCAAACTCGTCGAACTCCAGAAAGTCGGAAAAGGCTGGCGCCTCCTGCACTTCGGAATCGTTCAATTGCCCGAAGATGTGATCGTCAACCGTGAAATCGCCAATCCCATCTCCGTCGTCGACAATCTCAAGACGCTAGTCTCTCAAATCAAACTCGGCACGAAAAACGTCTGTACCTCGCTTTCAGGAACATCTTTGATCATCAAGCGGATGACGGTCGATGTCCCGAAACTGAAGGATCTCCAGGCGCAGGTCTTTTGGGAAGCCGAACAATATCTCCCATTTGACGTCTCCGAAGTCGTCATGGACTTCCAGATGATTTCGCGTTCGAAAGACAATAGAACAGACGTCATTCTCGTTGCCGTGAAAAAGAGCGTGCTCGACAGCTACATGGCGTGTATCGAAGACTCGGGCCTCAGGGCGAAAATCGTCGACGTTGATTTCTTCGCGCTCCAGAATCTTTATGAAGCGAATTACCCGCTGAACCCAAGCGAAGCCGTTGCGATCGTCGACATCGGCGCCAGCTCGTTGAAACTTGCCATTCTCCATGGCGGCATTCCGATTTTCACGAAAGATTCGGCGCTGGGCGGCAGGAATTTAACCGCAGAAATACAGAAGCATCTCAATCTTTCATATGCCGACGCTGAAACCCTCAAAATGGGCGGAGTGGCCGGCACGATGCCACAGGAAGTCAGCGATTTGATGCATCTCATGGCCGAGAATTTCGGAACTGAGATCAAACGCGGAATCGACTTCTACAACGCTTCTTCATCGGGAGCTCCGGTTTCCTGCGTGCTACTCGCCGGCGGAAGCGCGCGAATTCCCGGACTGGCCAAGAACGTCGAGGACGTAGTCCGAGTGCCTACCCAGCTGATCAACCCGTTCAATTCGATTTCGTACGATCCGGCAATCTTCGCTCCGGACTACCTGCAGGCAATCGCACCGATCGCGGCGATTCCGATCGGCCTTGCTTTGAGAGCGGGTTCAGCATGATCAAAATCAATCTTGCGAGCCGGAAGCAGTCGCAATCAACCGGAGAATCAAAAATATCCCTCAGCGGCAAACTGGGCGGCTTCGATTCCGATTTCTTCAAGGACCCGGTCGTATACCGCACGCTTCTCGTGGCTTTTCTATGTTTTCTCGCCGGAAACGTGGCAGACAGCTTTAAAGATGAAAAGATGAAACGGGTCGAAGGCGTACTGGCCACGATGGCGGCGGACCGTACAAAGCTCGAGAAAGAATCCGGGCAGATGAAGTATTACGAGGAACTCCGAAAGAGCCTGGAAGCGGACGAAGCCATTATCAAACGAAAGCTCGATACCATTCTCGAGCTGATCGCGGACCGGAATGTCCCGCCCCGTATCCTGAGAACGCTCGCCAATTCGATACCGAAAGAAGTGTGGCTCTCGCACTTCGGCATCCATGACGGCGAAGTCTCCATTAAAGGGGGCGCTGCCGGTTTCACGCAGATTTCGGATTTTATAAAGGCGCTCACTGAAAGCGCCTACTTCGGCGACGTGAACATGAAGAACAGCGTACAAGGCAAGGAAGGCGGCGCCGACATCGCCGAGTTCGAGCTGGCCGCCAAACAGTCGAAAGGGATCTTCCGTGGACGCTGAAGGGCTGAAAGGCATTCTTGCCAAAATCCCGCTGATCCCGGTCCTGATTGTGTGGGCACTCTATTTGGGATGGGATTATTACGGCTTCCTGAAAGACGACACGTCGCCTTTGACCCAGAAGGTCAGGGAAATCGAGCTGGTCAAGACGGATATCGAGAAACTGAAAGGCAAGATCAAGCTGATTCAAGACTTCAAAAACAATCTTGAGCAGAAAAGGGTCACCCTCAGGAATATCACCCAGGAACTGGAGTCCCTCAAAACCACGCTTTCCGAGACCCTGGACGAAGCCGAGTTCATCAGAAGCTCGATTACCGAAGCAAAAAGAATAGGACTCACGGTCGTCAGCCTGAAGCCGACCGGCTCAAATACGCGCGAATATTATATTGAGCGGGAATTCGAGCTTAAATTCCGTGGTGTTTACGTGCAGCTTCTCATTTTTCTGGAACGTCTCGGAAACATGCAAAAGATCGTCAGAGTTGATAATTTCGAGATGAAACCAATCAGCTCCAACAGCGCCCGGTATGTTGAACTCGAGGGAACTCTTCAGCTGAAAGCCTACCGGTATCTGGGCTCCAAGGCCGATGAACTGGCCAAGAAAAATGAACCCGAAGCCGCGAGCCAGACGGCTCCGGCAACACGAGAAGCCCCGCCCGCGAGTCCAGGAACAAACCCGGTCCCGGCGCAAAATCCAGCCGGCCCAACGGCAGGGGGAACATGACGATGTTCCCCCGCGCTTCGGCTTTCCTGCTCCCGGTTCTCGTCATGAATCTCGCGACTGATCTCGCTGGAGCACTGGCCTCCCCCGCGACGTCACCCGGCTCCGCGGCAGCCACTGCGACTGCCGCGACAACGGAGGCAGCTTCGGGATCGCCGCTTTCTGACGATCTCCTCAAAATGCGTGATCCTTTCAAACGGCCTTTTTTCGAGGTGAAGAAGGGGCCGCCCAAACATGAACTCGAAAATTACGCTCTGGACTCCCTCAAACTGATCGGCGTTTTGACCGGCCCGGTCCGGATGCGCGCGATGCTCCTCACCCCGGATGGCAAGACGTTCATAGTCTCCGAAAAAACCAAGATCGGTACGCGCAGCGGTGAGATCAGGAGAATCACTTCGGAATCGGTTCATGTACGCGAAAACGTCGTCAACATCCTCGGACAGCCGGAAAAAATCGACAGCGTCATTTATTTTCAACATCAAAACAAAAATGATGAGAGATCCGGAGCCTTAAACCCGGACTCGAACCCGAACTTTAGTCCGGCCTCGAGTCCCGGAGAATCACATTAATGAGCCAACAGGGGGCGCATATGAGTTGCAGGAAGCAGTTCACGACAGGAGCCGTTTTCGTGGCTTTAGCGGCAATCCTCCTACCCGATACGGCATCGGCGATCACCCGGATCACCTCCGTCGACTTCAGGGGAACCGTCGAACCGAATCAAATCGAGATTCACGCGGATTCCACGATCACCTACGAAAAGCAGGAGAATGCTGCGGATCGACAGATCATCATCGAGATCAAAGAGGCTCAGCTTGCGACCGCGGCGTCCCGCAAAATCGACACCTCCTCTTTCGACAGCAACGTCACCCTGATCAGCCCGTATCAGGTGCAAGGACAAAGCAACACCGTTCGCGTCGTCGTTCAGCTCCGGGAGCCGGGAACCGCCGAGCTTGCGAGCGACGGTAACGTTTTGCGGCTGAGCGTTCCAAATCCGGGGGGCCAAACACGTTCTGCCGAGTCTTCGAAGGCAGAGCAGGGAACGCCGCCCGCCCCCCTTGCCGAGAGCGGAGACGTCGCGCGCACCCAACCCGAGCCGAAACCAACCGGCAGCTCCAAGCTTGAAGAGTTCATGGAAGGCCGGACCACCCAACGTTTTGTCGGCAAGCCGATCACACTTCAAGTGAAGGACGTGGAAGCCGCGGACGCATTCAGGATGATTGGCGAAGCCAGCGGCTTCAACATCGTCCTCGGCGACGACGTCAAAGGAAAAGTAACTCTCTCGTTGGTCGATGTGCCATGGGATCAGGCACTCGACGTGCTCCTTCACACCCTTCACCTGGGGGCGGAACGAAACGGCAACATTCTCAGGATCATCACTCTTCAAAACCTGACCGCCGAAAAAACGGAAGAACTGAAAGCGTCCCTCGCGGCCCAGGCGAACACTCCTCGAATCACGAGGATTTTTCCGATCAGTTATGCGTCGCTGCCCGACTTATCCGCGATTCTCAGCAAATTTGCGACAACGACGGGCGCCTCCCCCGACACGATGGTTCAGGTCGACAACCGGACAAACAGCCTGATCATCAGGGATATCCCCGACAATATCGAAAAAATGCGGAAACTCATCGAGCAACTCGATACGCAGACACCGCAGGTCCTGATTGAAGCGAAAGTGGTCGAAGCTTCCGAAACCTTTTCAAGGGCCCTTTCAGGGAGCCTCGGTTTTTCGGGCGGAAGGCCCACCGGTGCCTTCGCCAGCATGGCGGGTGCAAACCCGGTCGATCCCCTGCTCGGTACTCCGGGAGTCTTCGCTGACGGAAAAGCAATCTCGTCGGCGACGGCGTCAGGCGGTGGAGTTGGATTCGGCATCACACCTTCACTCTCATTCATTTCGAACATCAAAATCAATGCGCTCATCAACATGAACGAGAATGAGAGCCAGGTGAAGGTGGTTTCGGCTCCCAAAACGGTCGTATTAAACAAGGAATCAGCCTCGATCGTTCAAGGAACCCCGGTTCTGATCAACGGATTAACGACGGTTCCCGGAGTAGGGACTGTTCCGACACAAAGCATGCAGTCGGCAAATCTGAGCCTCGACGTCACGCCGACAGTCACGAACGAGGGCAGTGTTCTGATGAAACTGGCGGTTTCAAAAGATAACCCGGTCGCAATCGGAGCGAACTCGGGCATCGCCACCCGTAAAATCACGACACTGGTTCTTGTCGACAGCGGCTCCACCCTGGTGATCGGCGGGATTTATTCCATGCGTTCCGAAGCCAACAGTTCCGGTTTTCCGTTTCTCAGAAAGATTCCCATTCTGGGGATTCTTTTCGGAAACGAATCCGGAACCACGGATCGCACGGAGCTTTTCATTTTCATCACCCCGAGAATTCTTAATCCGAAAGAGGCGGGCCTGAGCTGATGTCAAAGCAGCAGTACCAGCCATTGATCTACAGCTACCTCAAGAAGTACCAGGAAGACCCTGATTCGCGGATCTTCGCGCCCCTCGCCGAAGCGTACCGGAAAGCCGGACTGGTTGACGAAGCGCTGGAGATCGCGAAAGAGGGCGTTCAAAAGCATCCTAATTTCATCGGCGGCCGGGTCGCGCTCGCGCGCGCGCTTTTCGACAAAAAACTTTATTCGGAGGTCGTGGACGAACTCTCGGCGCTGGTGCAGGACGCCCCGGATAACCTGGTCGCGCAAAGACTGCTTGCCGAATCCTGTCTCATGCTCGGCAGAGTAGCCGAAGCACTCAGCGCGTACAAAATGCTGCTCTACTTCGCGCCCCAGGACGGCGAAACAGCACAGATCGTCCAGGAACTCGAAGCCCAAGCATACGACAAAGGGACCCTCGTCCTGAGGACCGACCCCGCCCCGGAATTCCACAATTTCACCGAACATACCGCGCAAGGGGCTATAGCGGACGATCCGGAACGGCGCCGCGGCGTTTGGATAAGGCGAATCGAACTGCTCCAGTCTTTGTTGCAAAGAGTCGAGAGGTACAAAACAATTCACCGTATCCAGAATTCGCCGAGTTGACACCCAGACGCAGCTCGGATAGAAATTCGGCATGTACGCAACAAATCAGTTTCGAAAAGGCCTCAAGGTCGAGATAGAAGGTATTCCCTACGAGATCGTGGATTTTCAGCATGTCAGCCCCGGAAAGGGGCGGGCATTCACCCGAACAAAGCTGAAGAACATGCTGAATCAGAATGTCATTGAACGGACGATCACGTCCGGCGATAAGCTGGACCGGGCCAATACCGAAGAAAAGGAAATGCAATTCCTTTATAAAGACACCGGCGGTTATCATTTCATGAATAACGCCAATTACGAGCAGATCACTCTCAATGAAGAACAGCTCGGAACCGGAAAAGACTTCCTCCAGGAAAACCTCGTTATCAAAGTCATGTATTTCAATGAGCGTCCGATCGGAGTCGAACTTCCAACCTTCGTCGTGCTCAAAATCGTTGAGACGGAACCATCTTTCAGAGGCGACACCGTGACCGGTGGCTCGAAGCCCGCCAAACTCGAAACCGGCGCCGTCGTCGCGGTCCCCTTCCATCTCAAAGAAGGCGATCTGATCAAAGTCGACACCCGCGATTACAGCTACTCCGAAAAGGCAAACAAGTAACGTGGCGAAAGCACGAAAAAGCAAATCCACTGGTGGATTGGCTAAATTGGCTAATGATGAGCTCTTCCGTCTTGAGCGCATCCTGAAGTTAATGTCCCGCAATCAGGTCGCCGAACTGGAATGGGAAAAAAATGGCGAACGGCTTCGTCTGCGAAGCCACACCGGCGCCGCCTCCTTCGATGAGGAAATCGAAACGGTGACTGTGCGCCAAGGAACCATCCGGACGGCAATGCCGGCACCAGCTCCCGTACCGGAGTTGCCGGCACCAGTCGCGGGAAAAGCTCCCGGCGCCAGCAACCAAAAACAGATCACTTCTCCTTTCGTCGGCACATTTTATCGGGCGCCGTCTCCAACCGCGGACCCGTATGTGCGCGAAGGACAGATCGTGAAACGCGGTGACGTTCTCTGCATCATCGAAGCGATGAAACTCATGAACGAGATCGAGGCCGAGATGGCCGGAAAGGTCGTTTCAGTTCTGGTTGAAAACGGCCAGCCGGTCGAATTCGGCGAACCGTTATTCATGATCGAAGTCTGACGCGAAGGAGTGTGTCCCATTACGATGTCAGCTCCCCTTTTTCGCAAAGTTCTGATCGCAAATCGCGGAGAGATCGCCCTTCGCGTAATCCGGGCCTGTCGTGAAATGGGAATTTCGACCGTCGCGGTTTACTCGACGGCCGACGAACACTCCCTCCACGTCAAGCTGGCTGATGAGGCCGTTTGCATCGGTCCTCCGCGCGCAAAACTGAGTTACCTGAACATCGCAAGCATCTTATCGGCGGCGGACATCACGGGTGCTGACGCGATCCATCCGGGTTACGGATTTCTCGCCGAAAACGCCGAATTCGCGAAACTTTGCCACCAATGCAAGATCACCTTCATCGGGCCGAGCGCCGCGAATATCGAAGAAATGGGTGATAAGACCCGCGCCCGGCGCATCGCGCGAGAGGCAGGGGTCCCTCTTCTTCCAGGGACCCTTTCGGCTGTCTCCGGAATCGAGGAAGCGGCCGGCGAAGCGGAAAAGATCGGATATCCGATTATCCTGAAGGCCGCCGCCGGCGGAGGAGGGAAAGGGATTCACGTCGTTTACAGCGAGGATCAGCTGCGTTCCTCGTTCGAAAGGGTCAGCTCCGAGGCAGGGGCCGCTTTCGGAAATCCCGCGATGTACGTTGAAAAATATTGTGAGCACCCACGGCATGTGGAAATTCAGGTTCTCTGTGACAAACACGGGAACCGGATTTCCCTGGGTGAACGTGATTGCACGATTCAACGGCGGCATCAAAAGATGCTGGAAGAAAGTCCAAGCCCGATCATGGACCAGAAATTACGGGAATCCATGAGTAAAGCCGCCCTGAAGCTATGCCACGCCGTGAAGTACGAGAACGTCGGAACGGTCGAATTCCTGGTCGATGAAAAAAAGAATTTCTACTTCATGGAAATGAACACCCGCATTCAGGTCGAGCATCCGGTAACCGAAATGGTGACAGGATTGGATCTCGTCAAGGAACAGATCCGGGCGGCAGCCGGCAAAACCCTGAAGATCAAGCAATCCGAGATCAAGATCAGCTCTCATTCGATCGAGTGCCGAATCAATGCGGAAGACTCCGAGCGGCTGGCCCCTTCTCCGGGGACAATCACGGCATACCACCTCCCTGGCGGGATGGGCGTAAGGGTCGACTCGTTTGTCTATGATCAATACAAGGTTCTACCCTATTACGATTCCATGATCGGGAAGCTGATCGTTCACGCTCCAACCAGGGCGGACGCGATCGCGAAAATGCGTCAAGCCCTTGACGAGTTCGTCGTGGAAGGCATTAAAACAAACATCGCGTTCCATAAAAAAATCCTTTCGAGCAAGAAATTCAAGGAAGCCTCGTACGATACGCATTTTTTGGAAGAGTTTCTCCCAAAATACGAGTAAAATTAAACAGTTGTGGGAAAGAAAGACGACTCCGGCACACCCGGAAAGAAACCCGCGAAGGCACTCGATCGTTCAGGCGAGACGGGCGAAGTTACGCGAGTCGATCTCGGCGATGACCTCATCGAAAAAACCGCGGATCTGATTGGAGTTCCTCAACCGCGCTCCTCCGAAATTTCCAGCAGTGATGGAACGATCAGTGCGGATCCGTTTGAATCAATCGACAGCCGAATGCATAGCGCCCGCATTCTCATCGGAGAGGGAATGCTCGAACAGGCTAAAAAGCTCCTGCATCACATTCTCGTCACTGACAAGGGATATGTACCCGCGAGGCAAGCGCTTGAAGAAATCCACGAAACCGAGCTCAAGCAGATTTTCGGAGAAGACCGTCGTGGCGATCGGCGGCGTGCGAAACAGAACGCCCTGCATGAACTCTGGGAGGATCCGTCGGAAGTCGTTGAGCAACTCGATAACGATCTCAGACTCGGCTTGTTCCAGGATTCAGAATCGATGGGAGCCTTTACCAGGAATCTCGATGCCACGCTCGCTGATTCCACCCCTCAAGACCTCGTAGACCTCGGCATCGGATTTCTCGAAATCGGATTGTGCGATCTGGCCGCCCAACTGTTCCGAAAGGCGGCCGACATCCTGAAACGCGAACAGTCCGAAGACCCGGATGCTGTCAATGATCTCACGGCCGCCGTCGCGCTCGAAGCGTACGCGCTGATTCTCGCCGGAAAGCCTTTCGATGCGATCGCGACCATGCAAGGGCTGCTGAACGATTCAGAAATCCAGGCGGACGAAAAGCTCGAACTCTTTTACTTGATGGGGAGGGCTTATGATTCCCTTAAGAAGCCCGAAATGGCACTGCAGTGGTATTTCCAGGTAAAGGAAATCGACCCCCGCTATCGAGACGTGCAAGACCGACTCCGTAAGAGATGCAGATGAAGAAACGCCCTTTCCTCATTTTTGCCGCGGTTATCGGAATCCTGACTTCCGGAATCATCTGGTTTATCCAAAGTCCCCAGTTCGCGCGAATCCTGAAAAGCACGGCCGCAAAATACCTTCCTGCCGACCCTGGAATCGAGGGAGATTTTTCGGAATTCGCGATTAAGCTTTTCCCCCCCGGCGTCTCGATCCGAAATCCCAAGCTTTTAATCAGGAAGAAGAATATCGCCAACCTGCCCGCGGGATCTTCGATCAACGCCGAACGGATTGATTTGAATTTCAGGCCTTTTCAGATGTTCTCCGGAACCATTCAGGTCCATGAAGTCGTTGTCGTGAACGGAGACGTTCATCTCGCCATGGATCAATCTTCGATGGCCGCCGGTGGCAAGAAAAGAGCGAAGGTCGAATTTCACTGGGATGAACTGCTCCAAATACACGCGGAAGCGGTCGCGCTGGAGAACACCCGCGTAAACCTGCAGCTTCCGGATTCCGCGATCGCGATCAAACTCCTCGCGGAAACACTGCGCGTGGCGCAGTCCTCCGGGCGAGCCGGCCCGGGCTACGACCTGTTCCTGGACCTGAAGGAATTATCCGGCCGTTTTCCAAAAGGCTGGATCGTTCCAGATTCGCTTGACGAACTCAAGGCAGCCGCACGTGTCGACGCAGGCGGCCTTCGGGTCACGTCCTTCGGCGCAAAAAGAAACGGCCTGGACATAGGCGGAACCGGAACGATCAAAGGCAACCTGCTTTCGTCCAAATCGGCCCTCGCCACAGAAGCCAGCTTGAGTATTCGCGGGGATCTCAGGGCTGCTCTCGGGTTCGTCCCTGGGAAGCACTCGACCGGCGAATTGGACTCGGATCTCGACGGGGCATTTTCCTTCGAAGGCAAGGTAAAGGGGGATCTTCAGCGGGTGCTCGAGACCTTCCGGGCTGACGGAGTTCTCCTCGCCAGGAACGCACGTTTCAAAAAATGGCACGCGGAACAAGCACGGATCGAGGCATCCTGGGTCGCATCACACGGCGGGGGGGAACTCAGCGTTTCCAAAGGGCTGATCACCGCCCCCGAAACACCACGCAGGGACGGAACTCCGGCCTCTGGCGGAAGAATTGAGATCGGCGCATTTAAAACCCGCCTTTCGCCTGATCAGTCCTTCAGCATTCCTCTCAAGCTGGAGAGCGCTCACATCCACTGGCTCGCGGCTCCCGCGATTCAAGACGTCTTTGGCCTCGATTTCAGGACCTCTGGCCAGCTCGCGCTTAACGTCACTCCGCCCGTGATGTCGAAATCATGGGTGATTCGCGGCCAAACCGACCTCACAGTCGACAGCTTCAGCCTAGATAATCAGCGACTCGGTAAAAAGAAGCCGCTGAATACCGTTTTAAAGATACAAAAAATCAAGCTCGACGGAGAGGTCGATATCGATTCCACGGGCGTGATGCCGTCCGCTGAAAAGGGCCTTACGCTCGCGCTCCCCCACACGCGTCTGAAACTGAGCGGAAAAGTGGATTTCAGGAACGGCTATGACCTACATGCGACAGGACCGGTGAGTCTCGGTGACCTGGGACAGATCGCCGGCAACGAAATCCGCGGGGATGGCACCCTGAACGCCCATGTGCACGGTCCAGCGTCTCGCGTGATCCTCGATTTCGATACCGACCTCAAGGAAGCGTACTATTTGCGGCTGCGGCTCGGCCATTTGAAAGGGCGGATCACCTACGATGAGGACCCGCAGCACCTCATTTTCACGAATGCACAAGTTCAGAAAGGCCAGACATCGTACATCGGTAACGGATCCATCGCGTTCGCGGATCCTGATTCGGTCGCGCTGAAATTCCAGGTTCCGCAAGGAAACATTCAGGATTTTATTCAGATCTTTCATGAACTCGTTGGCGACCTCTGGTGGTTCCCAAGAACCTTGAACGGTGCCGTGGACGGCCAGATCGAGGTTTCGGGCGGGCTGGCCATGGACCGCCTCAAAGTTTCCACGCACATGAAGGGGCGAAACTGGGAGCACCTGGGCGAACGCTTCACGCTTCTTGACCTTACCGGCGGCTTTGATCGCGGCACATATCATTTGAGCGATGCCAGGCTCACTAAACGAACCGGAAGGCTGGCCGGACGAATTTCCTACGACGACAATCGCCGTAAAATCGATTGGGACTTCAAAACCGAGGATTTCACCGTCCTCGATTTCGATCATCTGGCCCAGCTTGATGTTCCCGTCAGGGGAAGGCTCTCAATTTCAAGCGCCGGACACGGAATTCAAGACAGCGTCTCTGCTGAAACCCGGATCAGTTTGACCAGTGCCTCGGTCCGAGGTGTCCTGATGCCTCCGAGTCAGCTGATTCTGAAGAACGAAGCAGGAGTTCTGCGTTGCAGCGGTATCGCGTTGGGCGGCCAGGGAATCCTGGAGATGGCATACGATTTCAGGGTCAGCGGTCCAGGTTTTTTCCGCGCCGAATTCAAACAGCTCGACTTCTCGCCGCTACTTCTGCTGCTCAACCCGAAGCTGTCGCAGGATCGCTCACTCGCGGCCCTCGCTTCGGGAGCCGTCAACATGTCCTTTAGATCCGGTGAAGCCGACCGTGGCACGGGAACCGTGGAACTTACGCAATTTCATCTGCGAAAGTCGAATACCAGATTCGAGCTGGAACGCCCGGCTTCCATCAAAGTCACGGACGGCAGCTTCGACGTGAATGAGCTGTCCCTCAAGGGGAACCAGGGTCATGCCTCCTTCTCGCTTCGCGGCCGCAAAGCCAACCTGGATGGTGCCATTTCAGGAGCCCTCGATGTATCGGTTCTGGAGTTCCTGACCTCCTCTGTCGCTCAGGCAACCGGAACCGCGGCGCTTGACTTCTCACTCGGCGGCTCGATCAAGGCTCCGACCATTCTCGGCGAAGCGAAGCTCGACGGCATCACTCTTCGAGTCCCGTCGATCGAGTCCCCCTTCGAGAACATCGCCGGGAAATTCCAGGTGCGGCAAAACGTCCTTTCGATCGAAAATCTCGAGGCCGACCTCGCGGGAGGCAGGATCTCCTCAAACGGCACAATCCAGGTTTTCGCGGACCGCTATCCTTCGCTTTCAATCAAGGGAAATGTCCAGGGCAGCAAACTGAAGATTTATCCGTTTCAGTTCGTTAAGGCGCGCGGATCACTCCATGTCCACGGAGATGAGCTCCCCTATATGATCGACGGAGCGATGACCCTGGATTCAGCCTTATCGCGCGAGAAAGTGTTCAACCAGAAACAGGGTGAGGGACTCAAGGCCGCCGAGTACATGCCTCCTCCCACCAGCAAAAGTGAAAGCAATTATCCGAAATTCAAGCTCAACATCGACGTCAAAGCCGATCGCGGGATTCTGATTCAGAACGACCTCTTTGATGCCGAACTGAGGGGCCGGGTAACGGCCGTCAACACGCTTGAAACACCACGAATCCTCGGTACCGCCGAGCTGGTTCAGGGGAACATGATTTTCAAGAACCGGATCTTCCATATCCAGTCCGCAAGCGCGACTTTCGATAATCCGACGGTGATAAATCCCGCTTTCAACCTCACCGCCTCAACTGACGTAAACAACACGAAGATCCAACTCTACGCCTCCGGAAGAATTGAAAAATGGAAAATCGAGCTCAGCTCGAATCCGGTGATGCCGGAATCAGAAATCCTGTCCTTGCTCGCGCTCGGCATTTCCCCGACCGACGTCAAAAAGCTCGGCGCGAGTGACCGAAGCGTCGTTGAGCAGGGAGAAGCGGCGTCCCTCCTCCTCCATTCGCTCGATTTTAATCGCGAGGTCCAGAGCAAAACGGGATTTCAGATTCAGCTCGGCGAATCGCTCGATTCCCAGACCGGGACCAGTATCGCCCGCCCCCAACTCCAGAGCGAGTCGTCCGCTGCGCCGAAAATCGTTATCAAGAAGCAGATCGGGACCAATCTTGACCTCTCTTACGGCAGCACCGTGGGGATCGGGACCAATAACCGCAAGGAAGTGAACGCTGAATACAGAGTAACACCGGGGTTTTCGCTGATCGGGGTTTGGGACAACTATGAAACGGTCGACGCTCAGGAAAAGAAGTCCTATGGCATGGATTTCAAGTGGCAAAAGAGGTTCAAATAGTGCTCAGCGCCGCGCTCTCCCTCTTACTTCTGCTTCCGACTTCGTACGCGGCCTCGAACACCGAACCCAGTGCCGCCGTCCAGATCAAGATCGATCAGATTCAGTTCAACGGCGTCAGCGTCTTCTCCCGGGAGGAAATCGAAACGACTCTTGAGATCAACCCGGGGGATCGCCTCGAAACGATCAAAGCCATCAAAACCGCTGAAAACGTGCAGGCCCTTTACCGGCTGCACGGCTACGAGCAAACCGGTATTCAGAGCCGGCTTGTAAAAAGGAAGGAAAATGGCGCAACCGAGGCCATTCTGGAGTTTCAGATAAAAGAAGGCCCGCCGACCCGTGTTGCCGAGATTCGTTTCATACCGGAATCCAGGGACGCCAGTTCGCGAAAATACTGGAGCCGTATTGAAGGAACCCTCGCGACGCGCTTGGCGATTCAGGTGGGGGATATTTTCGATCAGACCCGGATCACCGCCGCGAAACGCGCTTTTCAGGACGTCCTCGCCGCCGAGGAGTTCGTCGGCGGAAAAGTGGACGACATCCGCGCCGCCGAAGCATCCGCCCCGGCCGGCTACGCCGCCGCTTCGGCAGGCAGATGGGTTGCCCTGGAATTCCACATTGATCTGGGCGATCGCGTGTCTTTCGGATTCCGCGGCAACAACGTTTTTCCCTCCAATCATCTGTCTTCGTTAGTCGAAGAACAGCGGCTGATGGGCCTGGGCAAAGATTACGTCGGGGCGATCCGGACTCAAATCGAATCCTTGTATCGGTCCTCCGGATACGCCCACGTGAAAGCGGTTCCGTACATTTTCGAGCGTCCCAAAGCTCATGAACGGCACGTGACTTACTTTATCTCCGAAGGCCCGCGGGTTCGGCTGGAGAGCCTGCGTTTCGACGGAAATTCCATTTTCAGCGATTCGGAGCTTCAGAAACAGTTCTTTTTGAAAGCATCGAGCGAGGTCCAGCACCGGTATTATGTTCAAGACGACATTCAAAAAGCCGCGGAACTGGTCATTGAATGGATGAAATCCAGAGGATATCTCGGCGCGAAGCTCGTGACCGTGAATCCTTCTTTTTTGAGAAGGCCGGGAACGCCAGGCAAGGCGTCCGAGAATTCCGAAAGCTCCGCCGTCCGCGTCGTGGTCTATATTTACGAAGGCGATCAAACGATCACGCGAAATGTCACCTTTTCGGGCGGGACGGTTTTCGCGCCTCAGCAGCTCAAGCAGTTTCTCTCAATAGAGCCGGACCAACCTCTCGACCTGTTTAAGTTCAGCGAGGGCCTCGAAGGTCTGAAAGCCGCTTACCGGGCGAAAGGCTATCTTGGAGTTCGGATTCTGAACGAAAGCACAAATCAGGTCATCAAGTACTCGCATGAAAACCGCGTCGCCGAAATCTCGCTCGACCTCGTCGAAGGCCCCCAGTACAAATTAAGCCGGGTCCACATCGAAGGCCTCGGGACGACCAAGGAAAACGTCGTTCGCCGGGAAATCCTGTTTCGGGAAGACGAGATACTGACCGAGCCTGATATTCTTGATACGGAAGCCCGCCTGCGGAGACTCGGAATATTTTCGATGGTCACCATTCGCGCGACGGATGACCCCCAGCGCGATGGTTATAAAATCGTCCGCATTTCGCTGCAAGAAGGGACTCCCGGGCTGATCGCATGGGGGTTCGGATTCAGAAACGATCTTGGAACCCGCGTTTTCGGGCAGACCGGCTATTCAAATCTTCTCGGGCGCAATCACACGCTTTCTTTCGCGGCGACGGCAAATCGACGTCTGGAGGATTACCGTTTCATCGAAGGACAGGCGCAGGTCGCCTATCTCTGGCCGTGGTTCGGCTTTTCAGAACTGACTTTCAGGCCGACCTTCACGGTGACGAGTTCCCAATACATCAAATTCTCCGCGACGACGGTCTCGTTCGCCCTCGCCTGGGAGCGACGGCTCTTCCGAAAGCCGAATCTAACGGGAATTCTTACCTACAACCTGGAACGCATCCGACAATTCGATGCCGCTGACGTGCTTGACAATATGGATGCCCGCATTGGCGCGATCATTCCCGGATTACAGCTCGATATGCGCGACAATCCTCTGAGCCCGACATCGGGTCTGTTCGCTTCGGGCTCCTTTGAAATCGCGGCTCCTCTCCTTCTTTCTCAAGCCGATCCTTACCCCGTGGGCTACACGCGATTTCAGTTCCGTTCTGATTACTACATTCCGCTTGCGAAAGAGTTGACGTGGTTCCTGAGCTTCAGAAGCGGATTCGAAAAGAACACCCAGGAACGCACGGCGGCTGACCCCCGGAGGAGCGGCACGATCCCTTCGATCAAAACTTTCGCGCTTGGCGGGCCCAGCAGCCTTCGAGGCTTCAAGGAACAGCAGCTCAATGTTTACGAATACGCAGTTCGCGGTACTGTTTCTTACGTAAATTACCGGACACAGCTGGACCTGCCGTTCGCCGGCGCGTTGCGCTTCGGTCCGTTTCTCGACGCCGCGAATCTGTTGATCGACGACTTCTCATTCGGCGGCTTGCGCTACGGCGCGGGCGTCGGCTTCCATTATCAGACTCCCGTCGGTCCGGTGAACCTCGACTGGGGCTTCAACATCAACCCGCTTCCCGGGGAAGATGAATGGAGATTTCATTTTTCGATCGGTGTGATCTGAACCTCTATCCAAACGCCGGAGCTACGACGTCGATTGAAGCGCCCTGCCCAGCGGGAACAGCAGAATAATCAGGTACATAGGCGGGGGCAGAGTAGCCACGCCCGCTCCCTCAATGGGCGCCCCCATGTGCCCCGAAGCCCCATATCGTTTTCTTAAGTTCATCTACATGAGATCTAAGGCGAAAAACACGTTGACTAAAATACCAGGCTCCTGTAATTCCAAGCGTCTATGTTGCAACAAAAGTCTTATCAAGCGAAGCAGTCCGGTCCGCATTTTTTTGAAACCAAGGGCCCAAACGCCCCTAAGTGGTATGTCGTTGACGCCAAAGATCAAGTCGTAGGCCGTCTCGCAACAGTCATCGCAAGAGTCGTGATCGGAAAACATAAACCTACTTTCACGAGGCACGCGGATACCGGCGATTTCGTCGTCGTGATCAACGCGGACAAAGTCGTATTTACCCGCGGTAAATGGGATGGAAAGCTTTATCGGGATCACTCCGGTTATGTCGGCGGACTCAAAACCAAGACAGCACGGCAGATGCTCGCGCGCCATCCTGAAGAGATTCTTCGCCTCGCAGTTTGGGGCATGACGAACAAATCGAATCTGGCTCGGCACCAAATGAAGAAGCTGAAAATTTATGCTTCGACCGAACATCCTCACAAAGCACAGAACCCACAACCGCTTCCCGCTGGCGTCATTCGCCGCACCGTCGTCGGACGTCCTAAAAAGCGGGCCGTATAAGTTTATCCAAGGGAGATTTCATGGAAAAGCAGCATCACCAGGTCGGCAAGCGTAAAAACGGTATCGCCCGCGTCTACATGAGACCGCGCGCCGGCGAAACCGGAGTGATCCGCGTGAACGATCGCTCGTTTGAAGACTATTTCCCGCGCCCGACGGCCCGCATGCTCATCATGCAGCCTCTTGAGCTGACCTCGACAGTCGGACGTTTTGACATTTTCGTGAACGTTGCCGGCGGTGGAACATCCGGCCAAGCTGGAGCCGTGAAACACGGTATCGCCCGCGCGCTTCTGGAGATCGATCCAGCATTCCGCCCGATCTTGAAAAAGGCCGGCCATATCACCCGCGATTCGCGCGAAGTTGAACGTAAGAAATACGGTTTGGCAGGCGCTCGTCGGCGTTACCAATACTCGAAACGATAATTAAGCGGCTGTTTTTGCAGCCTCGGCTTCGTAAGCAAGCGAGAGACATTCAAGCACTCTTCCGTACTCGTGTGCCGCTTTTATGTGCTCGGCTCGAACGAGTTCGTGCTGATTCGACGCTTCAGCCCCGAGTGCCGCAATATGTTCTCTGCCCCTTGCCAAGTACTTCTGCATGTTTTCCGGCATAGCTGAAAGTCCGGGCGGAACATGATCGGCAACCGAATTCAGCAAGTCGGCCGTCGTGTCACTTCGTTCGGAAAGATGATATTCCTCAGCGCTCGCGCCGCGCAGATAAGGCAGATCGTTTGCCCGAGGCTCAAGATAGGCAATTTTGGCTTCATGCCAGAATGCCCGGGCGAGGTGTTTCGCCGTTCGAGCCCAACGCTCGGCCGAGAGCCGATCGTCTTTGCGATAGGCCTGGAAAGAGCGTTTATAAAGGTCGATCACCTTTTCCGGATTCACTCCGGGTACGGGCCGCCTGTCCCAAAAATAAGTCACAGCCGCTTCGATCGTGGTGTTGAAGGCTTTTCTGATCTCGTGCTCAGCGTTTTCAGGGCCATGGTCAGCTTTTTTGCGTTGTGTCATAGACATTCCCTCGGTTGCATTTAGATTGTGCAACGCAAGTACCAGTCAAATTGGCTGCCAAACCCACTCGATACGATGCATAATAATGAGTTGATGGTCTGGACCACGTACAAAGAGAAAATCGCCCATCTTTCGCAGAAGATCGTCGAGATCCAGCGCCCCATTCGGATCATAGACGCGATCAAATGGGACCATTCCATCGAGGATGAGCTCCGGAAGTCACAATTTCGCTCGATGCCCAAAATCGGTCCCGAGTATTATCTTCGGAATGACATCGGCTTCGACCCGCAGAGCAAAATCGAGGACCTGCGGGCATTCGTGAAAGAAATCGAATACACGCTGGGTCCTTCGGACGAAATCGGAAAACTCTTAAAGACGGTCGCTGAAGAATACATCACGGTGATCCAGATGCTCCTCGCGCGCGGGACGAAGCAGTTTTGGGAACACAGCCGCAAGCTTTACGGCTCGCCAAAAGATCGCTTCTACGACGATTCAAACACCATTCTTTCCCTAGGCCAACTCCTCTACTCCATTCTCAGCGGCTTCGACGGCAAAAACCTCGGAACCGACTACCCCCAGGACATCGAAGCGGAACAAACAGTCGAGATTCTCAATGAGCGTTTCACCTCCTACTTCGGCGAAGGTGTCGTCGAAGCCAAGCTTTCGGACGGAATTCTCGCGGACGCCTCCGCCGGTGGTGATTTCGTAAAAATCAAACAAGGACAGAAATTTTCACTTCGCGATATTGATATCATGGAAGTCCATGAAGGCTGGGTCCACGTCGGAACAACCCAGAATGGACATCTGCAACACATCGCGAAGTGGCTCTCAAAAGGGCCGCCTCGCTGCTCGGCAACCCAGGAAGGGCTCGCCGTCATCATGGAGATTTTCACCTTCCGCTCGTACCCGAAGCGGGTCCGTCACATCAACGATCGCATTCTCGCGATCGACAAAGCTGAAGACGGAGCAAATCTCCTGGAGGTGATCGAATTCTACCGGACCGAGGGATATTCGGAGGATGACTGCATCGCAAACGCCAAACGGGTGTTCAGAGGTGGCGTTGCGGAAGGCGGGGCTCCCTATACAAAGGACATCTCGTATTGCCGCGGTTTCATCGAAAACTATAACTTCATGAGGGCTGCCATTCGGGCCGGAGCGCCCGATTTAATCCCCTTCTTGTTCGTGGGGAAACTGAATGTCGAGGACGTTCCGCTCCTGTATCAGAAGCACAAGGAAGGGATCATTGATATGCCGCGTCACCTTCCGCCGCAGTTCGCAGATCTGAACGGCATCGCGGTCTGGATGAGCTTTTCCAGTTTTCTGAACCTAGTGGATTTAAAGCGAATTCAAGAGCATTATAATAAACTGTTCCAGGCATTTTTGTGAGCTCATTCGAAGGAGAAAAACATGCGCCATAGAATCATTTTCGGAAACACTTTCGGCAAACGATTGCTCCCAGTCGCGGTACTGGTCGGACTGGCAACGGTTTCCATTTCCTGGTCAGCCACCGAGCTTGCAAAAGTAAACGGTCGCGCGATCACGGATAAAGACCTCACGACGGCCCTCGGTGGTTTGAATGAAGGGCAGAGGCAAAACCTCCTGAAAGATTCAAATTCCAAACGTCAGGTTCTGAACGGCCTTATCGACCAGGAAATTCTCGTTCAGCAGGCCGAGAAAGAAAAGCTCGACCAGGATAATGAATTCAAGGATGCCTTAGCCGCATTTCGCAGGCAGTACCTCTCCAATCGGCTGCTTCAGAAGGCTCTCGGAGACAAGCTGACCGAATCCGCGGCTAAAAAATACTACGAGGCCCACAAGGAACGCTTCAGCACGGATCAGGTCCACGCGCAGCACATCCTCGTTCAAACCGAAGATCAGGCCCGGGATATCATAAAAAAGGCGAATACGGCCGGAACCGATTTCCAGGAGCTTGCCGAAAAATTCTCAAAAGACCCCTCGGCCAAGAATAATCGCGGTGACCTCGGATTCTTCGGTCGTGACAGGATGGTCCCTGAATTCACGGAAGCCGCCTTTGCGGGGGCCGAGAACGAAATCGTCGGTCCGGTTAAAACGAGCTACGGCTACCACGTGATCAAAGTCATCAAGAAGAAAAAGGGCAAGGCACTGGAATTCAGCGAAGTCGAGCTCAACGTCCAGAACCAGCTCCGGCAGGAACTGACGCAGAATTACATCGCAAAGCTCCGGCACCAGGCAAAAGTCCAGATTAACGAGAAATAACCCGCTCTAGACGTATTCGCGGGCATTGATCCCGTATTTCGCCAATTTTCGAAGGAGCGTCTTCTTCGGAATATTGGCGTGAAGCGCCGTCTGGTTGATCCGGCCCTTGAAAGCTTTAAGGGCGCTGATCAGGAATTGCCGCTCGAACTCCTCTTTATTCGCCTGGAAGTCGAGACGGTTGATGTCGAGCGTGAACCCTTTCCCGCCCATCAGGACGGGGGCTCCGCTGTCGCTCGCGGAAACGGAAATCAGTGCTCCGGAATCGTCCTCCAGATCATCGAGATCGGCTCCATCATCGCCCTCGGCGTCCAGATCGGCGGCCGCCGAAAGCGCCGCTTTTTTATGGTAACTCCCTGCCACGCTGCCCGGCAGGCTTGCCGGGGTCAACACGTTTTCCGTCTCAATGACGAAGGCATGCTCGATGACGTTCTCAAGTTCGCGGATGTTTCCTGGCCAATTGTGAGCCTTGAGAAGAGCCATCGCCTCCGGCGTAATACCCGAAACGTCCTTTTTGTGCTGTTGATTGAACTTCTCGACGAAGTACTTGGTCAACGCCTCAATATCGTTTTTGCGCTCGCGCAAGGCCGGCAGGTGAATCGGAAGAACATTCAAACGGTAGAAAAGGTCTTCGCGGAACTCGCCTTTCTTGACCATCTCCTCGAGATTACGATTGGTAGCGGCGACGATACGGACGTTGACCTCGACTTCGCGATTCGCGCCAACCGGCGTGAATCGCTTTTCCTGCAACACACGGAGAAGTTTGACTTGCATACCGGCCGAGATATCCCCGATTTCATCGAGAAAGAGGGTACCGCCGTCAGCGTACTGGAATTTCCCGATTTTCCTGGAATCCGCTCCCGTGAAGGCACCCTTTTCATGTCCAAAAAATTCGCTCTCGATCAAAGTCTCGGGAATTGCCGAACAGTTGATCGTGACGAACCGGTTGTCTTTTCGCGGGCCCGTGAAATGAAGAGCTTGCGCAACCAGTTCCTTGCCGGTCCCGCTTTCACCACGAATAAGAACAGCCGTATCGACACGCGCCAGCTTGTCTATGACGCCGAAAATACGCTTCATCTCCGAGCTCTGCCCGATGAAGTCCGTTCCTCCCGGAAGTTTGAATACCGGAGCCGACATCGTCATATTGCGGACCATTCGCTGGGCCTTGAGCGCTTTATCGACAATGTAGACGAGGTTTTCGGCCTTTATCGGCTTCTCGAGGTAATTGTAGGCGCCCTCTTTGGTGGCCTCGACCGCGTCCCGAACATTCGAAAAAGCGGTCAGCACGATAACGATGATCGACGGGTCGTGCGCCTTAATTTCCTTCAACGCCTCGAGACCGGTCACTCTGGGCATGTTCACGTCGAGCAGCACGAGATCGTAATGCGTGGAGCGGACCCGGTTGATGCCTTCTTCCCCGTCCTTGGCCTGATCGACGACATAGTGGCCTTCGGAAAGCGCGGTTGCAACCGAGAGACGAAGATCCGCGTCATCATCCACCACGAGAACTTTAAGCATAACTACTCTCCTTTTTCGACATCGTCGGTATGAACGGCGCTTGAGCCGCTATCGGTAAAAAGATCTTGAAGGTGCTGCCCGAGTCCTTTTCACTCTCGACCTCGACACGCCCCCGGTGAGCTTCAATGAAGTACTTCGTGAGATACAGCCCGAGTCCGGTTCCCGCAATTTTCACGGTCGTATCGTTTTTCGCGCGGTAGAAACGCGTGAACAAACTTTCCTGCTCCTCGGCGGTCATCCCGATACCGTGATCCTTGACGGCAATCTCCACCCAATCGCCCGATTCACGCGACTCAATCAGGACTTCCGAATCCGAGGGCGAGTACTTGATCGCGTTATCAAGGAGCGTGTTGATCACTTTAGCGATGAGCGAGGCATCTATTTTAATGGGAAACAACGGTTCCAGATTCATCTTGATGCGGATGTTTCGTGCCCGGGCCGCCGCGCTGTACCCCTCAACGGAACGTTCGACCAGCTGATTGATATCTTTTGATTCCAGCTGGATCTGCAGACGCTTCGATTCCACTTTGCTCAACTCGAGAATACTCGAAATAAATCGATTCAGCTCTTCCGTCGAGCTGATGATATTGCGGATGGTCTCGACATCCCGGTCCTGAAGATGCATCGCCGACTTTCGCAGAAGAACCTCGGAGAGTCCCTGAATCCGGGCGACCGGAGTCTTCAGGTCATGAGTCACGAGCGAGAGAAAGTTCGTCTTGAGTTCCTCAACCTGCGTCAGGAGTTCGTTTTTGCGCTGGTAGTCCCAGCGTTTCTCGTATTCACGAATCAGCCGATACGGCACCGTGAGATAGTAGCCCAGGAAGATGCCGATCAAGGGCTGGCTTTCCCGAAGCCAAAACCCTTTCACCTGAAAAAGAAGGTGTCCGAAAGCCGTGAAAACTATGGCCAGCCCGATTGTCGCGAAGACTCCCCCGAGCGGGCTGGATCCCATGACCCACGAGAGCACGAACGTGATCACCGCGAAAGTCGCGAGTGAGTTAATCCAGCCCGGCGCCATCAGAACTCCCTGATCATGAATGACGGAATCAAGAATGTTCGCATGAACCGCGAGCTTCGGGTTCGCAAACGGTTCTTTTGAATACGGGGTAAAAGTGTAGTCGCTCCAATCCTCTTTGGAGATGGTTCCAACGAGCACGATTTTTCCGCGAAAGAACCCGGGCTGAACGTTTCCCTTCAGGACATCTATGAAAGAAACCGAAGGATAGCGCAGCTGACCCGACGTGCTTCCGTGATATCGAAAAAAGAAGTACCGGCCTTCGATTTCACTGACATAAAAGCTGCCTCGGGGAAGCTGGTCCGGCCTGATGAGTCCGAGTTCCCGGGCAAAACGTGTATGGAATACCGGCTTTTGGTTCAGCTCAACCAACGTCCTGCGAGTGACCTTGTCACCGGCGAAGACGTTGCCGTCCTTATGGACGAGATCGATCGCGTGCGGCAGTGTTCCGAGGGGAAATGGCGGCACGACTTCCCCGGTGACGTCATACCGCGCGCCCAGAAGGACGGAAGTCCCGCGCGCCTGGAGCCGGGTTGCCGCGCGAATGAAGCGCGAACCCCAATCTTTTTGAAAAAGTTCGGGATTCATTTGGTTCACTTGGTTGAAATCGACCAGATAACCGATCCCTCTCGGTTCGTGCGATTCCATTTTTTCGATAAACTGAGTGTGATAA
Source organism: Bdellovibrionota bacterium (assembly GCA_035291325.1). Classification (GTDB taxonomy): domain Bacteria; phylum Bdellovibrionota; class UBA1018; order UBA1018; family UBA1018; genus XYD1-FULL-55-31. Next base: position 11,431 of record DATDSK010000166.1, on the reverse strand, counting down.
TCGAGGGAAAGTGGCGATACTTCGTCCAGCGCCGTGGTCGTCGCGTGATCCAGCGTAACCAGAACAATGTTGGGATCCGGCCGCTGCTGCAGCCCGTACGCGGTCCTGAAGTCGTAAAGCTTGGCTTCGACGAGATTAAGGTCGACGTTGACCAAAACGGCGGTCAGCGCCGCGGAAGCGGCGATGATCATCAACGTTTTTTCGTATCGACGGTACCAGTGCTTAATCATCTACAACACCTTGCAAACAACACAGACCAACTCAGAACTCAGCTTCAACTCAGATGGGCGCTCAAACGCCACTACGCTGAATTCAGCAAAGCGTGTACCAAGTGGTGGCGTTTCGTCACCGAGGTTCCTGTTCGAAATTATTGAGAGAAATCAAAAGAATCACGAGCTCGCTTTTTTGGCGCTGTCTAAAGATTGGACAGGTGTCGGCACAGACCCAGTGCCGACACCCAAGAACTCGTGGCATTCGATTTTCGAAGTGCAACTAAAGATTTGAGAGCTTCCGCGTTACCGGTGATAGTCTGGAACATCAAGCTCGCAGTCAAACTCCTGCGAGCTACCATGGGCGAGTGCAGTTGTCCTAACCGTTGCAGGAAAATAACCTGGCTTGTAGGCTTCGTGCATCGGCGCATATTCTGAGTCGAGTCGGATCAAGATGGAAAATCCACTCCCTTCATAGTCCCGTCGGATTGAGTTCTCTACCACGCGCCCTAATTTCGTGTTGAAGATCGGCTCCATCGTTTGGCCATATTTCTGGTAAACCGCGCCGTAATACCGATCGTCCGAAACGCCCTTCAGCATACAATCAATTGAATTCCTGTGTCACATCGATTGCCTTAAACAGGTCCCATTCCTCCACCACGCAGACATCATGGTATCCATTCGGTGTTTCAATGCTTCGCACTCCACCCCCGATTTCGACACAGTTGAGGGCGGCCGGATTCGGCATCCCAACTCCGGGACCCCCAGGATGCGGTTTGACCAGTCCTCGGTCATTCATTTCTTTGTAAAGAGCCCACAAGCCGATAACGCAAAGCCCAAATGAATTCCCGTCTGAATCAACCGCGCTTTCCAGGCCCCCTCCTAATTTAATGCAGTTTACCGATGCGGGGTTTGCGGGACCAACACTCGATCCGCCTCCGGCCAGGGCTGAATTCAGTGGAACCAACGACATTAGCAACGGAACGATCATCATCTTCATATCTTATCCTTTCGACGCGGCCAGATTTGCTCCAAAACAGCACCGAATGCCAGCCTATTATTGTCAAAATATGCACTCCACATTTGATATATTGTAAATTATGCTCACTCCATGGATATCTACGGGCTGAAGGATTATCGGTCGGTCATTGCGCAGTCAATTCAGAATTCACCTGAACGCGGCTGCCGGAGCCGGTTAGCTCAAGCTGCTCAATGCAGCCCATCTTGGATTACGCGTGTACTGAACGGCTCGGTTCATCTCACTCCCGATCAGGCCTTTTCGATCGCGCAACACTTGACCTTCAACGAATCCGAAACGGACTATTTTCTTCTGCTCTTGGAACATGAAAGAGCCGCAACCTCGGCTCTTCGAAATCGGATTACGGCGAAAGTGAACGCGCTCAGAACTGAGGGGCGCGCGCTGCGGTCAGGAATCCGAACCGATTCATCAATTTCTGAAAAAGATAGAGTCCGATATCACTCTTCCTGGCTTTTTGCAGTGATACACGTTCTTTGCATGATCGCTCCCCTGAGTCTCGAGGAGATTTCGTCACGCCTTCGGACCACTCGCGAAGTCGTGAAATCCGTACTGGTCGCGTTGGAGGAAATGGGCCTCCTCTTCCGTCAGTCAGGAAAATGGGAAGCCACGTCTCGCAATATCCACCTCCCCTCCACGCACGTCCTCGCCAATCTCGCCCACGCAAACTGGCGGCAACGAACCCTCCAGTTGCTTCAGGAGCCCCGTGAAGCGGGCTTTCACTACTCAGCCGTGCACTGTCTTTCGCGCAGCGATGTAGAATGGATTCGCGCACTCCTGAAAGAGACAATCCTGAACTGCCGAAAAAGAATCGAGCATTCGCCGTCAGAAACACTGAGTGTGCTGTGCCTGGATTGGTACGAGCTGTAAACTCCAGTTTTCCATGCGTTGCCCCTATTTCATCGGGAGCCAGGGTCCGACCATTCAGGAACTCGTTCCAACCGTTCAGAAGATATTTCATTCGCCGAATCCGGTTTCGGGGTTAATCAGAAGCCCCCTGAGCGCCAGGGAGCTGTCTCAGAAAGGACAATGAAGATGAACTTCCTCATTCCTGTTTTCATGATTTTTTCGACCCTCGCCTCGACCGCTCACGGACGAGATATCCGGATCAACGACTGTTCGGCCTTCATCGACAAAGCCGTAACCAAGTTCTATCAGGACGAGCATTACTACCGAACTGAAGTGGCGCTTTTCATCAAACTCAGCCCCGAGCTGGGACTGGTGCGAGAAGTCGGCTTTTACTATGCCGATACGAAGAGCAGCGGTTGGAAATCGAAGAGGCTCGATCGCCTGGCCGGAACGGATCGATATTTTACGATCAGCGGCCTGCAGACAGAACACAGTTATACCTCGATGATCGGAGCAACCGCCTTCACCGGGTCCTTCTACTTCGACACAGAAAATGACGACCGTTATTGGCTGAATACGGGGGACGGGAACAACTTCGTCATCGACCCGAGACTCACGCGATCCCTCAGTCAACGTCATGATTACCGAAATCCCAGGGACCCGGTTCCCGTTCCGGTTGAAAGCTTTCGAAAGACGGCCGACATAGATGCGGGTGCCGAAATCTATCTCAATCCGTTACGGTGTCGATAACTCCGAACTGCCTCGTCCAAGAGGCTGATCTTACGCTGGATTTTACCTCAATTGTCCTTTGAAGGAACTCCGAGTCTCACGTAAACTAATGACAAGGAGTTCCTTTGCGATTTCTGGCTTTTCACGCGCTCATTCTTCTGACGGTTCTCGCGGTTCCAAGTCGCGGTTTACCCGCGACGCCGACCCTCGTCTTGCCGAACGGGGTGCTCTCGTGCGTAAAGCAGCGATTGAGCTTAGGGCTGCTGCCGAACCGGCACGCCTTCCCTTCGCCGAAACTCCAGAAAAGCCGCCTCGTCGACGAGGTGATGAAAAGCAAAAATTACTGGTTTGATCCGCAGTTTGCCGCATACCTGGAGGCACATCCCGACGAAGTCGTTCCCCTCGCCCGAGCCTGGTATGCTTCGGAAATGTTTCCGCAGATGATCTACCCGCGATTCGTGCAGGTCGTCGGCAAGAAACGGGCTCACCTGATGCTCGATCCCCGAATTCTTTGCCGCACGGACGATTTCCTGAAATGGAGCGGAGAATACTTGAAGGCCCATCCCCAAGCTTCCGGAATCGAGCTACGCGCGCAGTTCGCGAAGACGCTCGGGACCAGCAAGGTTTTTCGCGGAATGCGGCTTCAGAGCGCCGACGAAGCCATGCAGCTCAAACGGGACGGCATCCAGTCGGCCGGCCTGAAATTTCAAAACAAGTCCTTCATGAAGGAAAAACTGCTTTTCGAGATCGACCCCAAGTCGGCAAGCCCGCAAGCAAAGCGGACTTTCGCTTCGGGATTCGGAACGGAAATGCTCAACCGTCCGATGAACAAAGATCTCGATAAATCCATCCTTGTTTCGGTTTCCGATTGGATGGAACTCGCGGCATCGGTCGGATATCATCACGGCCAAGCCGAAAAACTCGCGCCGAACGGAAAGCTTTTCCTGTTCGAAATGGATATTCCCGAATTCGAACTGATCCGTCAGGCGGGCCCCTTGGACAAGGCGGGCGCGTTCAGGAAGGGGCGCGGCTTCTATCAGATCGGCAACCAGCGAATCGACTATGATCCGTACAAGATCGAAGCATTTATTCCGTATCAGGTCCGCCCGGAATGGATTCGGGCGGTGCATTCCTACAACGAACCTCCGCCGCGATGGCATTTTCAGCAGTAAGACAGCGGTCGCTCACTCCAGAATGGCCGCCAAGACCTCATTTGTCTTCAACAGCGTCTCAAAAAAGGAATCGGGTCCGGCACGCAGGATTTCGTCGCGATACTCAGGCCGGCCCGTCCCGACCGCGATCGCACGGACTCCTATCGACCTTCCGCAGTTTACGTCATGAACGGTATCGCCGATAATGACGACTTCCTTTCCCTGGAATTGCAGGCCGAGTTCCGCGCGCGCCCGGGCGACCGCGATTTCAGGAAGCCGATAACGATCGGAATGGTCATCGCCGAATGCTCCGATATTAAAAGACGGCGCGAAGTAGTGATCAATTCCGACGGATGCGAGCTTCAGGCGGGCACCGTCGCGTACGTTGCCCGTTAAAAGCCCGATCGTGACTTCGGTGCGTCCCATAAGTGCTTTCAGGAGTTCGTGCACCCCGGGCAAAAGCTCAACGTGCGAGGCGGCACGGCCCGCGGCAAGGGCCGCCTTCAGCTGGCCGATATACCCAGCGATCATGCGATCAATCACGTCCTCGATGACCGTTTGACCCGAAGAACCGGTTTTCGCAAGCACCTCGGCGCAAATCTGGCGGTCCGTTTTCCCGCTGAAGGCCACTCTCGGGAACGGACAACTCGGGAATACGCCCCTGAACCCGGCCTCGAAGCATTCACGCCAGAGCGTGCCGCCATTCAGGAGGGTTCCATCAATATCGAAAAGGACCAGCCGTTTCATTCTTTGCGAGAGTAGCATAAAGGCCTAAGCGGGCAAACTCACTGGCCTACGGTTTCGGTAACGGAAACGGGCCAGAGCATCTCACAGGTTTCTTCCTTGGGCTCGTGACCTCGCACGAATTTTTCGAGCCGGGTCTGCGAGGCAGGGCAATCCGACTTGGCAAGTTTGCCGGTTCTTGAATCAATAAGCGCCGTCACCAGATGCGGGCTCACCGGAAACGGCTGGAGCGGTTCACCCCGAAGCGCATCGTTCATGAAACCAACCCAAATGGGAAGAGCGGAAGTCCCTCCGGTAAGAACTACCTTTCGCCGGCTGCGATCGGACTCACCCTCTTTCGCCGGCTCCGGTCCTTCTTCCCCGAAGCGGGCCTGATCCATTCCCACCCAAACGACAGCCGTCAGTTGGGGCGTGTACCCGGCAAACCAACTGTCACGATGATTGCTGGTCGTGCCTGTCTTGCCGGCCGCCGGCCGCACAAAACCCATTCTGGCGGCACTATGGGCGGTCCCTTCCGAAAAAACGGATTGAAGCATGTCGGTTAACAAGTCCGCCGGCCCTGGCGCGATGACATCGCGAGGATGGTGAACGAATCGGGCATAATCGGTCCCGTCATCCTTGGTAATCCCTCGGATCACCGTGAACTCATGCTGAACACCATGGTTGGCGAAAGTCGCGTAAACCCGAAGAAGCTCGATCGGAGATAACTCCGCGACGCCCAGGGAAAGAGAAGGGACAGGAAGCAGTTCCGATTCGATGCCGATCGCTCTCGAAAGTTTTATGACATTTTCGATTCCGATCTCGAATCCGAGTCTGGCGGCGACGGTATTGATCGAGTGAGCTAGCGCGTCGCGGTAGGTCAGCCAGCTTCTGAACTCTTTTTCGTAATTTTTGGGCGACCACGTCTGCCGTCCCCGATCAAAGGTCAGTTTCCAGGGCCCATCCTCCGCCGGATGACTGGGACCGTAGTAGATCCCGTTCGCGTCTTCGCCTCTTTCCATGGCTGCGAGGTAGACCAGCGGTTTGAAAGTCGAGCCGACCTGCCGCCTCATGTTCAGGATGCGGTTGAAGGTCGACTGCGCGTAACTTCGTCCCCCGACGAGAGCCCTGATGAAACCGTTCGTGTGATCCACGGCGGCGAGCGCTCCTTCAAGACGATCGGGAGAGGCTATCTTGAAGCGTTTCTCGAGGTCGGTAATCCCCGCCGCCACCGCCCTCTGCGCGGAGGAATTGAGAATCGGATCCAGAGTGGTGTAAACGCGAAAACCGGCTTGCGTTATTTCCTGCTCGGTCATCCGCTCTTTGAGCTTTCGGATCAATTCCGCCTTTACGAAATCCGCGAAATAGGGCGCCTTGTTTGCCGTCATCTGCGGCGGAGCAAGACGGATCGGGAGTTTCAGGGCTTCTTCAGCCTCCCCTTCCGCGATTTGACCCGTTTCGACCATCTTGCGCAGTACGAGCCGCTGCCGTTCAAGCGCGCGATCCCTGAACCGATAGGGTGAGTAGTAACCCGGCCCGCGGATCAATCCTGCCATGAGAGCGATTTCCGCCAGATTGAGTTCCCGGAGCCGCTTGCCGAAAAAATGCTTCGCGCCCTCGGCAACGCCGTGAACTTCGAGATTTCCGATCTGCCCGAGGTAAACTTCGTTCAGATAACGTTCAAGAATCTGCTCCTTGCTGAACCGGGCCTCGAGCAGAAGCGCGAGGAAGATCTCGTTCACCTTGCGGAAGATGTTTTTCGTTCTCCGGGCCATGAGATTCTTTACCAGCTGCTGGGTGATCGTGCTTCCGCCCTGAGCAAAGGAAAACGTCTTCAGATTGACCCAGATCGCGCGCGCGATTCCGCGCGGATCGAGCCCCATGTGCTCCTCGAAATGCTGATCCTCGACGGCCGTGATCGCCTTCCATACCAGAGGAGGAATCTCGTTCTCGTCTTGCCCCTTCCAAAAGACCAGCTCGCGAACTTCGTCTTTCTTACCTGCCCTGGATAAAGTTGCCACGATTTCGGGTTCGAGAAAGAGTTCCTGGATTTCCCGTCCTTCAACGTCAATCGACTGTAAAGGCGCATCAGCGGCATTCGAGCTGAATTTGAGCCGCACCGTTCGATTAACCGCATCAAAAGTCGGATGTCCCTCCGGGATCAGGTAAGAGGGATAAGAAATCGGATGAAGCTGAAAGGTGATGTCGGCGGTATCCTGCGTCGATACCGAAGCGCCGCCTTGGAGATACCCCAGGCTCCTCAGCCTGCTTTCGATCTTCTGTCGTGGATCGAGATTGGCGACCCGGGTGACGTCGGAGAAAATCCGGGTCGGGATAAACTGCTCTGTTTGATTAAACGCGTCCCGGAGTTGACCGTAGAGGCTCCAAAGATAGCCACCGAATGCAGCAGCAGAAACGAGAGATGCAATAGATGCGATAATTACGACGCGCCGCACGCGAACTTATCTCCTTGACTGGATTCAGGCCGGTCAATAAAACCTTGCATACCTCACTTGAATGATCAAGTCGCGATTCGCCCGCGACTCGCTGAGACCTGGGGTTAGGCAACAACAACCGAGTGATGGGAAACAGATAGGAGCGCCCGTTGAAAACATTCATTTCTGTCGTAGCATTGGCTCTGCTGGTCGCTGCGGCCAACCTTTCCGGAATTCGAAGCGCCTCGGCCATGGAACTGGATTGGGGCGGCCAATTTCGCGCCGAAGCGAACATGATCCACAATTACACGATGGACAGCTCCGATAAGGTTTCGCCCGACGCTCGACTGGGTCAGGGCGGTTATTACATTCCACCAGCTGGATCGAACAGCGCGAACTTCCAAAACCTTTTCCTGAAGCTTCGGCCGAAGCTGGTCGTGAACGATAACATCTACGTTCGTTCGGAATGGTGGTTCGGTGACCCGATTTTCGGGCTTTTCGGAAACGCCGCCCCCTACGCTCCGGATCAAAGACAGTTCTATTCAACCCAATCGCGCGGGTCCACGATCACCGCTCAACGTTTCTGGGCGGAGATTCTCAGCGACTTCGGAACTTTTCATCTCGGACGGGCGCCACTGCACTGGGGCTTGGGAATTGTCTGGAACAGCGGCGACAACCTTTGGGACCGCTATGAATCGACGGGCGACGTTATCCGGCTGGTTTCGAAGTTCGGAGCATTCTCGTTCATCCCAAGCTACGTTTCTTATTCGATGGGCAACACGGTCGGTGGCTCATGCACTTACGTCGCGGGAACGGGCTGCGTACCCACCGGGTCCGGCGGCCAGATGACCGACTACTCGCTGATTCTGAAATACGAAAATCCCGATGAAGAACTCGAAGGTGGCGTTAACTTCATCAAACGCATCGCTGGCGCGAGCCAGGACCCAGGCGTTCCCGCCGGGACTGCCGGCTACCGCGGTTTACGCGGAGTTCCCGAGGGCATGAATTATAACACCTGGGATCTCTTCGGCCGCAAGAAGCTGGGGAAATTCACGCTTGCCGGAGAAGTTCCGATCACAACCGGTCACATCGGTGGTGTGGATTATTCCAGCTACGCCATCGCTGCCGAAGCTGATTGGAAGCTCAGCGAGATGTGGCAAATCGACTTGCGCGCGGGACATGCCCCCGGCTCCGTGGACAAGGTCTTTTATTTCAACCCGAACTATCATCTCGCGATGATCATGTTCAATTACCAGCTGGCCAATTTAAGCGGCCTCCAAACGCTCAACAACCCGGCCGCGACCCCCTCCCTTCTGGCCTCGCCTTACGACAATCCGATCGTGAACGCGAACTACCTGTCGATCAAAGGACATTTTAAAACGGACAAATGGGACTTCCACGCGACTTGGGCATACGCCAAAGCCGTTCATCCCGCCGTTGCCGGGCAAAGCTTTTTCAACACCTGGACTCGGAATGTCGTGGTCGCAAACACGAACCAGGATAGCTCGCTTGGATGGGAGATGGACTACGGCGCCCTGTTTCAGTGGGATGACAATTTTCAGTTTGGCGCGGACATCGGGTTCTACTTCCCCGGCGCATTTTATAAATTCTCCAATGCGGCGAGCGGCGTGGAAAACGCAACCAATACCGTGTGGGCCACCAACTTTCGCGCTGGGGTGAACTTTTAGTTCAGAGAGCTTCTCGCCGTAAGGCGTCGTTTACTGAACGATGAACTGGGTAAAGTAGATATTTGTCACCAGTCCGTCCCGCGCGGCTTCTTCGGATGCTTTCGCGACGAGCTGATTGACTGATTCGAGGAGCTGGGTACGAAGCAGGTACCGCCCTTGGACAGTGGTCAGTTCCTTGAAGCCCTTTCGCCCAAGGAGTGAAATAAACTTGTCCATAATAATGGGCCGCAGGGTTTCAATGACCTCTTTTTTGCTGCCGTCCCTGATTTCGAGTGCAAACCCCACCGTCGAATAGTGGAGCTTTCCTTCGATCTGTTGTGAAGTGCCATCCGCCGCTCTGGGCTGCTGGGGAACGGGTTCGATATTCACGATGACAGGCTCGAAGGTAATTGTGGCGGGGGTGGCAAGTGGTCCCGGACTGGCGTGAATGCTGGCGAGCCGTGTACGTTCGCCGTGCTCCGTAATGGCCGGGCGTTTGTAGATGAGCTTCGTATAAAAAAGCACTCCCGCCGCCCCGAGCGCGACCACCACGTTCAGGATGACGACAATGAGAGGCCCTTTATTGATCGCTCCTTTGAGCTTGTCTGCAGTACCCACTGATCATCAGTTTAAACTCGAACAGGCTCGAAGGGCAACCCGAGATCATCAGCGACCTGCTTATAAGCCACTTTGCCGTTCAGGATGTTCACGCCGCGGGAGAGGGCCTCGTCACGCGAAACCGCTTCTTTCCAGCCCAGATTTGCGATCATAAGAGCATATTTGAGGGTCACGTTCGTGAGCGCATAGGTCGAAGTCCTCGGGACAGCACCCGGCATGTTCGGAACAGCATAATGAATGACGCCGTCAACCGTATACGTCGGATGTTCGTGACTCGTGGGACGACAAGTCTCGACGGTCCCCCCCTGGTCGACCGAAACGTCAACAACGACGCTGCCAGGCTGCATCTTTGAAACCATTTCACGGGTAACCAGTTTAGGGGCCTTGGCGCCCGGCACGAGAACGGCACCGATCACCAGGTCAGCCCGGATCACGGTGCGTTCGATCTGCTCGCTATTGGAATAAAGAGTACTGACATCACTGCCAAAAATGTCGGCAAGGTAGTCCAAACGGGCCACATTGACGTCCATGATCGTTACTTTAGCGCCCAGTCCAGCGGCCATTTTCGCCGCATTGACCCCGACTACGCCCCCGCCCAGGACAACGACCCTGGCCCGTTCGACGCCGGTCACCCCGCCAAGGAGAATGCCTTTGCCCCCATGATCGTGCTGGAGATAAGTCGCCCCGATCTGAGTCGCCATCCGGCCCGCGACAGCGCTCATCGGTGCAAGAAGAGGGAGCGCGCCTTCGTGAGTCTGAATGGTCTCATAAGCAATTGCGACGATTTTACGCTCCATGAGCGCCTTTGCGAGCCGTTCGTCAGCGGCCAGGTGAAGATATGTGTAAAGAATCTGACCTTCGCGCAGGAGCGGATATTCCTCCGGCAAAGGTTCCTTCACCTTCACGATCATGTCAGCTTTTTCGTAAATTTCCTTTGAACTCTCGATGATCGTGGCGCCCGCGCGTCTATAGTCCTCATTCGAAATCCCCACCCCCGCTCCGGCATTGAGCTGGACGAGAACCTTGTGTCCGGATTGCGTCAACGTCCGAACTCCCGCAATCACCATTCCGACGCGGTTTTCCTTGTTTTTGATTTCTCTCAGTACGCCAATAATCATGAGACACCTACCGTTCTCTTGTGCTGTTCCCGTATCTAATTTTCAGGCCGTCGTAGGCAAGCGCCACGCCTTTCGGGAGCTTTTTTGCCCATTTTGTATAATCAAAGTCGTGTCCCAGGTGGGTCAGGTAAGTCTTTCCGGGCCGGACCTGAGTGATGATCTCAAGAGCCTGTTCGAGGTTGAAATGAGTACCGTGCGCTTCAATGCGCAAACAATCCAGGATCAGAACGTCGAGATCTTTCATCCGCTCGAGAGATGCGGTCGGAATATAGCTGCAATCAGTGACGTAGGCAATGGAGTCGAACCGGTAACCAACGGATTCCTTTGAACCGTGCAGGACAGAAATCGGCGTCACCGGCGCACCCTGGATGACGAGTTCCGGGAGCGCTGTACTGAACCGGTTGAGAGCGAGCTGAGGGATCCCGCCGCCTTCCTGGGCGGTGGGACGGAATATGTAGGCGAATTTCTGGTCAAACTCCTCACATGTCCAATCATTTCCATAGACAGGAATAGGCGCCCCCTGGACGTAGTTGAAGCTCCGTAACTCATCAATGCCATGGATATGGTCAGCGTGCGGATGGGTGTATAGCACTGCGTCAATTCGCGGAATTCTGGCTCGCAGAGCTTGCTCTCTGAAATCAGTGGCCGTGTCGATCAAGAAACTTTTTCCCCGAAACTGAACCCAAGCCGATGCACGAAGCCGCCGGTTTTTCGGGTTTTTGGATCGACAGACCGGACAATGACAGTGAATCAAGGGAACGCCGGTCGATGTGCCACACCCCAAAATGGTGAAAACCATACGGGATAAGCTATTGACACGTTTCCCGGCACTCAGGTAGCAAAAAATCTCAATGAAAGTACTCGTCACTGGCGCAAGTGGATTTATCGGCAGCACA
>DATDSK010000165.1:0-4127 GCA_035291325.1 Bdellovibrionota bacterium | reverse complement strand
TTTTATAACCCCTGGGATAACCCCTCGTAACTGCCTGTAACCTGGGCGGCCGCCTGAAAACTCTTCTCCGGAGTTACCCTCAAGACTCTCGCCCCGCAAGACGATAAATCATAATAGAGGAGCCTTCGTGCCAGCAACTCTCCCAAATAAAAAACTCGGTCGCATAGCGATGATCGTCGATGACCGGATTTCGCGTGAAAAGGGGGCCCTTCTTACACGTGCGATTAATTCACTGCGTCAATTTGCCGAAGTTCAGCTCCTGGCCGCGAGTACCACTGAAGACGCGCTCCTGAAAAAGCTCGAAGCGGAACCGTTCCAACTCATCCTCGCCCCCTGGTATCGCTATCTCGCCTGGACTCGCGTCGAAGCCTTCTACGGGTTGACACGGACCAGCGGGCCAACTTTCGCGGGATATCATTGCGAACCACTGGCTCCGTATGAAATCGGGGGCCAAGCCGATCATTTGCGGGCCATTCTCCTCGATTTCGGCCATCTCAGCTCGCATGAGATCCAGATGCTCATTCGATCGCTCATCCAGGACAGCCGCCGGGCAGGCCTTCAACCCCTCCTCCGTGCCGGAACACCGATTTACTGCGAACACTGGTACTCGGGGCGGGGACTCGGAAGCCGAATCGATTCCATTCTGGGCCTTTCGGAAATTGCCAATTCCGATTGGAAAAAACGATCGAACGCTCTCAGAATCTGTATCTCCGCGCTCTGGAGCCTGATCTACGAAGAGGGCCCCGGCAAAGCCGAATTGAACTCAATCAGCAAAGCCCCTCGTGCGGGCTTTCAGCTCGGTGTTGACGCCGGATGCTTAGCCCTCCGGCTTTCCTACTGCATGCCGCAATGGTCTCCCAAAGATACACTCGGCGTCTTCTGGCCCGACGTCACCCGACCGTCGGCTCCATCACAACTGCTGCTTAAATTCGCTGATTTCGTGCGAGTGCACACGGTTCCCGATGTTTCAGTGATCGAGGTCGTGGTCGGGTTCCTCAATTCAAGCCCCTCTGAGCGTGCCCATGGTAATATTCACAGTCTCTGGGTCGAGCCGATCACGGCAAATCTCATGGTCGAAGGACCGTTTGATATGCCTGGCGCGACGGCACCTCACCTGAAGCTATTACCGGTTCCGGAATTACCAACCAGCCGCGCACGCGCCGAGGAACCCAGTGAAGCAGCGGAACGCGCCAAGGACCGCTACGTCGCCGATGCCGCCGTCACGATTCGGGAACTCAAGGCCGCCCTGGCGGACAAAGATCGCTTGATCCGGGAGCTTCGATCCGGAGGGGTCGGGACCGCCCCTCCCTTGCCGCCACCCGATGCAGAAAGTCTTCTGGAAGCGTTTCAGGAGCGATATTTTGAAGCTCGTTATCAGATCCGGGAATTCGAGGTCCAGATCGCCGAACTCGAGGCGCGCGGAGCCCCCCCCCAGGACATCGAAGCGTTAAAAAAGAAGATGGAATATCTCGCCTCGCGCGAGAACAACTGGATCCGAAAAATCGCGAAGACCATCGAAGCGTACCGGAAAGCCCGGCCCAAACCCGCTCCGTCATCACAACAACAAAACTGAGTTAGAATTTCGTCTGTCCCGTCCTCGCGGCGCGCTGGTCCTTGTCTTTCATGACGGCCAAAGCTAAACCATGAGAATGGACGCGGAAATCCTGAGGCCGTCCTGGCAACGCTGGGCGGTCATCTCCTTCCTGACTCTATTGCTGCATATGATGATCTTTCTGGCCCGCGTTCAGTGGCAGACTTCATCTGCACTTCCACGCATCGAAGTTCAACAAATGGATCCCGAAAAGCTCGAAGCCATACGAAAACAATGGAAAACTCCCAAGGGACTCCTTCTGAATCGCGACAAGAGCAAACCAAACGAGAAGGAGGCTCCTTCCGACGCACGGTACATGTCCGACCGGAATATCCGTGTGGAGAAGGAGCAACGCGCTCGTAACACGGCGGTCATCCCCCGTGCCGGAAGCCCTGCCACACCCAAAGCAGCAACCCCCAAACCAGCAACGCCCAAAAACCGTCGCCTTAATCTTCGGGAAATCGGAATTCCGTTTAAGTTGACGCCTCAACCGCCGAAGCAACAGCATCCCCCTCAGTCGAATCGCCAAGCGCACCAACAATCGCAGACGCAGGGAGGCGACCAGTATATCGATGACAAAAAGCTACCCGAAGGCAGCCAAAACCTCCTGAACGCGCAGGAATCAATTTATTACTCTTTTTACGCGCGAATTCATGAAGCCATCGGGCCGATCTGGGAAAGCCAAACTCGTGAAGTCATGGGACATCGCCACCTCAGTCCAGGAGAATACGCGACCATCGTCGACGTTATTCTCAACCGGAACGGCGAGATCTCTGAAATCCGGCATCTGCAAAGTTCGGGAATTCCTGAACTGGATCGCGTGGTCGACAGTTCCTGGTACCGGGTCAAACGTTTTCCAAATCCTCCGACAAAACTCCTCGATAAAGACGGAGAAGTCCACCTGCTCTACACGTTCCGAGTGGACGTTGGAGAAGGTTCCCTTTTCCAGTACCTCCCTCCGGAACGGCTCTATTAGCCCTGTTTCGCGGTACTAGTTCCAAGTACTAGTTCCAAATTGGAACCAAAACGCCGGTCTCCTTCACGATTGGAACCATCATACCGAGACCCGCTCGTACCGGATCTCTCGAGAAAAGAAAGAGAGTTTCTTCTCAAGCCCGTAAAAAGACTTCACTTCCAAACGCCTTCGAATGATCAAATGGATTCGCTCCGGGAGTGGCATGCCGGTTGCTAAAGCTACCGTCCGTACGGCTGCTTTCACCACCGAAATGAATCTAATTCCTGAATAAGGAACATTCCCCTCCATCAAGATTCATTTCACAGGGTGATGAAAGCAGCCTTTCGTATTTTTACTTCCCAACAAACATCAGTCCGACCAATCCAACGAGACAAACCAAGGCCACTTGCACGTCCACTCTCTGGACGAAGGCACCAAGGCTCTCAAAAAAGGTCGCATGACTCGGGTTACAAATCAGTTTTCCACGTCTCAAGATATCGCGAAGATGCGCAAGGAACGCGTCTTCCTGGTCGGATCCTGCGAGTCGAGGCACCATCGCGTCTACCGTGAAATAAATCTCCCGACAGCGCGTGAGAACCGTTCGACAGGAACCGCAGGCGAGGACATGGTTTTGAAGAAATAGCTTTTGCGCGCCTGCCGGGATTTCGTCATCCATGAACCGCTGGGTCCAAGGCCGATTCGAATGATAATCGGGACAGTTCACCCCGCTCACTTTCGAACCGATCGGATATTTACCCTGCCCCGGATGGGCGGTATCCGATGAAGCGAGGACCACGCGAGTATTCCAGGCCAAACTTTCCAGAGCCTCGGGGTCGCGATTCAGAATCCTTGCAACCCGGGAATAGGACCATTTGGCGCCGTGAAGCGCGACGAGTAAAAAGCGTTCTTCAGGCGAAAGCCGGTAAAAAGGCTGGTGTATCAGATCAATATTCATCCGGCTGTTAGCCGCCATTCCTTCGCGAACAGCACGTTCGAGGAGTGCGGACGCGGCACGTTCCACGGTTTGGTCCGTGGAGAGATCAAGCAGGGCGGCGGCGCTCAAAGTTTCCACAACAGCCTGTTCAGCGCGGCCGCGGTCGCTCCAAAAGGCGCGGCTCACCTGAACGAAGGCTTTCAGATCCTCGGTCCTGACCTCGTCATGGTCTTTTGCCATTTCGTTCATCTTCCAAAATCATAAGAGACTTTGAGAGGTCGGTCGAGAACTCTGTCTAGTTTTTTGACAGCTGTCCCGCGCGTCTCGGCGGCGTTCAACCTCCGGTGGACGCCAGCCCGAGCGTTGAATTCCCACGAAAACGGCGCTCAAGTCCCGATTTCCTTCTTCTTTTTTGATCTCAATTGACACACTGGGTCATTCTGGCCCTACCCTTGCACTCACACACATCATGGAACTTACGGAACTGAAGAAACTCACTGTGGCGTTTTGGGGAGCGACGGCATTGATGCTTCAAACAGGCTGCGCACCACGCTTCACCCAAGAGATCAAGCCTCAGGGACGTAACGCCAGCCTTTACGATGAAAGCGCGACAGATATGTACGACGCCGGGACGAGCACTGGCGAAA
>DATDSK010000164.1:0-4816 GCA_035291325.1 Bdellovibrionota bacterium | reverse complement strand
GGATTTCATGGCTGAAGTCGCACCTAAAAACGGTGAGTACATGGACGGCAAATTGTGGTTTCAACGCAAAGGTTCGGTCGTGACCATTGGCATGACGAACGCGGCCATCGAGGAGCTCGGCGCCGTCCAAAGTATTGAATTCCCCGAGGAAGGTGATGACTTTACCAAAAATGAAGTCGTTGTCACGGTTGACGGGTCGAACGGCCGGCTTGAAGTCATCAGTCCGGCTACAGGAATCGTCCAGGAAGTGAATACGACAGCTCAACAAGATCCGGATCGGGTGACCGAGGATCCTGTTGAAGAAGGCTGGCTCGTTAAACTGGAAATCGAAGATACATCGGACCTTCAAGAGCTTGCCTAAAAAGAAGAAAAGACCAGTCAGCAAGGTCCCTGCTCAAGATAGCGTCGCTGATCTTCTGGTCGGCCATCGTCCGACTGGCCAGCTTGCGATTCAGGATGAGGCACTCTTCCGGGCGTTCCAATCGAACCTTTTGTCGTTGATCTCTCATGAACTCAGAACACCGCTGACCGGCGTGTTGAATGCGCTGAACGCGCTAGAGGCCTCGGATGATGCGAGTCCGCGCGCAGATGCGGGACCGCTTTCGCAAAAAGAACTGATTCTGATGGCGAAGCGAAACGCGCAACGTCTCCAGCAGGCCCTCGTGACGGTCCTTGATCTTGCCGCGATCGAAAGCGGAACATTTCATGCGCATTTACGTGAGGTTGAGCTTTCAAGATTGGTTCGCAAACGGATTGAGCTCGATCGTCCCTGGCTGAAGGATTGCGGGATAGCCAGCACGATCTATTCAGCAGCCGATGTTCCGGTTCTCGCCGATCCTCAAAAACTGAGCCGGGCGATCGATCTGATTCTCGAAGTGATCAGCGGGCGCGCTGAATCAAAGTCTGGGGTGTCGATCGAAGCACTTCCGTCACGCCTCGAATTTTCTTTTGCACTGAAGCCCGAGGCCGATGCCAGTTGGGCAGCCGCCTGGTCGCAGGCTCTCGCGGGATTCGAGGGCGGAGTGATGGCTCCTGGTTCAGCGTTTGCGGGAGTCTTGCAGTCTGAGACAGGCTTTTTGACCCGGTCGGAAGAAGGCCTCGGGAGCGAGCTTCAGCTCATTCATCAGATCATGAGACTGCATCGTGGAAAGTTACTTCAGACACGAAACCGAAACCGCATTACGCTGACGCTCGAATTCCCCGAGCTGTCTTCGGAAGAGGCTCTGCGCGCCGTTCTTTCCTCGAGAGCCTACGAAGTGACGAATGAACTCGGGTCAGTCGCGTTGGCTCTCGTTAACGTTCCCGATGGCCTGGTTGCGGTCGAGTTCTGCGATGCGATCAAGAGAAACCTTTTCAGGGCCACGGACGCGGTCTACCCGGTTCCGCAGCGCCGTCAAGTCGCTCTCGTCCTTGATGATTGTAAGGTCGGGGATGCCCCGCGAGTCATGAAGCGCATCGAAAAAGCAATCGGGATGACACTCAATTCTGGTGTCGCTCACTGCCCTTCGGACGGGCTGGACCCCGCTAAACTTCTTGATATCGCGAACCGGCGCCTTTCGGGGGCTTCGGCCGGAGATTCCGGCTGAAGGTGGGTATGACCGAACCCCTCGCCAGTTCACCGCGTTCTCTGCCGAAAACCAAGGCGTTGCGGTCGCTCCTTTTGGGCGGGGTGATTCCGGTAGTCGCCTTTACCGTTATCGAATCTCAATTCGGAATCGTTTGGGGCCTTGTGGCCGGGATGATCTTCGGGGTGGGAGAAATATTTTGGGAATGGCGGACTACCAGGCACGTCGAACCCCTGACTTGGGGTGGAAATGGGATGATCCTCGTCCTTGGGGGACTGTCCCTCGCCACTCAGGAGGGGATCTGGTTCAAACTCCAGCCCTCCCTGATCGAGGCGGCCATGGCCCTGTTGCTCTGGGGATCGGTCATCGCAGGACACCCACTTCTGGTGTCTTTCATGTCCAAGGCGATGAAACAGCAAGGGATTTCCTGGGATCAATCGGCCGCCTTATCGGCACGAGGGCGCCTGCTGACCGTCGCCTTGCGGGGACTTACGATGAGACTCGGGCTGTTTTTCGCGATTCATGCCGCCGTGGCAGCTTGGGCTGCTTTGTACTGGTCGACAGCGGCCTGGGCGCTGCTCAAAGGTGTCGGATTCACTTTGACCATGATTGTTTACATGGTGGTCGAAAGCCTGGTTTTAAGATATAGAATCGCGACAAAATGAATCAGAAATTCTACATCAAGACCTTCGGCTGCCAAATGAATGTGGCGGATTCCGAACGGATGGCGGCTATCCTTACCGAGCAGGGAATGGATCCGGCTGATTCCATTGAAAACGCTCATTTGATCATTATCAACGGCTGCTCCGTTCGGGAGAAAGCCGTTCATAAAGCGGTCTCCACGTTAGGGGAACTCCAGGAGCTTAAGAAATCCGGAGCTGGGGGACACGGCGCGATCATCGGAATGGGCGGCTGTGTGGGCCAGCTCGATCAGAAAACCCTTTTCAAGCGTGCTCCTTACCTCGACTTCGTTTTCGGGACCGACACGATCGATAATCTGCCCGAGATCCTGCACCGGGTGCGAAACGGCGAAAGACACGTCATCTACACGGATTTCGATTCTTCGATGGATTATTCCACCGAGACGAAAGTCATCGGTGAAAAGGCCCAGGCCTTCGTCAACATCATGAAAGGGTGCGACAAGTACTGCACCTACTGCATCGTCCCGTATACCCGGGGCCGGGAGAAGTCGCGCTCGATCAGCGAGGTTGTCGACGACATCGCCCGCCTGGTGGGAAACGGCGTACGCGAGGTGACTCTCCTCGGGCAGAACGTGAATTCTTTCGGCAAGGGTAATCCGAATGTCGCGGACCTCGAACCTCGCGAGCTCCACAACGTGATCGGCCGGGTCGGGCCGAAAGACGGTGAAGAAAATTTTCCGCAGCTTCTTCGCGCGATTGACCGCGATCCCCGCTGTGCGCTGCTCAGGAGAATCCGGTTTACGTCCAGCCATCCCCTTGATTTCAGTGAGGAGCTGATCGACTGTTATTCTTCCGGAAAGACGGGCGGGGACACGGGGGTCTCGCGCCTTGCACCTCATCTTCATCTTCCGGTGCAGTGCGGTTCAAACACGGTCCTTCAGAAAATGGGCAGACATCACAAGATTGAGACGTACATCGCGCAGATGGATCGGCTCCGTGAGCTTTCGCCGGAAGTCGCGATTTCGACGGATCTGATCGTCGGATTTCCCGGCGAAACGGAAGCGGACTTTCAGGACACGTTGAATCTTCTCGATCGTGTTCAGTTTGATAATATTTTCGCGTTCGCCTACTCGCCGCGCCCGGGAACGCGCGCCGCGAAGATGGCCGACGACGTCCCGGATGAAGTGAAAAATGAACGTTTGAACCGGCTTCTGAAATACCAGCTTGCAATCGCGGCCAAGCGGTATGCTTCGCGCGTCGGCAAAACACTGGACATTCTGGTTGAAGGCGTCGCCAAAAACCAGAATCTTGCTTCAGCTGGCGCGAGTTCGGCCGCGCGGGTCTGGACCGGCAGAACAGGATGTAATCGCGTGGTGAATTTCATCAGCGATCGCTCGACCTGCGAGCTCGTCGGTAACTTCGTCAAAGTTCGGATCACGGCCGCGACGAGTCTTTCCCTTCAGGGCGAACTGGTCGAGAAAGAGGGAGAGCGCGCATGATTCTTCCTCATCACGGAATCTGGCCAAAGATCCACGAAACTGCCTTTGTCGCCCCGTCCTCGGACATTATCGGCGACGTCGAGCTGGGGGCCTCCTCGAGTGTTTGGTTTCAATGCGTGGCGCGCGGCGACGTCAACCGGATTCGGATCGGAAGCCGAACAAATGTACAGGATCATTCCGTTCTTCACGTCACGCGCAAGGTGAGCCCGCTCACGATCGGCGACGAAGTCACGATCGGTCATCGCGCGACGCTGCACGGCTGCACCATAGGAAGCCGCCTTCTGATCGGAATGGGCGCGATTATTCTCGACGACGCCGAGATCGGCGACGAGTGCCTGATCGGCGCGGGCGCTCTCATCACGAAGAAAACAAAGATCCCCCCGAGAAGCGTCGTGTTCGGCGCTCCCGCCCGGGTCATCCGCAAGGTGACGGACGAGGAACTTGAGTTTTTCGGCACGAGCGCTCAGAACTACGTCAACGATGCGATCGGCTACTACCGGTTCGTGCGCGGCCCCGCTCGATTGGGGGATGACCAGGCCGATCTCGAAGAGCTTGGGGAATTGGAAGACGGAATGGAGGAGAGGAAATGAATCTGCTCGAGGAAGCCCTGACGTTCGATGACGTGCTCCTGTTGCCAGGCTATTCAGAAGTTTTGCCCTCTCAGGTTGAGCTCGGCACGCGCCTCACTCAGCGGATTCCGCTCGGGATCCCCCTGCTTTCTGCGGCCATGGATACCGTGACGGAGAGCAAGACCGCGATCACGCTCGCGCAAGAAGGTGGCCTTGGCGTCATCCACAAGAATCTTTCGATCAAACATCAGGCCTTCGAGGTCGAGAAAGTAAAAAAGAGCGAGTGGGGAATGATTCTTGACCCCATCACGATCGCCCCCCGCGCCAGGATTTCCGAAGCGCTTGACCTGATGCGAACCTTCAAGATTTCGGGAGTTCCCGTCACCGTGAAGGATGATGCGGGCTTGAAGCTCGTCGGGATTATCACCAACCGCGATTTGAGATTCGAAGAGGATCTCAGCCAGCTCATCGAAACACGCATGACCAGGATGCCGTTGATCACGGTCCCGGAAGGAACCACTCTCGCGCAAGCGAAAGCGATT
>DATDSK010000163.1:0-8138 GCA_035291325.1 Bdellovibrionota bacterium | reverse complement strand
TCCATAAGCACGGGCGGCGATCTGTTCGTGCGTGGGCCAATTGGTGGTCGTTGCTTTCGCAGTGGTCGTCTTCAAGGTGCTCGTGGTGTTCGGACGGTTGGTGGTTTTCGTATTGTTCGTCTTCTCTTTCATACCCATGGTCTTTCTTTTCCTCCAAAGCTGTCAAAAACAGTTAACTGATTAGCTATAATATTTTATTCTGCTACGTGGAGCGATCTTACAACATTTTGCGAGTATCGCAAGAGGCTCTTCATGCGAACAGGAATCCGCTGCAACACCGCACAACGAACTTTGGCGAAACTTTCGCTAGAGAATGTGACAACTCGAAAAGTGAACAGTTTCAGACCGGCTTCTTTCAAAAAACTGGTTCGACACCTGCAGACGGCTGCAGGCGTTCACGAAATCAAGGTCATCGATGCTCACGAAAGAAAGTACTGCATTATCGCGCACTGCCGCGAAATTTCTCCACTTATAAAACCATTCCACTCAAGCTCAGAGCTTCAAGTTCTGCGCTCGCTGTTGGAAGAAATCACCGAGATCCGTTTAAAACCTGGCGGGCGCGTTTCTGCCGCCGAACGGCCTGCCTATCTTACATTCGATCCTACCCACTATGACGCTATCTGGCTAAGAGACAGCCTCTGGGCTTACCTTGCGCTGAAAACAAGATTTTGCCGCCCCGCTCAAAAGACATCGCGTCTCGCGAACGACGCAGCGCAGATTCTATTGGGTCTGCTCGATTATCTCTCCTCTCCCGAGCAGCGGGCGCGTTTTCAAAACACGATCGAGCGCCCTGAGACACTGAAGGGGCGCAGCAGTCCGATGGACGTGGTGCATATTCGCTTTGACGCCAACTCTTCAGATTTTGAGGACGTTTTGGTAAACGGCCAGCCGCAAATTTGGAATCACAAACAGAATGACGCACTCGGTTTATTCTTCGATCTCATTCTTCAGGCATTCGAAACCAGCGAAATCACGCCTGCTGACCTCTCCGCTGGCCATTGGGAGACGCTGGCCTGTTTGCCTGCCTACTTTTCACAAATCCGCTTCTTTGAAATGGAAGATTCCGGAACTTGGGAAGAAATCGAACGCGTGAACACGTCCTCGGTCGCGCTCGTTACATCTTCTCTCGAAACATTCCTCAAATTCCTGACTGAAGACAGGAACCGAGACTCCATCCGTATTCTCAGCGAAGCCGCACGACGACTCGGCATCGACAACTTTCTCAGGCCGGCATCGATTCGTGAACTGATCAATCAGGGCTATGGAAGGATTTTTTCCCAGCTTGAACGAGGTGGCGAGTCGCCACTCTATGCCAGAGCCAGCTCCCGTTATCGAACTTCGGATGCCGCACTTCTCAATTTGCTTTATCCCGCCCGGCTTCAGCAACTCACGCGCGAGCACAAGGATGCGATCCTGACCCTGATTCAACCACTCATCGGGCGGGTTGGAATCAGAAGATATCATCGCGATTCCTATCAATCCGGGAACTTCTGGTTTAATCCACCGGTCTTCGACGAGGCGGCCCTCGAGCTCCAAACCGAGGATACGCGATCGGCCGCCGAATTCGCACAGCGCGAAAAGCAATTCATCTGGAACAGCGAAGCGCAATGGTTTTTTGACTCATGGTATTCAAAATGCTGCGGCATAATGTTCAGGGAATATTGTGAACCGCACTATCGAGAGAGGCAGCTCGAGTTTTTCAACCGTGCACTCGGTCAAATCACCGGCGGAACAAAGAGAAATCCTCAGCTCGGGGCCGACGGGAACCCGGTACCGCCGTTCAGCCTTCCCGAAAGTTACAATACGATCATAAAAGCGAATTCCCAGTACTTCGCCCCAAGTCCCATCGTTCCCCTGAACTGGGCAAAGGCGAGCCTTTGGCTGGCCCTCGAGGAGCTCTCGAAATAATTTCTGACAAGCAGCCCTGGCACTCCCGTTGCACTTCGCGGCGCGATGGGAATCGCCTACCTGGTTCTTGGATTTTCAGCTCTATTTTTCGGCATTACGGTCATCACGGCATTTCTTTGGGCTCATCGAACCGGGCACTTCAAAAATCTGGACGAAACGGCGGCTTCCATCTTCGACGACGAAGACACGGGAGACACCCGCTGAATGGAAGCTTCTGAGCCGAATATCGCCTTCAAATTGGATGTCTCAACGCGCTGGCCGTGCCTGGCTTTTCTAGTCAGCGGAGTATTCTGGCTCCTGATCGGCTCCGCTTTCGCTTTCATCACTTCCTACAAATTTCACTCTCCGGAATTTCTGGGGAACATACCCTGGCTCACGTTCGGCAGAGTCCGAACGGCACACCTGAACTCGGTCATTTACGGATTTTCTTCGATGGCGGGAATCGGGACCCTCCTTTGGCTCGTCACCCGTTTGTCACGCGTTCCGCTTCAGGGGGTTTGGGGGCTCCTCATCGCCGCCGCCTTGTGGAATATCGGCGTCACGATCGGGATCTATATGATTCTGTCGGGAAGAATGCAGGGGCTCGAGTGGCTTGAATTTCCGCCGCCGATCTGGATCATTTTCGGGATCGCCTTCCTTTTCATCGCCTGGTCCTCATTACGAACCTTCATGATGCGAACAAGCCAATACACCTATGTTTCACAATGGTACCTCTTCGGGGCGACGCTTTGGTTTCCAGCGCTTTATGTGATCGCAAATTTGCCGATTTACAGCGGCGTGCCGCAAGCCGCGATGAACTGGTGGTACGCGCACAATGTGCTGGGCATCTGGTTCACCCCGATCGGCCTGGCGTCCGCTTACTATTTCATTCCTAAAATCATCGGCCGCCCGATCTACAGCTACTACCTGAGCCTCCTCGGGTTTTGGAGCCTCGCTCTCTTTTATAATTGGAATGGCTCCCATCACCTCGTCGGCGGGCCGATTCCGGCGTGGCTCATGACGGCTTCCATCACCGCCAGCGTCATGATGGCGATTCCGGTAACAACAGTCGCGATTAACCATCACATGACCACGAAAGGTCATTTCCACATGCTCCGCGTGAGCCCGACTTTGCGATTCGTCGTATTCGGGGCGATGAGCTACACAGCCGTGAGCCTTCAAGGCTCGACACAAGCTCTCAGGAGCGTCGCGCGGATCACTCATTTCACCCAACATACGATCGCGCACTCTCATATGGGTATGTACGCGTTTTTCGCGATGACCCTTTTCGGTACAATCTATTACATCCTGCCGCGAATCACGCTGGTACCCTGGCCATCAGCCCGGGCGATCCGGTGGCATTTCTGGTTGACGGGAATAGGAATCGCCATCTACGTCATCAGTCTCACGACCGGAGGGTTCATTCAGGGCTTCGCTTTGAACAATCCGAAGAAGCCCTTCATCGAAACCGTCACCCTTCTTATCCCGTACTTTTGGCTGAGAACGGTCTCGGCTGTACTGATGACGCTCGGACATATTATCTTCGCGGTCTCGATTTACCGGGTACTCCGGGAGTTCGTGACGAAGTATCCGTCGATCAGGGGAAAATCGGCATGAACCGCGCGGTTATTCTCTTTCTCGGCGTTTTGGCGACTTTCATCTCGGCGCTCTTCGGGATCAATCTCATTCCGAAACTTCAGATCGATCCCGTTCGCCCGGGAGGGACGCTTCTGCCCTACGGCTATTCCGAACTCGCGGCCAAGGGCCGCAAAATCTACATTCGTGAGGGCTGCCTCTATTGTCATACCCAGCAGGTACGCCCGAAGCAGGACGGCAGCGACATCTCGCGAGGCATGGGAATGCGGCAGACAGCCGTCGATGACTATGTTCACGACAATCCCGTTGTTCTCGGGACCTCGCGAACCGGCCCGGACCTCATCAACATCGGGGTACGCCAACCGAGTGATGAATGGCAGCTTCTCCATCTCTACAATCCGCGAATCGTTTCTCCGGGCTCGGTCATGCCCCCTTTTCCGTGGCTCTTCAAGGAGCAGGTGACTACGGCCGACACCGGAGTGCCACTCAAAATTCCGGATCAGTTCATGCCCAAGAACAAACGACCGATCATCCCGACGGACGAAGCGCTCGCCCTGGTTGAGTATCTCAAGTCACTCAAGAGGGATTACAAGGTGAAGGGCGTGCCTTAACGCGAGAGGAGATGATGATGAGGGAAGATCGATCCTTCAGGGAAGACACCGCTACCGAATCGGAAAAAAAAGAGATCGACATCACCGAAATGCATCTCGGAATGGCCCAAGGGCACCGCGAACATCATGAACCTTCCGAAGGTCGCGAACGGATGCCCTGGTGGCTACCCACGCTCGCGATCATTCTTCTCTTCTGGTCCGGATATTACGTCGGGAGATACAGTGGAGAGTTCAGCGCGCAGTCCTACGATCCGGTGATCAGCGGCGGCCCAGGAAAGGAAGCCGCGGTTTCAGGCAGTCCGATGGAACGGGGCGCAACCGTCTTCCAATCGACTTGCGCGGCCTGCCACCAGGCAAATGGACGCGGAGTTCCGGGACAATTTCCTCCACTCGACGGATCGCGCTTTGTCACCGGGGACGTAACCGTTCCAATCAGAATTGTCCTGCAGGGACTTTCGGGACCGATCCAGGTTGGTTCACAAAAAATCAACGGAAACATGCCACCTTGGGGTGCGAGCTTCAATGACCAGCAGATCGCGGACGTGATCACCTACATTCGCGGAAGCTGGGGCAACAAGGCTCCCCCTGTCCGGCCGGAGCAGGTCAAGAAAGTCAGAGAACAAACCAAATCACGGACTACGCCATGGACAGCCCCAGAACTGAAAAGAAAATAACAGCCGCCCCCGCTTGCAGCTTCTGCGGCTCATCGTGTCCAGCACCGATCCACGCCGAACGGGCCTTCTGCTGCCATGGCTGCAGAATCGCCTATCAGCTGAGAAACGAAACACCCGCGAAACCGAACGACCCGTCTCGCACGACGATCATACGCAACCTGGTCATCTCCGCTTTTCTCGGCGTGAATTCCATGAGCCTGAACCTTGGCTATAACGCCGAATACACAACCGAGCCCTCTCTGCGTTACCTTGGTTTCATCAGCTTTCTGAGCAGCGTGATCGTACTCATCCTCCTCGGGAAACCGCTGGCGCGGGAAGCCTGGCAAAGACTCCTCGCTCGCTCGATCAGCATCGAGCTTCTTTTCGTTCTCGGGATTGGCGCCACGTTCATGCTTTCGACTATGGATCTCGTCTTCAAGAGCGGCCCGATCTATTTCGAGACGACTTCGATTCTGCTCGTCGTTTATACAATCGGGAAAACGATCGGCGCGCGGATCCGTTTCAAAGCGCTCGAGGAAGCTCAAGCACTCACCGACACCGTATCGCCGAAATACCAGAAAATTCATGCGGACGGGTCGCGCAAGGACGTTCCGTCTTCTCAGATCGCCCGGGATGACGTCATTGTGATCGCCCCGGGTGAAGTCATTCCCGCCGACGGTAAGATACTCCAGGGACTTTCGCACGTTTCGGAAATGATGTTCACCGGAGAGCCGATTCCAGCCCTTCGAAAGCAGGGTCACCGTGTATTTCAAGGAACCCGGGTTCACGACGGGGAACTCGCGGTCCGGGTCCTGGCGAACGGAAACGAAACACGTCTGCACCGTCTGCTCGCCGAAGTCCAAAAAACGATGGACCTGCCGACACCCTGGCAGACCGATGCCGATCGGCTGGTTGCCTGGTTCCTGCCCGCCGTTCTCGTTACGGCTTTCGGGACATTCGGATACTGGTGGTCTCACGCGGATTTCATGACCGGCCTGATGAATGCGCTTTCAGTGATCCTCGTCGCTTGTCCCTGTGCCATGGGGCTGGCGACGCCCATCGCGCTCTGGGCGGGTTTTGGCGCGTTCACGAGGCTCGGGTTTGCGATCATCGACCCCACCGCCATTCAAAGACTTTCGGGAGTGACCGTCATCATCTTCGATAAAACGGGCACGCTGACCGGCGCCGAATGCGAGGCGGTGGATTTTGTTCCCTCGCTGTCCGACAATTCACTCCCGACTTACACCCGGGCGCGGATTCTCGCGCTGATCCGGTCCATCGAACGTTACTCCGACCACCCTTATGCAAAAAGTTTACGAGCCATTCCGCTGGAATCAGAAGAGGAACTGACGCGATTTTCAGTGACTCAGGTCACCCCGTTGCCTGGAATCGGAATCTCGGCGACCGTTGAAATGGACGGTCAGCGACTCGCCGTTTCGATCGGAAACGACGGCCTTCTCAGCTCGCGGCCGTCGGTCGAAATAAATCCGCCCGAATCCTCATCGGCTCGAAAGACCCTCTTCGTGAAAATCGGAAACGAACTCATCGGCTCCGTTTACCTTCACGAACGTCCCAAACAGGACCTTCAGCAACTCTTTGCCCGTCTCGGCTTGCCGATCGAGATCTTCACCTGTGATCCATCACCCCATCCTTCGCTTTTCAAAGTGCCCGTGCGTTCCGGTCTGACGCCTTCGGATAAATCCAAGGCAATCCTGGAACTCCAAGACAACGGGCAGAGGGTCCTGTTCGTCGGCGATGGCGTAAACGACACCCCCGCGATGTCCGTCGCCACGGTTTCGATAGCCTTGAACTCCGGAGCCGAGCCGGCCAAGCATGTTGCGTCCCTGAACTTCGCGGGGCAGAACCTTGAGGTGATCGCGACCGCCATTGACTGCTCGAGACGCATCGGACAGGCAATTCGCGCGAATCTCGTCTGGGCGCTCATTTATAACGTGGCCGGTATCCTGCTCGCCGCTTTCGGGATGATAACGCCGGTCATAGCGGCCGTGCTCATGACGTGTTCGAGTCTCCTGGTGGCGCTACGGGCCCACCGTCTTCACGTCAGGCTGGTGCCGCAGGATACGGGTCTCAGATCACTCCCGATGCCGCAAGCAGCGCAACGATGATACCCATCAGGGACTCTCCCGCGATCAGACCGGAAGCAACCGGAATCAGGTATTTATCCGAGAGAATCGGCTTCTTGCTCTGAAGCACCAGCGCAATCGTCGCACCAATGAACATGGACAGCGAATTGAAGAACGGGATGACCATCGAAAGACCGACCCCGGTCGCCGAAGGAATGTACTTCCGGTATTTGGGCAGCGCCATTTCCAGAAGCGGCAACGCAATGCCGATCAGACCTCCGACAACGAGCCCCATGCGGGCAGTCGGGTGAAGTGCCCCGAATCCCGACGAAAGGAGTCTCGCGACGGCAGCCCAAACCTGGGCGGCGGGAGCCGGCCACTGATCCGTCCCCAACGACGCCGCGGTCGGAACGAGAAGGTAAAACGCCGGAACCACCACGAGCACTCCCGCGAAAATACCCAAAAACTGCGCGATGAACTGCTTTCTCGGATTTGCGCCGAGGAGATAGCCGCTTTTGAGATCGGTCAGCAGGTCCGCCGACGAACCCGCCGCGCCCGCGGTCACGCTCGCGGTCATGAGATTCGTCACGAGATTCGAAGGTGCAAGAACACCGAAAAAGAGCTGGGTAATCTTGCCCATGGCGCCGATCGGCGTGATATCCGATTCGCCGGTAGCGCGGCAGGCGACCAGCGAAAGAAAGAACGTCATCAATACCGCGAAAATTCCCATCCAAATGGAGGTCCCGAAGAACAGGTAAAGGATGGCGATGCATCCCATGCCGGCAAGAACGGTTCCGGACAAAAACCACGAGGCCGGAACTTCGATTCTCGCCATCGGATTTTCGGCCTCGTTCGGGTCTTTTTTACCCATTGCCTTGAAAGCCCCTTTGAAGGCGTTCGCGATGACTTTCCACTGAAACGCAAAGCTGAGCAGCCCCGAGGTCACCATCAGCGAGGCACCAGCCCAGGTACTCCAGGCGACGATCGCGCGATACCCGATTTTCGTCGCATCGATGGCTCCGAGTTCAACCATTTTAGGAGCCAGGATGCCGTAATTGATGGAAGCTCCGAGGAGCATCGACCAGGCGACTTTCCAGCCCACGATGGCCCCGGCAGCGATCATGATCGCGCTCATTTCGAAGGACATAGTCCATTTCGCGAGTTCCACCCCCTTGATCGTTCCCGGGAACGGTAACGAGCTCGGAATGAAAGCCAGCTTGCCGCCGTCGCGGAAGAAGGCGGTGAAAGCCCCGAAAGCGGCCGCAAGCCCAAGCGAGCGGGCTTTGTCGACCGCATCGCTCCCGGTT
>DATDSK010000162.1:0-4578 GCA_035291325.1 Bdellovibrionota bacterium | reverse complement strand
CCTATCTAAGCATTAGACATGTATCCAGGAATTGGACACATGAGAGGGGAAGGGAGATAAGAAGATGCGTTTAACATCAAAAGGACGGTATGCAGTCCGCGCAATTTTGGATTTAACTTTTAATTCCAATGGTCGGCCTGTCCGTCTTCAAGAGATTTCAGAGCGTCAAAGGATTTCGCTCCATTATTTGGAGCAGCTCTTCCGTCGTCTTCGCAAGGGATCGGTAGTCAAGAGTGTTCGTGGACCTGGCGGTGGCTATGTGCTCTCCCGTTCCATGGATGAGATCTCGATTAAGGATGTCCTTGTCAGCGTCGGTGAGAACATCAACCCGGCTCGTGACCTGATCGGTTCCGGCGATATTAAGAGCGATACGGTTGAGTTCATCCTGACCAAGACCTACTTCGAAAATCTCGGTTTGATCATGCAGGAATACCTGACCACAACCTCAGTCGGAGATCTGATCCGCAAGGCTCGTGGTACTCAGGAATTGCCCAAAGCCGCGGTTAACGTCCTTGAGCAGACGGGATTCATTCCCGCGCAGCCTAATGTCGGCAAGGACCGCGACCTATCTTGATTCGAATTCTGGAGCGCCTCTTCGACCTTCGGTTGTAGAGGCGCTTCGCGTTTTTTTCGAGAAGGCAGAGTCTTTTTCCAATCCTTCGAGCATTCATTCTCAAGGTCGCAAGGCCAGGAGCCTGATGGCGGGGGCTCGTGAATCCGTCGCAGCATCGCTTGGGATAACCTCCCGCTCTTCGCACGCAGAATCCATTATCTTCACCTCATCCGGAACTGAAGCAAACCAGTTTGCGATTCGGTCAGTTTTGGAGCCCCGCCTCCTCCGGGGAGAAAAGCCGCATTGGGTGACCACCGCCGTCGAGCATGATTCCACGTTTCAGATGATCCGGTGGTTTGAAGAACGGGGCGGAACCGTAGCCACTCTCCCCGTCGATCGTGAAGGAGCATTTGATGCTTCCGCATTGGCGGCCCTGTGGCGGCCCGAAACGGTCCTGGTTTCTGCGATCTGGGTGAATAACGAAACGGGAGTTATCTCCGACATTCAAGCGCTCTCGAAGGCAGTGAGCGCGCGAGGTGGTCTCCTGCATCTGGACGCGGCACAAGCATGGGGAAAATTACCCATCGACATGAAGCAAACTGGCGCGGCGTTGGTGAGTTTTTCCGGACACAAGATTGGGGCGCTACCTGGAACGGGCGTGCTTTGGGCGAAGCCGGGACTTCCTGTATCGAGCGTCATTTATGGCAAGCAGGAACGAGGTCGTCGTGGAGGAACGGAGAATTTGACCGGAATTGTATCACTCGGAGCAGCGGCCCGGAGCATCGCGTGTGAAGCCTGGCATTCCCGGGTCGAGGCTTCCCGGAACCGGCTGGAGACTGCATTAAGAGAGCGGATCAGTGGGGTCATCGTCAATGGCTCCGGTGCTCCGCGGGTTGCAAATACCTCGAACCTGTTGTTTCGGGGAATCTCTGGCGAGGGGCTGGTCCTGGCGTTGGATCTCGAGGGCTACTCGGTAAGCGCGGGCGCCGCCTGTTCGAGCGGAACCCTTGAACCTTCTCGTGTTCTGATGGAAATGGGCAGAAGCAAGGACGAGGCGCTTTCAGCCATTCGCATCTCGCTTGCTGATGAGTTAAGCTGGGAAGAACTCGATGGATTTGTTTCGTGCCTCGCACGTGTGGTGGAACGGCTCAGGCGCCAGGGGAGGACCCAGGCCACGGCGCAATTGTCAGGAAGGTCGGTTCAGTGATTCAGCAAGTAGCTCGCAAAAGAGTCCTGGTCGCGATGAGCGGGGGAGTTGATAGTTCGGTAACCGCTGTTCTGCTCAAAAACCAGGGTTTTGACGTCGTCGGTGTTAATCTCCAGCTTTGGAATCACGCCGATTCAAACGAGAAAAACACGGGGGGACGCTGTTGTTCTCTTGTCGATTCAAACGACGCGCGTCGGGTTTGCGACAAGATTGATGTCCCGTTCTACGTCATCAATGCGCAATCGATCTTTAATGACAAGGTCGTTGATAACTTTGTTCACGAATACCTTTCACATCGAACTCCGAACCCCTGCGTTCAGTGCAACAATCACATCAAATTCAGTTACCTCATCAATAAAGCCGATGAGCTCGGCTGTGAGTTCATCGCGACGGGACATTACTCACATGTGAGAGTCGACCCAATTACGGGCGTCGCACATCTTCACAAAGGGGCCGATCCGCAGAAGGATCAGAGCTATTTTCTTTTCGGGTTGAGCCAGGCCGCGCTCAAACGCACCATGATGCCGCTCGGGGGATTCGCGAAAGCCATGGTTCGCAAGCTCGCCGCGCAATTCGATCTCGGCATAGCCGATAAGGCCGACAGCCAGGAAATCTGCTTTGTCGGCGACGAGGGTTATAAGGAGTTCGTTGAGGCGCGTTCCCCGGCCACGCTGCGGCCGAGAGGCACGATCGTGACGACGAACGGTGAGCTGGTCGGCGATCATGACGGGCTTTACCGCTATACGATCGGACAGAGAAAAGGCCTTCAGATTGCGCGAAAAGATGAAGACTATTTCGTCGTCGGTTTCGATACCGTCAATCAGAAGCTTATCGTCGGGCCTGAAAAATTTCTTTTCCATCGGGAATTGCTCGCGACTGAACTGAGCTGGGTGCGTCCCGTGGATGAACTTCGCGCGATCCGCTGCAAGGCGAAGATCCGTTCGCGGCACGAGGAAGCTCCGTGTAACGTGACCGTTTTCGAAAACGGCGTGGCACTCGTGAAGTTCGATGAGCCACAACGGGCGATCACGCCCGGGCAGGCGATCGTGTTTTATGACGGTGATGAAGTGCTCGGAGGCGCTTTTATCAAGAGCATCAGGGACAAATAACAACCCTGCCCGGAGCGCCTGATGACTTCCCCGATTTCCAAGACGTACATTCTGAGAACGTTGGGCTGTAAAGCAAACGTCTACGATACCCAGCAAATCGAAGCTGAACTTAAAAAACGTGGATTTCGTCCAGCCGCCAAAGGCGAGCTTGCGGGTCTTTGCATCATCAATAGTTGCACCGTTACCGACGAGGCAGACCGTCAAAGCAGGAAGCTCGCGGGGCGGCTCTCTCGCGAGAACCCGCAAGCCACGATCGTGGTGACCGGTTGCGCGGCGGAAGTGGACCCGGAGCGCCTAAGTCACTCCAGCGGCATTCATTACATCATAGGGAACAGGGACAAACCGAAGCTTGTCGACCTGATCCTTTTCGAAATGACGCGTTCGGGCCGGGACAGTTGTTCGCAGGCCGCCCGGCTTCTTGGGCGCGTGGAGCCCTATAGCCAGATGGCTTCACGTCATCCCAAGGCCACGGCCACGGCCATGGACCGTGAGTGGCCGATGAATTCCGAAGTCTTCGCGATGGGCGAGTATTCCGCTAAAACGCGCGCTTTTCTGAAGATCCAGGAGGGCTGCAATTCGTTTTGCACTTACTGCATTATTCCGTATGGGCGCGGCCCGAGCCGAAGTCTCGCAAGCGATCAGGTGATCGCGCAAATCAGCACCCTCGTCCATGAAGGGGTCCGGGAGATCGTGCTCACCGGCACGAATATCGGTGACTACGAGGATGATCTTCCGGAAAAGGGGCTCGCGGAGCTCGTTGAAAGAATCCTTCAGGAAACGCGTCTCGAGCGTTTACGGGTGAGTTCGCTCGCGCCGACCGAGATTACCGCGAAGATCTTGGAGATTTTAGACGGGAGTTCGGGCAGATTCTGTCCGCATTTTCACGTTTCCCTTCAAAGCCCTCACGCGGGGACCCTCCGACGAATGAAGCGCCGGTATGGTCCCGACGAGATCCGAAACGTTCTTTCGCGGTTGTCGTCACGAAACGGTGTTGATGGGGGCGTCTTTATCGGAATGGACGTGATCACCGGGTTTCCTGGCGAGTCGGAGAGTGATTTTGAAGAGGGGCTCAGGTTTCTGGCCGCCCTGCCGTGGACTCGGCTTCATGTTTTTCCCTATAGCGAGCGGGCCGGAACTCCGGCCGTGCGTTTGCCTGGCGTGGTTCCTCGCGAGGAACGGGCCCGTCGTGCGAAGGTGCTGAATGCGATGAGCCTCGAACGAATGACCGCCTGGCACCGGGCGGTTTTGGAGAGTTGCCAGGCGTCAGGACGCCCGCTTCAAGGGATCCTTCT
Organism: Bdellovibrionota bacterium; assembly: GCA_035291325.1. GTDB lineage: Bacteria > Bdellovibrionota > UBA1018 > UBA1018 > UBA1018 > XYD1-FULL-55-31. The sequence goes on along the minus strand of DATDSK010000162.1, from coordinate 417 downwards.
GGAATCGGCGAGCAGGAAATTCGGGACCTCAGGGGAGTCAACGGGGGGGCATACACTGGGGTACACGCCGAATTACATCCGGGTTGCGGTTAGCGCGCAGCGGACAGCACTTCGGTCGAACCAGATTGTTTCGGCCTATCCCTCTGACTTGGTCGTGGATTCTCGAGCAGGTGAAGTCGTACTCCTGGCTGAAACCGTCGAGGAGAGATATTAGTGCAATGCGTTAAAATTTCTGATAAAAACAAAAGTAACTTCGGGTACTTATAGGTTCCATCGATAGAAGACGTTGACTAAAACTGACCACTATTGTATCTCACACTTCAGTTTGGGTGTGCTTCATGAATCTTGAGCGTTTACAAGAGCGACTAGGCTACATCTTCGGGGATCGGCGAATTCTTCTCCAGTCCCTCACTCATA
>DATDSK010000161.1:0-8116 GCA_035291325.1 Bdellovibrionota bacterium | reverse complement strand
GCAAACTCTCGCGGGGAAGTCCCGTCGCGATTGTGAGCAGGAGTTACTCAGACTTTCACCTCAAAGCGCGATTCCGGCGGAACGCGAACGGATGATCAGCCCGGATCAAGTGGAAATTCGATTCGTCGCCGACGCGAAGCTCGCGGCAAAGCTAAAGAGGATCAAACAACTCCTTTCTCACCACGGGGATCTGGGATATGCCGAGCTGATTGAGCGCATCGCGGATCAGGCGCTCAAGAAGCTAGACCCTCTCGAGAGGGCGGAAAAGACTTCTCCCGTAGAATCACCGCAACGGGCGCATTCGTCCGAAGCCCGCATTCAAGAAACCCCGCCGGCGGTGCAAAACAAAAACATTCCATCAACTATTCAGACAGGGCTTAAAAAAGTCATCGTACGTCGCCCCAAGATTCCGATCGCAGATCGTCGGTTCCTTTGGGCGCGGGCACAAGGGGCTTGCGAGTATGTCGACCCGCAATCCAGGCGCCGCTGCGGCTCGAAGTGGGCACTTGAGATCGATCACATTGTGCCGCTCGCGAAGGGCGGGGCGCACGAGCGCGTTAACTTGCGACTGTGTTGCAGGAGTCACAACCAATGGCTCGCTATTCAACAGTTCGGGATTTCTTTCATGAAGAAGTACTTGGGCGAGCGAAGCTGAAAAATCGGGCCGGGATCGGCACGACCGCGCCGAACAAGCGGCCCTCTGGCCCAGCCTTCAAATTTCGTTGATACGGGGATATGCTTGCCTTCGGTCGCCCAGAGTTTCAGAAATCGAGCTTCATTCCCTCAGCCCGATGGTAAGAATCCGTCAATTTTAAAGATCGGGAAACGTCGCGAAGCTCGAACCGGCTCTGCTTTGTTCTCCTTGAAAAGTCCACAATAGATTCTCCGAAAGAGCTATCAAACGGCTCACGGGCAATGGATGCCGATGGCAAAGAGTTTGGCAAAAGACTGTAACAGAAATTGACATCAGCGCAGGCGTTTGGCCCAGTCACATGAAAAATGTTCTCCGCTTCTCCTATCCGAGCTGGGCTCGGAACGAGTTCAAAGCGGATGGTTTAGGCTCTCTGAACGTGAAGCGGAGACAAAAGCGTCGGGGCCAGATTTTCGATGATTATTACCATGCTAAATTCAAACAGACAGACAAAGGATTGGAAGTCGAACTCCGCACGAATGACTCGGTTTTTCCGATAGATTCGTTTAATTGTCTTCTCCGGAAATAGCGCTAAATACACCTTAAAGGTCGTCCATCAGCGCAGCGGAAGACTCCTTTTCTCGGAGCAACGCAGCACTGTCACGTACTCCTCGGGGTTCGCAAATGATCTGGCGCGCTTGCGAACAGCCATGCCCTGGCTCTTGACTGTTTGCCGCAAAATCAGATACCGTCAGCGCCGTCCGCTAAACAATTTTCTGACTCATGGGAGTTTTATTAAATGCGATACATTATTTTGGCTGGCCTCATTGGTTTTATCTACTGTTTTGGCTCCGCGGTGACACCGTCCTTTGCGGCGATTTCTGCTGAGAGTGCGACGATCGAAACTGTGCGGGTGCAGGACCAGGTAATCAAGCTGAAAGAACTGGAAGCTGAGTACGAAGTATTGTTTCAAAATCATTCGGGAGTGTATCACCTGTTTAGAAACAACCCCTCGTTTTCAGTTATTTTCGAAGGGCTAGTTTACAGCAAAGCATTGGAAAAGCCCGTAACCATAGTTGCGGATTCAAGGTCGATGGCAATCTTGCTCATCGAGGACTCGCTTTTCGCGCGCAGATAGCTGGTGGATCTGGACCTAGCGCGACCATAAATCAAGCGCAGATCCATTATCCGTCCCGTCCAGAAGCTCTTCGTTGATCACGCTTCGACCGTCGGCCGCGATATGGGTCATTCTCCGCGTCGACAGGTTTGAAACCACTGACTCTTCCTTCACATACCGGACTACCTTTCTTTCTACAGAACCCAGAATACAACGTTTGCCATATCGAAAACTTAGCATCCGCTTGAGTTACAATGCCGATGTGTCCGTCCTTCTACCGAGTTCTACGATAAGAAATGCTGTTCAGCCCTCTCAAGTAACCCTATGGTCTCAAAATCAAAGCGTTTCAGCTAAAGCCTTCGCGCCTTTATTCCGATCTGATTTTAAGCATTCATTTCTGAACTTACCGCACGGCCAGCGCATTATTGGCGTTTGTCCCACTGCGCATCGCACATCGGGTGAAGAATATGGCCGGGAAAAACAAAAATCAGTCTGAGCAATCGAGCCAAGAACAAAGCCCGACCAAGGAACACGCTGACGCTGCGCTGTTGTCGACACTGGCTCTCAATATTTCGCGGTACCTGAGAGAATCGTGGAAAGTGGTTGTTCTATTTAGCTGCTGGAATGTTGCGTACGGCCTATTCGCAACCAAAATAGTCCCGACGGGGCACCTTACTTGGGCAACAGCAATTGCAATGGCTCCCTCCTACATCGTTTGGCTGTCCATTGAAGTGGCGATTGTCATTTCCTATGCACGGTTTCAGCAGGAGCGCCATGACGTACCATATTGGCCGACCATCGTAACCAAGATCCCGCGGGTCTTCCTCTACAATTACTCAATCTTCTGGCGCGTCGTTCTCGGTGTCGTACTTATTTGTATGATTCCATCGTGTGTCGTTATGACAAAGAAAGCATCTGATGGTGCTCCGCCAGGACACTCTCTTGCAGCAGCGATACTAATTTGGTTTGCGGGCTTCTGGGTGGTCTACAGCCACATCAAAGCCCACTTGCTTACGGTGCTTCCTAAAATTGTCTTTGGCACTGAAAACAACACCCAAGCAATGGAACAATCACGAGTCGCTACCAGACGAAATTGGCGGCCACTCTTCATGGCAATCGGACTGGTACTTGCGGTTCCTGCGCTAGATTTTCTTTTGATTAACCATTCGACCCTTCAAGGCCGGCCTGAGCCATTGTCCATGCCCATGACGATCTTAACGTCACTGATTTCTGGAGCATCATTTCTTTTCCTTACGCTTCTCTCGGTCGAATACTATCTGTTCGATATGCGAAGAATCAGAGAATCATCCGCCGATCGCAACATTTAGCTCAGGTTTCCAAACCAATCGACGATTCTACGGCGACCAGCAGGATGAGAAACCTCGTTGGCTTCAGTCATTCGAGTGAGACCCTGAGGACGCCCTCGCTTCGATCGATGCCGCCTCTCCCGTGACAACGAAGTGGCCGTCACCTTGTTTGGAAACCTCAAATAGGATCTCACCGCCTATCATTTGGTGGTTTGGCCCTGATACTCTTAAATTCGTCTGATCTAACGACGGTCTTTTTTGCTTGAACAACCATGACAAATACAAAGAACAAGAACACGAATGCAGAAACCGCCGCTATTGCCACTTGCTTGGTTCGCCGAAGCTGAGATTCGAGTTCAGCAATCTGCTGCGCAGTTGTCTGACTTCCTCGCGACTGCTGCTGTTTTCTTCGGTAATGGTACCAACTCAACGGGTATACTGCTGCAAACAGCAGCAATATCCAGCGAGGGTCAGCCTTTACTGATAACTGCGTCATGATTCCTACTATTTCGAGAAGAATCGGAAGCGTTAACAGGCCTATCAGCCATCCTGCCCATTTTCCTTGAAATTCCACCTTACGTAGCAAATCATCTATCCTTTGCGACTCGTTTTGCATGGGTCAAAAATACATTAACAGGAGCCAGAGATCCAGATGGACATCGAGAGCGCACGGTTTAACCCTTTCTTTGGAAAAATCGAGACTAGGGCGAATGCAGTCGCCGTAACAAAGCTTTTTTTTCCGCTCATGATTATTGCTCCGATGTTTAGTGTGGCTGAGTTCATTCTCAAGGTGACAAGAACCGGAATAGTAGTTCAGATGTTCGATCTAGTTTTGGGAGTTTTATCTTTCATCATAGTCCTGGGGTACTTCTGGTTTAAGCGAAGTTTTTCGACCGGTGCTGCTGTAATAACCGCTAGCGCGGGCTTCTCGTTTTATCTTTTACAGGCAATTAAACAGTTTATGACGGGCAATGAAACGTTCCAGAGTGCGCTGATTGGCCTTTTTGTGGGCGTTTTTTTCGGAACGCATTGTATACGTTTTATTCAGGCTGCCAAGATTCTGCGCGATAAGTAACGATACGATCATGCGCGGGCATCGGAGCACTGGTCAGTTGATCAACGAGAATTTGCAGATGCCGCTGAATTTCAAACAAGTCTTAAATTAGCCATCCGGAGGGTTGCGTTTGAACCCTCGCCTTTATGGACATGCTATTTCAACTAAGCACGTCGCGCTGAAAATAGATGGACATGTCACGCGCGCGAATTCATCGCCATTAGACGACGTCTCGACGCTAACGCTCGTGTCTCAGGCTTTGTTCCAAGTTCGACATCCGAGTGAAGACCACCATTCCTCTTAAAGAATCACAAATACAAAAAGGGTTTCTGAGCGAGCCAGGAAGGCGAAAGCGAACAGTCCATGGATGGACGGCCTTTTCTGAATTTGTGATTCTTTAAGAGGAATGGTGGTCCCACCAAGAATCGAACTTGGAACAAAGCTTTAGGAAAGCTCCGTTATATCCATTTAACTATGGGACCCTTTCAAAAGGTTTATGGCATCCGCAGCGAAAAAGCAATTAGTCCGTGGTCACGACCGGCACTGCCGCGAGGCGCGCTCGATTCTTCGGCTTCGCCTTTTGAATCGGCTCCCGCAACGAGGCTGCTTTTGTAACCTTCGGCTGCTTGAGCAAGATTTCGGGATCGATCGCCGCAACACCGCTTCGGATTTCAAAATGAAGGTGTGGACCGTTGGACTTCCCGGTCTGCCCGCTGATCGCGATCTTCTGACCTTTCTTGACCTTCTGCCCGGGACGGACCAGGAGCTTCGAATTATGGGCATAGATCGTGGCAAGCCCTTTTGCCGCCCCGGCGTGACGTATCACGACCATTTTCCCGTAGCCCCGTATCCGGCTCGCCGCATAGAGAACCGTGCCCGATTCGGCGGAATAGACCGGCGTACCGATCGCGGCCTTCAGATCAATTCCTTCATGGAATTGCCGACCCCGCTGTCCAAAACGTGAGGAAACACGAACAACGTCGAGCGGCCAACGCAGCGTTCCTTGCCTGATATTGACTGGAACTGGAGAATCGCCCGCAGGCTGGCGCGCGAGGTGGCCTTTGGCGCTGAAGTGAGTTACCCCGGTGCGATTCGCATGATCAAAGAGCCCAACCCGATTATTCTGGAACGCTTTCGGAGTGGCGCAACCCACTAGGATGCTTATGACAAACAAAATTGTAGAGGGGATCAACCAGTGCCGGCGCATTCAGCTTTTTTTCCTCCGGTTCCCCGCCTTGCGAGAGTTGTTCCTGCCGCTCGGCGTGCAATCGCAATTCTCATCGCAACCACCTGCACCATGGGAACAATCGCGGCCGCACTCGCCGTCACAGCCGCCGCTGCAACCTTCGTTTTTCGCGCCTTTGACAAAACTTGTTAGATACTGAATGTCAGTGGAATCGAGCTTTAAAGGCGTCAGGGAAGCGTACCCGGCTTCCACAGCCGCGCAATCCGACCCCAAGTCCCTCCTGAATCCCCGGTATTGCCCGCCAACCCAGTAATAATCTTTTCCGCGATGATCTTTTCTTCTCAGAATGCTTCCGCTGTAAAACCGGAATCCCTGATGCGTCAGCTCAATCCCTTTGATTTTTTTGATCGGCAGATCGGGAACATTGAGATTCAGGAAAGTATGTTGAGGAACATCGCGTAAATCGATGTTCTTCAACACGTTCAGCGCGATTTTCGCGGCGCTCTCGAAGTGCAGAGCCGGATCAGGACGCGTCGTCTTGAAATCAACCGAAAGACTCACAGCCATCGACGGCACCTGAAAAATGCAGGCTTCGCGCGCGGCCGAGACCGTCCCCGAGTAATAGACGTCCTGCCCGAGATTCGCGCCCCGATTGATGCCCGAAATGATCAGATCCGGCTTTTTGCAAACCTGGCGCATTCCAAGATAAACACAATCGGCCGGCGAGCCGCTTACCGCATAAAATCGTTCACTCACCGGAATGATCCGAAGCGGCTTATGAATCGTAAGCGAATGACCGGTCGTGCTTCTTTCCTCGAGCGGCGCGACGACCCAAACGTCACCGTGCTTCTTCAGCTCGTTGTACAGAGCCCTGAGTCCCCAAGCATGAATCCCATCGTCGTTGGTCAGCAAAATGCGCATGAGGAAATTGTACGCCGGGCCGCGCGACATGACAACGAAGGTTGCTTTACCCTGAGTGGCAATTTATTGACGCGAAACCGCCCGCACGTCAACGCAGCAGAAAGTCGCGGACCTGCGCCTTCTTTTCCAATTCCTTATTGCGCGATTCGCCCTCGGACGTATTCACGCTCGTGTAGATGCAACTCCGGCCGTTCCTCTCGAGTTGCCCGGCCGCCGCGAGAACGATGGAATGCCCCATGAGCACCGTCCCGAGCGTCGAGAGCGGCCCTGCACTCACCGATTCCGAAATTCGAATCGCGGCGTCTCCCACGAAACCTCCGAGATCGATCACTTCGTCACAGACTTCGAAAAGCCGCTTACCCGAAGGATGCCGTGACTTGACGGCGCTGCTATGAACCACGCTCGTGAACGCGACGGTGAAAAGCCCCATTTTTTTGGCTTCGATCGCGAGATCCACGCCGGCCCCGTTTATTCCTGACTGAGAGGCCATCCAAAGCATCTCGCCAGGCTTCGGCTCGACCCGGTTCAAAACCGCGGTAGCGGCTCCCGGAGTCCTCTCGAACAACCGCACGACCGGGGGTCCCGCCGTCGGCAGGAGAAAATCAGCAAACACGGGGATGACGAAGGATGCTCCGCCGGCGCGATGATACAATTCCATCGGGAACATCGCTGAATGCCCGCTTCCGAAAACGAGCAGGGATCGACCCGCTTCGACGTCAGCGACCAGGCGCGCGGCAAGACGCTCCATAACGGCTTTGTTTTTGACGACGAGCTTTTCGAGATGCGGAATCGCGACTGACGCGTAGGTTTCGACTGTGATTGTTTCCTTCTGCATGGATCATCCTCCTCTGTTTATCGCCCCGCCGCGGCCTGGGTCGCCAGCTCCGAAACGCCGGAAAAACCGGAACCCGTGATGTTCAAGGAAAAATCGATCGGGGTGTCGGGCCCGGTCGTGATGTGACGAATGAAACCGATCGTGAATCTCCAGCATCGCGACGGACTCTGGAACGCGATATTCAGGGCGTTGCTGAAAAACCGATGCTCATTCAGGTCAAACGAAGTTGAGAACGACGGCAAAACGAAATCGGACAGGGAAAAATTGAGAGTCCCAGTGAGATTTGAAGTGCCGCAGTTGTAACGATCGCAATCCAGCTTGTTATAGTTATAGGAAGCCGTGATGCTGCGATCGAAAGCGAGAATCCTCTGATGCACGCTTCTCTCGATCGTGTACGAGAGGCTGGTCGAGAGCACGCTGCGTGGCGAAGGAAGATAAGGCGTGTACGTATAATCCGCGCCGGCGCTGAATTTATCGAAGCCCAACCGAAGCGCCGAGAAAAACCGGGAGAGGGGCTTTTGGTGGTCCCTGAAGTTTAGCGCCTGGCCGGCCGTGAATTCACCCGTGCGCTCGTAAGAGGCACCGAAATCGTTCAGTTTCCCCCGGCGGCGAATAAACTGAGTCGTCAGGCCATAAGCCAGCGAGTTCCCGAGTGGCACGAAATAGTTGACGTTACTCGGACTGGCATCGAGCGGAACGATATCATTATTGTCGAAATTGTATCCGGGATGCACTTTGATCTGCCGAAGAAACGGATGCCGGTTTTCCTCCGCCGTATTGTCCTCGCGAACGTAAGGGATATACGAGTAAGTCAGAAGAGGCCGGATCAGATGCTTGGTGCGCGGGATATCCGGATTTTCGGTGTCATAAATCCGTTCGAGCTGGGTACTCAAGTCCGTTTGGAACAGGAGATACCCGCGGTAAAGGTTCGGCATCCCGGGCGTGTTGTGGAATGAATAAAAATACGAATAATATTTCAGGGACGGCACGACCGAGAGCACGTCGAACGGCCGGAGAGTCGAATAAACCGAAGGCGTGATCGAGACCCGGGTCGCCTTTCGGATC
>DATDSK010000160.1:0-8786 GCA_035291325.1 Bdellovibrionota bacterium | reverse complement strand
CAGGCCGCCAACGGTGGTTCCGAGGAAGACGAGAATGATTGGCTCAATCAGCTTGCTAAGTCCGCCCACGAGGGCTTCCACATCGGCCTCGTAGAAATCCGCGATCTTTTCAAGCATTTTGTCCAGGTTTCCTGTCGATTCACCCACCTGGATCATCTGGTAAGTCATTTTCGGAAAGGTTTTTATCTTGCTGATCGACATACCGAGTGTTTGTCCCGCCTCGATATCCGCCCGAATCCGGCTGGTGGCTTCCTCGAGAACGACATTCCCGATCGTCGTCCGGCAGATATCGATGGCATCGATCAAATTAATGCCCGACGTGATCAAAGTCTGCAGGGTCCGGGCGAACCGGGCTATTCCGCCCATTCGCACGATGTTTCCGAAAAGCGGCGCTTTGAAAACCAAGCGATCCTTGAATGCCCGGCCTTCATTGGTTTTCAGGTATCGGATCACCAGGAAAGAACCGATTACGATGCCGCCCAGAATCTGAAGGACGTTATTCACGACAAAATGCGAGGTGTCGATCACCATCTGTGTGGGAAGGGGCAGCTGACCCCCGCTGCCTTTCAGCATCTCTTCGAATTTCGGGATCACGAAGCCGAGCATGACGCCGATGACTCCCAATCCAATAGAGATGACGATGATCGGATACATCATCGCCCCCTTGATCTGCTTTCGAAGGCGGTCGGCATCCTCGAGATATCTTGCGAGACGCTTCAGCATCTGATCGAGGGAGCCGGACGATTCCCCCGCCCTTATGAGCGCGACATAGAGTTTCGGAAAGGCCGTGGGATAGGCTCCCATCGATTCCCAAAGATAGGACCCCCGGGACACGCGCTCCTTGATGCCAAGCAAGGTGTTTCGCATCGAAACGTGACTTGATTGATCGGTGAGAATCTCCAGGCTCTGCAGGAGGGGAATGCCTGAATTGATCAGGACTTGCATCTGCCGCGTGAAAATGACCAGTTCCTGGTTTGTGATCGGTGCGCCGAATTTGAACAGCTGACCGACATCCTTATTGAGCGCGCTGCCGCGCCGGATACGAACTGGACGGATTCCCTGCCCGCGCAGGACCATCCGGAGTTCGCCCTCGTTCGCGGCGGTGATGGTTTTTTTCACCTGTTTTCCGGACTTGTCGATTCCCTCGAAGTAGAAGTCGGCCATCTTCTCACTTCCTGTCCACTGCGAAGAATCTCGTCAGTTCATCGGGAACGGTCGTGTATTCGATGACCTCGTTTTTCGAGACGATCTTCCGGTTAACAAGGTCGATCAGCGCCTGATTCATCGTCTGCATGCCTGTCTTCTCCTGGCCGGCTTGCATGGCGGAATAAATCTGGTGAACCTTGTCCTCTCTGATCAGATTTCGAATGCCCATTGTCGGAATGAGCACTTCGCAGGCGATGGCGAGTCCTGGCTCGAAAGTTTTCGGAATAAGTTGTTGGGAAACGATCGCCTGGAGCGTGAACGAAAGGACCTGTCTGATTTGCTCCTGCTGGTGCGGGGGAAAAACGTTGATAATGCGGTTGATGGACTGGATCGCGCCGTTAGTGTGAAGGGTCGCGAATACAAGATGGCCCGTTTCGGCAAGGGTCAGGGCCATCTCGATTGTTTCCGCGTCGCGCAGCTCTCCCACTAGGACGTAATCAGGATCCTGGCGGAGAATACGTCTGAGGGCCGTGGCGAAACTCTTGGTATCGACTCCAACCTCGCGTTGATTGATGATGCAGTTTTTGTGAGGGTGCACGAACTCAATCGGATCTTCGATCGTGATGATGTGACCGAATTCCTCCCGATTCAGGATATCGAGCATGGCGGCAAGCGATGTCGTTTTGCCGCTTCCGGTGGGGCCGGTCACGAGGACCAGGCCATTGGGCCGGTGAACGATCTTCTTGAGCACTTCCGGAAGACCCAATGAATCGAAATCTGGAATTACCATCGGGATACGGCGAAAAACTGCCGAAGTGCCGCCCCGCTGGAAGAAGATGTTGCCGCGGAACCGGGAGAGATCCTTGATTCCGAATGAGAAGTCGATTTCGAAATTTTTCTCGAATTCGGCCTTTTGCGCGTCCGTCAGGACGGAATAGCAGAGCTCCTTCGCCTCGTTCTGATTCAAGGGGTCCATTTTGGCCTTCACCATGTTTCCGTTGATGCGGAATTGTGGAGGGACTCCCGCCGTGATGTGAAGGTCTGAGGCATTCTGGTCGACCATGGTTTTCAGGAGTGAGGGAAGCGTCACCTTTGCCATCTTAATTCTCCATGGTCATCGAGATCGCCTCTTCGAGGGAAGTTCGCCCTTCGAGGACTTTGGTCATAGCGGACATTCGCAGTGTCTTCATGCCGTCTTTGATCGCTTGCTTTTTCAACTCCATGACCGTGGCCCCGCTCAGAACCAATTCCTTCAGGGTCGTGCTAAAGTCGAGTACCTCGTAGATGGCTATGCGTCCTTTGTAGCCACTTTGGTTGCAATGGCTGCAGCCGACCCCCTTATAGAGTTTTGGGTTCGAACCTTCCGGGATTCCAAGATGAACGAGCTTCTCGGCAGGGATGCTGTGCTCGGCTTTGCAATGGGAGCAGAGGGTGCGGAGCAACCGTTGAGCCACGATCGTGTTCGTGGATGAAACGATCAGGAACGGCTCCAGTCCCATGTTCATGAGTCGGGTGATCGTGCTCGTGGCATCATTGGTGTGAAGCGTGGAAAGCACGAGATGCCCCGTGAGCGCGGCTTGTACCGCGACCTCCGCGGTTTCGTAATCGCGGATTTCGCCGACAAGAATGATGTCCGGATCCTGCCGCAAGAGTGCCCGAAGGACGCTGGCGAAAGTGAGCCCGATTTCCTTATGGACCTGGACCTGGTTGATGCCTTCGAGGTTGTACTCGACCGGATCCTCGGCTGTCGACAGGTTATCGGTCAGCTTGTTCAATTCCGTCAGGGCTGAATAAAGGGTGGTCGTTTTCCCGCTGCCGGTCGGGCCAGTCACCAGAACCATGCCGTTCGGCGAGTAGATACCCTTTTTAAATAGATCAAGCTGGCCGGTTTCGAACCCGAGCTTCATCAGGTCGAGCTGGAGGTTGCCTTTTGAGAGGAGGCGAAGCACTACTTTTTCACCGAATAGAGTCGGCATCGAATTCACGCGAAAATCGATTTCACTCCCGCCGACCCTTAATTTAATGCGGCCGTCCTGGGGAACTCGGGACTCCGCGATGTCCATTCGCGACATGATTTTCAGGCGGGCGATGACCGCACGCTTCATTTCGAGAGGAAGCTGGGCCATCTCGTACAGAGTCCCGTCAATTCGCATCCTGACGCGAAAACGTTTTTCGTACGGTTCGACGTGGATATCGCTCGCGTTTCTGCGGATAGCTTCGCTGAGAATGCCATTCACGGCTGAAATAACCGGGGCATCTTGTTCTTGGGAAACTCCCGACTCATCGATCTCATGAATCTGCACGAGATCGAGCGCGGAAGAACCGTCATCGTCTCTTTTGTCTTTTTTGAAGGTCTCGATCGCCGCCCCCACTGATGCGGCTCCGCCATAGTACTTGGCGATCGCGGCATCAAAGGCGGAATAAGAGGTGAGCACGGCCTCGATGTTCATTTTCAAGCGGAACTTCAGATTTTCGAAACTTGAAATATTCGTCGGATCGCAAAGTGCGACGACCAAGGTCCCTTTATTCGCTTGAATGGGGATGACTTGCGATTTGACAGCCACATCCGGAGGGACCAGGCGGATCACTTCGGGTTTGATTTCGAACTTCGTCAAATTGATGCTCGGTAGTCCGAACTTCTGGCCGAGGTAATAGAGAAGCTTGGTTTCGGCGATATATTTTTTGTCGATCAGGAACCGAACATGGCTTCTCGCGCCCGATTTCAGGCTTTCAGCGGCTTCTGTGAACTGCGCCGAGCTAATAATTCGATCTTTTACAAGTAATTCAGCGAGTTGCCGTGACATGGGATCCCGTCCTTAGGAGAGCCTAAACTGTCCTTTCCTTTATAGTGAAAGGGGTAACAATTTTTGTCAAGGCAACTACCAATACCGAAGAGTTATACTCAGGAACTTCGAAAGAACTTCTGAGCGGCTTCGATATCCAGTCCGATCTGGTGTTTGAGTTCATCCATTCCGGAGAACCGGCGTTCATGGCGGAGCTGCTTGAGGAATCGAACTTCAAGACTGTTTCCGTAAAGGTCCAGGGTTGTTCCGATCAGGTGAGTTTCAGCCAGGGCTGGGATGGTTGATCCCCCTTCCGCTTGAAAGGTGGGGCGAGTCCCGATATTCGTGACGCTAAAATATTCGCGTGGTTGGGATTTCGGGCGATTTGGGCCTAACTCGGTGCCTTGAGGTATCGCGATTGTCGCATAGACACCGAACGGGAGCGTGAGTTTCGCCTCGAGCTTCAGATTCGCTGTCGGAAAACCTAGCTGGTGCCCGCGTCGTTCGCCTTTGATGACGATACCGCGGTAGGAAAAAGGGCGTCCGAGAAGGTGATTGGCTTCCTCGATTTCCGCATTGAGAAGATGCTGGCGTATCCGCGAACTCGATACGACCTCCCCGTCCATTCTTTGTGGAGGGACGATCGTGAGTTCCACGCCCGTGCTTTTGCAGAGTGATTCGAGACAGGTCAGGTGTCCCCGTCGCTCTTTTCCGAAGGAGAAATCGTATCCGACGATGACCGAGTCGGCGCTGAGCCGGTGGAGAATGATGTCGTTAAAAAAATCTTCGCACTCGATACTCGAGAATTCACGGCTAAACGGCTGCTCGATCACCATGTCTACGCCGAGTTCCGAGAGAAGTTCGAGCTTCTCATCGTAAGTCGAAAGGAGCTGGACGTGTACGCCCGGTTTCAGGGCGGTTTGCGGATGAGGCCGGAACGTGAAGGCAACACAGGTGCCGCCAATCCGGCGTGCCCTTTCGCGGGCGAGGCGGATGATTTCCTGATGACCTCGATGGACCCCGTCGAAGTTCCCTATCGTGAGGATCACGCCGGGCGGCGAACGGTCCAAATTTTCAATGCCTTGGATCACTTGCATGGGGGCTCAGTGGTCTTTCCGCGTCTTGAATCGGTAGCCGCAGCCGTTCACTTCCGAATCGATGGTATCAAAAGGGTAAACATGGCAATTGGCCGGCCGCAGATTGCCGTAAACCCGACAGTATGGAACCCGATGGTGGTCAAAACCGAGAAATGGACAGTCATAAATGAGTTTGCAGCAGTTCCCGCAACGGGCACACGCACCCATCCGGGATTCCGAAACCGATTTCCGGATATAGTCCTTTCGAAAGGTCCCCAGAATAAACCGGCGTCCCTTTCGCAGGATCTGGCCGAGGAGGTTTCGTTTCGTGATCCTCTTCTGGTACCATGAGTTGACGAAGTCCGCGGGACTCATTAAGAGACATAAGCCATAAAAGGGTGATCCGCGTCAACGCGGATTTAAGGCCTTACATGAAGACGAATTCGTTTCTGATCCGTGTCGCGATCTGTTTTTTTCTTTCTTTGATGCCGGCTACGGAATTGGAGAACCTCATTTATTCGGAACGTATTGAATTCCGGGATCGCTGGGGTGGCCGATTAAACATCCTGATCGTCGATGCCGGCTCGAGCGATCTTAATTATCCCGCCAGCTTCCAGGAGATCGAAACCGCGATTCGCGAAAAGGATCCCAAGCTGATCCTTGTTCCTTCGCGATACAATACGAATGATCTGATCGTCGATTCCGATGGTGTTGTGCGGAATGCTGTTCTGGCTCCCAAGGGCGGTCGTCCTTCCGTCACCTATACCGCTTTTCTCCAGCTTCGGTTGAACTTCGGGTCTGCAAAACAACCCAAAAGGCCACATCTGATCAATTACGCGGGTCCGGCCGGGTCGATTCCGCATTGCTCGCTCCAACAAGTATTGCGGGCTGAACGGGGCACCTGTTCGGATTTGAAAGGCAAGATCATTCTCTTGAGCGAGGATAATGACAATCCCCAGATGCTTCGGACGCCGCTCGGCGAGATGAGCCGGACGGAAGTGATCGCGAACGAGTTGAATACGATCGTGAACCATCATCCCATTTATCAGGCTTCCTGGGTCGAGCGTTCGCTGATATCACTCGCGATGATTCTCTTGGGGGCTTTTTACATTCTTTATTATCCCGTTTTGATCAGCGCCGTGGCTGCGATCGCGACGGTTTTCTTCGTCATGGTGGTCTTTTTTCAAGCCGTCTTCCAGCTTTTCAGCATCTATATTCCCTCGGCGAATATTGCTGCCGCATTCCTCATTACCCATCTGGTATTTACGGGTTATAAGCTCGCGTTTCAGGAAAATATTCAGTGGCGTTCGCTCAAGCAGGCGCAATATCTGCGCGAACTCGACCGAATGAAAACGAATTTTTTATCCCTCGTAAGCCATGATTTGAAGACACCGCTCGCTCGGATCCAAGCTGTGGTGGAACGGCTTCGGCGCGAAATGCAGCTCTCTCCTGATGAACGTTCAGATTGGAAAGAGCTGCTCGATTCAATCGAGAGCAGTAACAAGGAATTGAAACACTACATCACGAGCATCCTGAATCTTTCCAAGATCGAATCGCAGAAAGTGATTCTGAACAAAAAATCGAACGACATCAATCTTCTGATTCAGCAGGCTTTGAAGCGGCTTCGTCCCGTCGCGCAGCAGAAGAGTATTCTTGTCGAGGAAAGCCTCGATCCGCTTTTTTCGATCGAATGCGATGAGGATCTCATGCGTCAGGTCATCACGAATATTATCGACAACGCGATCAAGTACAGCCCGAACGGCTCGCGAGTCATCGTGAGGTCGCGCGAGGAGCAGGGGTTCGTCCGGGTTGATGTCGAGGACTTCGGCCCGGGGATATCCAAGGATCAACTGCCGCTCGTGTTTCGGAAATTCAGCCGCTTTCTGAGGCCGATGAACGAGCAGGTCAAGGGAACCGGACTCGGGCTCTACCTCTCCAAATATTTCATCGAGCTCCATGGAGGTACGATCGGGTTGAAGAGCACGGAGGGGAAGGGCTCCACGTTCACCTTTACGTTGCCCATTGAGCAGGGTTGAGTTGTCCCCGGAAATCGACTATATTGCCGCACAATGTCAGCACCTGTAAGCCCACCCAACCGCGCAGGCCGTGATCAGACCCGAGCACAAGCACGAGTCATGAATGTTCTGGTCGTCGATGACGAGCGTGATCTCCGGGGGGCGATCTCCCAGATTCTCACTTCGATGCGCCACAACGTGATTGAAGCGGGAGAAGGACAAGAGGCTCTTCGGCTCATCCGCGAGCGGGGCGTCGACACCCCCGCTGCGATCCATATGGTTCTCCTCGACGTGTGTATGCCAGGAATGTCCGGCCTCGATGTGCTCCGGGAAATCCGGCAATTTGACCCTGCTATTACGGTTTTGATCATCACCGCGCACGGGAATATCCGGGACGCCGTCGAGGCAATGCGCGAGGGTGCCTACAACTACATCGAAAAGCCCGTCCAGGAAACCGACATCGAGGATCTCGTCGCCAAAGCGGGCGAGGCGCACGCACTCGTGCAGGAGACGGGTTTCACCGCGCCCAAATTGACGCTCGATAATGGAGAGGAGTTCATCGGCAGTTCGCAAAAGATGCGCTCGGTATTCCAAATCATCCAGCGCCTTGGACAGGTCAATACGAGCGTGTTGATCCGCGGCGAGAACGGCACGGGCAAAGAGCTTGTCGCGCGTGCGGTGCATTTTAATTCTCCGCGAAAAGAAAAACCTTTTGTAGCCGTGAATTGCGGCGCGATTCCGGAAAATCTCGTCGAAAGCGAATTTTTCGGCCACGAAAAGGGAGCGTTCACCGGCGCCGCCCAGCGGCATATCGGGAAATTCCAGTACTCCGAGGGGGGAACTCTTTTTCTTGATGAAATCGGTGAGCTTTCAGTTTCGATGCAGGTCAAGTTGCTTCGGGTGTTGCAGGAACGGAAATTCACGCCGATCGGCGCGAATCGCGAGATCCGTTGCGATGTCCGCATTATCGCGGCAACAAATCGCAATCTCGACGAGATGGTCCGGACTGGCAGCTTTCGCCAGGACCTCTTTTACCGGCTGAATGTCATGCCCATCCAGCTCCCGCCTCTTCGTGACCGGATCGAGGAGATCCCAATGCTCGTGGAGCATTTTATCGACAAGTTCAATGGACTGCATGGACGGCAGGGGACGGAAACTGAAATCAGGGGTTTGCGCGAGAATGCGTTGAACGCTCTTCGTAATTACGTGTGGCCCGGCAACATCCGGGAGCTTGAGAACGTTATCGAGCGGGCCTTTGTTTTTGAGAATTCACGGTACATTACCATCAGTTCGCTTCCGGAGAACCTGTGGCCGAAGAGTGACAAGTCCGCCGCAGCGGGAGTTGATACCGGTTCCGAGGGAAACCCGCCCGGTGCCGCGGGCCCGGCTATTGATTTTCAGAACGAGAAGGAACAGTTCGAGCGTGATTTCATCGTGAACGCGCTGAAACGCTTCGGCGGCCGCATCAATCAGACGGTTCAGCACGCCGGCATCCCGAAGAACACTCTTCTTCGAAAGATCCGCAAATACGGCATTAATCCCGCTGAGTACGGTCCCGTCGATCAGGACGGCGAGGAAAAATAGAACTGACTCAGGACACTAGCCTGAACGCGCCAATATTTCCGGCCTAAAACCGCGAAAGCTCGCGCAAAAAGCCCAAATCTCACGGCGTGCTCGCCGATTCTTAAACTCACAATACGTTCAGTATTGTTCCGTTTAAGAACGGCTGCGCTTGCCGCGATCTTCGGTCTTTTTGCGCGTTTTAT
>DATDSK010000159.1:0-8919 GCA_035291325.1 Bdellovibrionota bacterium | reverse complement strand
GGATCCAAAAAGGGAGCACGGACCCGGGATCAAAGGTCCGGCAGTAATTAATTGTTAGGGGGAATCATGAAAGAGGTCAAAATCATTAAACGTTATCAGAATCGCAAGCTCTACGACACCCATGAGTCCAGTTATGTGACTCTGGATGAGATTGCGAAGATGATCAAAGGCGGAGAAGATCTGCGCGTCATCGATAACAAAACCAAGAACGACATCACTGCCGCGACATTGACGCAGCTTCTTTATGAGAGCGAGCGCAAGGCGAAAACACAGCCTTCCGTTGACCTCCTGAAAGAAATCATTCGTCACGGCGATGGCTCGTTCTCCGGCTACATTCAAGCCAAGATCAGCACTGAAATTGCCCGCTTCGACCAAGACGCGGCGAAAGACATTGCTGCAGCGACTGCGAACACCCGCACCGCTGTCATGAATCAGTAATTCGACTCAAGACCGACCAATAAGGTCGCCTTTGGACTCCGTTGTGCTCTCGATTTGCGCATAATGGAAAATCCCGCTAAGCTAAAGAGAGATTGGGAATAGGCAGCACGATGTGCTGCCTATTCCCACTACGTGCATAAAAGCACAACCGCGCAACGGCGCTGAATGCAAAGACATGGAGGTCTGAGCATGGCAAGTCTCTCAAAGCAATCCCTTACTCGACTCGCAACCAGCCTAGTGCTGATTTCCTGGGTGTTCCTGGGTTCAGCGACCCAAAGCCACGGTTCGACCGGACGCAGCTGGCTCCAACAGCCGTCCTGGGCGGGAACAGATCAAATCACGGATAGAAGACCCGCTGTTTCGAGAAACAGATACACTGTATCCCCCTTCACGCCAGGCTCCAACAATCTCGCGCTCGATGTCGGGCAGGTTTTTTTAATGGGCGATCTGGGTGAATACTCGGACAGCATCGGCTCACAAATTCACTACACGTATGGTGTAAGTGACCTCTTCGGATTTGACAGCAGCCTGGGATACTCCGATCACTCCGACGGAAAATTTTCAATGATCACGCTTTTGGCCGGCTTACGAACCAATCTCAGCTGGTACGACAAGGTCGTCCCTTATCTGGTTTTTGGTTTGGGATTTTATCGTCCAAGCTATCAGCAGCTCGTTTCAGCTTCGGCATCGGCAACCGGCAACGCGACCGCCACTACCGTTGCACCCGTGCTTTTCGGTGTACATCTCGGGCCGGGCGTAGATCTCGAAGTGACTCGAAATCTTTTCTTTGGAACGTCCCTCACCTTTCACGACGTCTTCGGATCGACTCGCTATACCGCTGATGGAAAACTGCTGAATGTCGGCGGGACCTATACATCGTTTTTCCTGCACGCGGGCGTCACGTTTTAAACGGTTACTTCGCGGGAACAAGCTTGCCGTCTTCAAAGTAGCGATCTGAAATCTTCTGCCCTTTTTCATCCCACTCGATCCAACGCCCATTTTTGCGGCCAGTTTTGTACTCGCCTTCGAGAGCCTTTTTTCCATTCGGATACCACTCGAAGTACGGCCCGTTATTCACGAACTGCCCGAGCTGATCTTTCTTCTGGGTGCACTGCTTCGTCCCGCGAAACGGCTTATCTCTGGGGGGCTCTCCACCTTCACTGCACGGGCGCGATGGCGTCGAAGCGCACGCGCAACAAACTAGCACTATACCGACAAAAGCCGCCGGTGCCCCGATTTCCCTGCTCCATTGCATGGCACTATTTTACCCGAACACGACCGATCTGCAAACCATTGAAATACCTGAAAAAAAGACCATTCAAAAATGGCCGCTCGGTGTTTTATAAACTATTTTAGTTTGAATTCGGAAAGCAGCCAACTTTTTGTTGCCGTTTCGCAATAAATTGCTATCTTCCCCCGACAGAGGGGAAGTGGCAGGCGCTAAAAGCACTGTCCATTTTGACTATGAACGAACGAGGATACTTACTATCCCGATTTTGGCTGATCATCAGCCTGGGATTTGTATTTTCCTCGCTCCTGCCTCTCGACTCCTTCGCTGCTCCTCGCAGAAGCGCGAACAACAACACAGTTTACGTTCACCTTTTCGAATGGACATGGAAAGACATCGCTCTCGAGTGCGAAACCTTTCTCGGACCCAAGGGATTCCGGGCCGTCCAGGTTTCTCCGCCAAACGAGCATGCGGTTCTTCCGAATAATCCGTGGTTCGAGCGCTACCAACCCGTCAGCTATCAACTCACGACTCGAAGCGGAACGCGCGATGAATTCATCGACATGGTAAAGCGCTGTAAAGCTCAAGGTGTGGATATTTACGTCGACGCCGTGCTGAACCACATGTCCTGGGTTAATCGTTCCGGGCGATCGAAATATGGAGTTGGCGGTTCACCGTACGACGAATACAGCTACGCAGGATTGTATTCACCCAATGACTTTCACCGGTGCGGGAAAAACGGCGATGACAGCATTCAGAATTACCAGGATCGGTGGGAAGTTCAGAACTGCAATCTGACGACTTGCGCGGATCTCAAGACAGAATCAACTTACGTCAGAGGAAAGCTTGCGAACTATTTACAGGACCTGATCGATATCGGAGTCGCGGGTTTCAGAATCGACGCCGCCAAACACATCCCCGTAACGGATCTCCAGACAATCTTTTCGATGA
The DNA here is from genome assembly GCA_035291325.1 of Bdellovibrionota bacterium. GTDB lineage: Bacteria > Bdellovibrionota > UBA1018 > UBA1018 > UBA1018 > XYD1-FULL-55-31. Next base: position 6,302 of record DATDSK010000159.1, on the reverse strand, counting down.
CGAATCAATCGTACTACGTTTATCAAGAAGTCATCGATTACGGCAGCGAGCCGATCAAGTCCTCTGAATATTTCATGACCGGTGACGTGATTGAGTTCCGTTTCGCCAGGCAACTTGCGCATACCTTCAACTCCGGACAACTCAGCTGGCTGGCCCAGTTCGGACAGACCTGGGGCTTCGTTCCCGATCGCAAGGCGATTGTCTTTGTCGATAACCACGACCTTCAACGCGGTCACGGCGGCGGCGGAGAAGTACTCACCCACAAAGACGGTCAGAAATACACGCTGGCGAACATTTTCATGTTGGCTTGGCCGTACGGATACCCGCAAGTCATGTCCAGCTATCGCTTCAATGACAGCAGCCAAGGTCCGCCCAGCACCGGCGTCACCACAAAGCGGGTTTTCAGCGGAAGCCGTACGACTTGCGGCCAAGACTGGGTTTGCGAACACCGGTGGGCCCCTATCGCCAACATGGTTGGCTTCAGAAACTACACGCAATCGGCTCCGGTCCAGAAGTGGTGGAGCAACGGCAGAAATTTGATCAGTTTTGCCAGAGGGAACAGCGGTTACGTGGTTATTAATAAAGAGAACCAGGGGAGCGACCGCTGGTTTGATACCGGTTTACCCTCCGGCAGCTATTGTGATGTGATCTCGGGAGATGTTTCCCCAGACGGAAGGCGTTGTACCGGCCCGACGATTTTTGTGAATGAATACGGTTGGGCCCAGATCAGCGTAGGACCGAATAACGCAGTTGCGATTCATGGAGGGGCGCGGCCTAGGACGCGCTGACCGACAAGTCAACAGCCCCAAGGAGGAGGCTCGACATGACAAGGCCATTTGGGCTGCTGATAATTTTTTTTCTTATCCTATGGGCCCATCCCCTTTTTGCCTCTTCGGGAAAAAAGCTCCCGCCCTGCTTTTCAGCCGCACATGACAGCAATGTTTTAGCGGATGGCCTCGGACACAATACGTTTGAATCCGTGTATCGGTCACCGTTTGGCGCGGTAAAATTCGACCAGGGAACAGTGCAGCTCCGACTCAGGACCTGCAAAGATGACGTGGAGCGCGTCCGTGTCCGGGTGTGGTACGGCGCTGAGAGATCAGAACGCTGGATCGAAATGGAGCGGGACAATACCCTCCCGCCGGCTCTCAGTAACGACGAAAGCCTTGGGCCGGTTGAATTCTGGAAAGGGAATGTCCCGATTCCAGAGAATTCCGACCTTCTTTTCTATCATTTTGAGGCAACCGACGGCGGAAGCGTCGGCTATTACAATAACGTAAGCCCACTGTATACGAGCAATGGCTGGGGCCGCTATTCCAAACACTGGGACGACACCAACACATTCCAGATCTCGGTGTACGATCCGAATTTTAGAGTTGCCGAATGGCTTAAGGGAAGCGTCATCTACCAAATCCTCCCGGATCGGTTCCGAAACGGTGACAACTCAAACGATCCAATCACCGGAACCGGTTTTGTCTTCGGCAAGACCGTTCGAAAACTGAATTGGGACGAGCCACTTTGCGATCCAAGAGGTCCGTCTTGCCCCAGGGAATCCGATAGCCAGTTTTACGGCGGCGACCTTCAAGGGGTCATTGAGAAACTGGATTACCTGAAAGAACTCGGCGTTAATGTCATTTATTTCAATCCAATCTTCCAGTCCGCGACAAATCATCGTTACGATACCCAGGACTATCACTCGATCGACCCGAAACTGGGCGGACTGGAGACGTTTAGACAGCTGGTTTCTGAGGCGAAATCGCGTGGCATCCGAGTGGTGCTGGACGGCGTTTTTAACCACGGCTCCGCGGACAGCGTCTATTTCGATTTGTACCAACGCTGGGGTACGCTCGGCGCGTGTGAAGCGCCGGATTCACCCTTCAGAAGCTGGTTCTACTTCCCCCATTTCCAGAATCGGCCTTTTGATCATGCTCGCCCAAGCGATTTTTATTACTGTCTCGGCCTGAATGGTACCCTCACCACGTACGAATCTTGGTGGGGCTATTTCGAGCACCCAGTATTCGACAAATGGCAGCCCGCAGTTCGCAATTACTTTTTCAGCGGCGGCTCGGATTCCGTGGCACGGCGCTGGATCCAGGAGGGAACGGCGGGATGGCGCCTGGATGTCGCGGGCGATGTCAGCAAAGGCGAAGGAGTTGATCCCGTTAATGACTATTGGCAGGGCTTTCGAAAAGCAGTCAAGGCAGAGAACCCCGACGCCATTATGATCGGCGAAGAATGGGGGAACGCGAGTTCATGGCTTCTGGGCCATGAGTGGGATAGTGCGACGAATTACCGGTTCCGTACGGCCCTTTTGGACTGGCTCGCTGACGGCTGCGTCGGCCTGGGATGCTCGAACGGGACCTACTTCGAAGATGACGATAACAACTGGGAATCGAGCAACGGGCCGATTTTCCCGATTTCCGAGACACAATTTGAAAACCGGCTCAGGGCCATTCAACAGGATTATCCCCCTCAAGTCTGGAAAGCGATGATGAACCCGCTCGGCAGCCACGATACCCAGCGAGTTCTTTTCGTTCTGAAGAAAGCCTCACGCGATAATGAGCAAATTGCCCGTGAAAAGCTCAAGTTGGCGGCCCTGTTTCAATTCACCTATCCCGGAGCGCCGGTCATCCTGTATGGCGACGAAGTCGGTGTAAAATCGGAAGGGATGTATTACGAGGGACGATGGAAAGACGACCCATACACCCGCGCGGTTTATCCATGGGTCGAAAAAGGACTCCTGCCTGATCTGGATCTTAAAGCTCACTTTCAAAAAGTGAGTACACTGCGCAATCGTTATCCCGCGCTGAAGACCGGCGACTACGAACCGATCCAGCTGGACAATTATCACCGGGTCTTTGCTTTCCGGAGAAGCGAAGGCAAAGAGCAGATTTGGGTCGTTCTCAACCGGGCTAATCGTCCGGCTCAGATCAAAGTCCCGGTCCTGAAGGCCTTATCGAATGGTACCGAATTCGAGGACCTTCTCAACGGCGGAGTATTCAAGGTTTCCGGCGGCACCTTGGATTGCGGAAGCATTCCCGCCTTTTCGGGTCGCGTCCTTCTCATGCGCTGAGTCTTGAGTCAAAAAATCCACTTGGCCGGCGGCCTGGACTGGATTAGGTTCTCTGGGTTCAACCATTCCAAGATTTAAAATGGAGAGAACCGCGTCGCCAAGGGGGATTTGCGAGAATGTCACCGCAGAAAATTACCGAGCTGAGATCAATTCGTGGATCAGTCAGACCTGTCATCGAGCAGCTTAAGCCGGAGTTGAACTCCGGTCGCTATCCCATAAAACGCGTCCAAAATGATTCTGTTTCCATCGATGCCACGGTTATCCTGGATGGCCATGACCTTCTCGCCTGCGAACTTCTTTACAAGCACGAACGTGATCGCGACTGGACACGTGTTCGGATGAAGCAAACAGTGCCAGGGCGGGACTTATGGAATGGTTCCTTTCTCGTTCCGAAGATGGGCCAATATATTTATACGGTCCAAGCCTGGGTTGATCACTTTGAAACCTGGAAGAACGGTTTAAAGAAGAAGAGTGATGCCGGACAGGATGTTTCCGTCGAACTCCGAATCGGAGCGCTTCTCATCAAGCAGGCCGCCCGTCGCGCACAAGGTCCGGATAGCACGAGGCTGACGCGTTACCTCAAATTCCTGGGCGACACTTCCATGCCTAATACGGAAAAGGTGAACCGGGTCCAGGAAGCCGAGCTTTCAAGCCTCATGGCTAAATGTCCCGACCGGCGACTGGCGACGACTTACGAGCGTGAACTTCGTATCACGGTTGATCGGAAGCGCGCACAGTTCAGCGCGTGGTATGAATTCTTCCCGCGCTCGGTCTCAAAAAAACCTGGAGCGCACGGCACCTTCAAAGATTGCGAAAAAATGCTTCCGTATATTTCAGGAATGGGGTTCGACGTGGTTTATCTCCCCCCCATTCACCCGATCGGAAAGGCTTTCAGAAAAGGAAAAAACAATTCGCTCGCAGCCGAACCAAAGGACCCGGGTTCCCCCTGGGGAATTGGCGGTAAAGCCGGAGGCCATAAATCCGTTCATCCGGAACTTGGCAGCATCAGGGACTTTCAGCGATTCCTGAAAAAGAGCGAGGAGCACGGTTTGGAAGTCGCTCTCGACATCGCGTTTCAATGCTCCCCTGACCACCCGTACGTGAAACAACATCCCGAATGGTTCAAAAAGCTCCCGGACGGCACGATTCAATACGCCGAGAACCCGCCCAAGAAATATCAGGACATCTATCCTTTCCACTTCGAATCCGCTGAATGGGCTCCCCTCTGGCTTGAGCTGAAAAGCGTCATTCTTTTCTGGATCAGGAACGGGGTTAAAATCTTCCGAGTGGATAACCCGCACACGAAACCGTTCGGCTTCTGGAATTGGCTGATCGCTGAAGTAAAAAAGGACCATCCCGAGGTGCTTTTCCTTTCAGAAGCGTTCACCCGTCCCGCAATGATGTACCACCTCGCGAAAATCGGGTTCACTCAGTCCTACACGTATTTCACCTGGCGGAATACCCCGACCGAGTTTAAAAAATATCTCGAGGAATTGACACAGACCGAAGTCTCGGAATTTTATCGCCCTAACTTTTGGCCAAACACGCCCGACATTCTTCCCCTTCACCTTCAAACAGGGGGGCGTCCGGCTTTCCTCACCCGCGTCGCGCTTGCGGGCACGCTTTCATCGAACTTCGGGATTTACGGGCCCGCTTACGAGCTCGGAGAAAACGTGCCGTTCAAGGAAGGTGGAGAAGAGTACCTGAATTCGGAAAAATACGAGATCCGGCATTGGGATCTCGCGTCGCCGAAGAGCATCCGGGATTTCATCAGCCGCCTCAACCGGATCCGAAAGGAAAATCCCGCTTTGCATGGCAGCCGGAATATCCAGTTCCACCCGGCTCACAACGACCACGTGCTCTGCTTCACCAAACACACGGATGATCTCTCGAACATTATCCTGGTTGTAGCCAATCTCGATTTCCACAAAACGCAAACAGCACGGATCGAGCTTCCGTTGGAGTCTTTCGGTTTCAATATCCGGTCGAGTTACAAAGTGACGGATCTGGTCTCGGATCGCCCGTTCACGTGGAAAGGCCGTACGCAAAAACTCCAGCTGCCCCCGTCGTCAAGACCAGTCACCATTTTCAGGATCCAAAAACAATGAAGCGATCTCGAACAGTAAAGAAAAGCAAACGGAGCCCGAAGCGGGCAGAAACCAACTCCGAGGAGGCTCTCTGGAGCAATCTTGAAGCCATTCTCCCGGAGGTTCTTCCAAAACTCCGGTGGTTTGGCGGAAAAGCGCGCAAAATTAGGGCAATCGAGATGGTCGAAAAAATTCCGTTTTCGAACGAAACGGTGATCGCCCTCATGCTGATCAAGTACACCGCGGGCGCTCCGGACACCTACGCACTTCCGCTCCGAATCGTAAAGGGCAGCGCCGCTCGCATGGTTAAAAAGAGATACCCGCAATCGGTGCTCAGCGCGATCAGGTCCGGCAAAGAATTCACCGTGATTCAGGATGCGACCTGGGATGACGGGTTCCGGGCCGATCTGCTCAAATTCATTTTCGAGAAGAAACGATTAAAGGCGTCCGCGGGTGGCCTGATTTCCTCGCTTACCCGGCATGCGCGTTCGGGAGCCAAGCTTCGAACAAGACCGCGCTCAGAGGTGTTAAAAGGGGAGCAAAGCAATACCTCGATCAATTATGGAAATCGTTTCGTTCTGAAGCTTTTTCGAAGACTGGAAGAAGGCGTGAATCCGGATGTCGAAATCGGGCGCTTTCTGACGGATCACACGGATTTTCGCAATGCCCCGCTTTCGATCGCCACTCTTGAGTATCTCCAACCCGATTCCGAGCCGATCACTCTCGCGAGCGTCCAGGCTTTTGTCGCGAACGAAGGAGATGCCTGGAAAGTTTTCATGAAGCGCCTCTCGAGATTCTGCAAAAAGCGCGGGACTCTTGGATTGCAGACTATCCAGCTTCCGATGCCTTCGAAGGACATTCTGGAAGCCTCGAAAGAGCCTTTCCCAAAGGAAGTCACGAAATATCTCGAACCCTTTCTTTCGATGGCGGAACTCCTCGGCAAACGAACGATAGAGATGCACATCGCACTCGCCAGCCGCGCCGGAGCCAATAACTCGGATTTCGAACCCGAACCTTTCACGTTGTTTTACCAGCGGGCGCTTTACCAGTCGATGCGCGAACAGGCTGACAGAACTCTCGATGCACTCCGTGTCGTCGGGGAGGACCTTCCCGAAAGCGTCCAACGTGAAATGCATCCCCTT
>DATDSK010000158.1:0-3047 GCA_035291325.1 Bdellovibrionota bacterium | reverse complement strand
ACGATCGGCGGCCACGAGGTTCAGTCATTTCAACTCAAATCGGCGAAAGCTAATCTCAAATTGGAACGCCGGAACGGCGAATGGATCATCCGGGATCGAAACGGCGAAGAGTTCACGGGAGATCTTGAGAATATCGACAGCTTGCTTTCCTCCGCGACTTTCTTGAACGCGAAGGAATTCGTGTCGGACAGCAGGACTGACAAAAAAGCCAAGGCGGCCCTTCGCCAGGCGAAGCAGGTTCTCACACTGGCTCTGCAGAAGGACAAGGGTGCGGCAAAGGACGTTCCTCCGCCCGTCACGTTGACGCTGTACAAGAAGTCCAAGCCGGATCGGCTCTATGCCACTGTTTCGACGCTCGATCCGTTGTTTGAGCTCGAGACCGCGGTTCAGGGCCGGCTTGAAAAGGAACTCAAGGATCTCCGCCTCGTGAAGTTGCTCACCTCCATGGATCGCTTCAATGCCAAGCGGCTCGAAATTTCTGGAAAGCCGTTTGGCCAACCGCTGGTGTTGACGAATGCCGATTCGAAATGGACGGCCGGCGGCAAAACTCCGGTTGAGACCGAGAAAGTTCAACAGATGCTCGACAAGCTCTCTGGAAATCGCATCAAGGAATTCCTGCAGAGGTCCGCGATTCCGAAAGGTGAACAGGACGGGGTGAGGATCGCGATCGGGGACGAAAAAACGAACACGAAACGGCAGCTCCTTTTTTGGAAAAAGGGCGATAAGCTCTATGCGCGCGATTTGAACTCGAGCCGAAAGGAAGCTTTCCTGGTAGACAGTGCGATTCGGGACGGGTTACCCTGGGATCGAAGCTTTTTTCAAAAGCCCGAACCCGCGCCATCGAGCACGCCTTAGCCGACGGGGCTCTCAGGAACGGGTTGCAGAAAGGATTTCGTGAATTCCGATTCAGGCGATGCCCCCAAGGGCCCGACAGGAATACCGGGACAGGAACCGGGCGCTTCCGCCGAGTGCCGCCATTGCGGGCTGAAGTTTTCGCCAGCGCAGCCGATTCCCTCTGAGTGTCCGAATTGCGGTTTCTCCACCCAAGGCTCCTCCGTAATCGGGAGCGGCGGCGCGTTCAGGGGTGACCGTAATTCCCGCGGCGGCCCGGGTAAGCTGATTCACGATTATTTTGTGACTGTCTGGCGTATTCTCACCCGGCCGGGCGAATTTTTCCGTGAAATGCCCCTTAAGGAGGGTCTGGCAGGCCCGCTGGCGTTCGCTTTGGTCACGCACTGGCTGGGTGCTGCTTTTTCGTTTCTCTGGCACACGGCTTTCAGCGTGGCTCTTTCGGACTACGCGAGATTTTTCGAAAAAATTTTCGGCGATTTCGATATTGATCATCCGGGCAGAGCTGTCCAGTTGATGGAAAGCCGGAAGCAGTTTCTCGAGTGGTTCTGGGGTACGGGGGCGATCGTTGCCGATCCTTTTCTGACGCTTGTCTCGATCCTTCTGACTTCAATCTTCGTCTTCGCCGGTGCACGCCTGCTTGTGCCATCCCGGGGAGCGCGGAATCTCAACGAAGTGACTTACGAATCAGCGGTTCGAATCGTCGCGTTCGGAATGACACCGGCAATTCTTGCCGCGTTGCCGTTTTTCGGCCCCGTCTTCTCGAGCTTGGGAATCCTGATCGTCACGATTATCGGGGCAAAAGTAGTCTATCGGATCAGCATCCCCCGGGCGATTGTCGTCGCGCTATTCCCAAAGCTTCTGTTTCTTGGGATACTGGGGTTGGGGCTCATGGTGTTCGCGGCATTTTTAATCAAGCTCGTTTTCCTGCTGTTCTCGGGCCTCTAAGGAGTTTGTCCTGAAAACCCGTCCCGTGATTTTGAGCGCGATCTTCGTGCTCCTGGTCGCACTTTTTGTCCTGCTGGATCGATTTCAGCAGTATCTCAGAACCTCTGAGATACTTCGCGCGCCTGCCCAGGTGTCGAGTGACGGCCTGCGGCCAGCCCAGCATTCGAAGCCAAGTGGCGCCGGTACCGCTCACGAACGATCTTCGCTCTGCAACAGCTTCTACGGGACGATCTGCAAGAAATCAGGTGAGAGTCGTGACCCGACGGGTATCGTGAGGCCCGATATCGAGGGTGAAATCGAGGCGTTGCGGATTTACGAAGAGATCATCCGGCAACATCGGGACTGGACGAGCGATCAGGTCGATGAAGAGCTCGTAAAAGTGATCTATACGCCCGAGAGGCGCGGTCGAATAGAATCGGCTTTTCGATGGGTCAGGCAGACCTTGGAACGGGTGATTGATCGCGAGCGACGGACCGTTTTCACGGCGCAGGAAAAGACCATGCTCAAGCAGCGGATACGGGGGACGCGGCTCGAACTTCCGCCGCCGGCGGCCCTGTACGCCGATGAGCCTGATATTTTCACGAAAAATGAGGTCTTTTACGAACGGACGATGGACGGTCAGACACGAATGCGGGTCGGTGGTGCGTATCTATTCACCTCCAAGTCCTGGTTTAATGTGATCTTCACCCTGGCGCACGAATTCGGACATGCGATTGATCCGTGTGAGTTGCGAAGCGCGGGTTTGAGTTTTCCCGCTTATGACCGGCTGACGGCCTGTTTCCTTCAGTTTGGCTGGGTTCCGCTTCACAAGGATCGCTCCACCGAGTGCGGCGAAAACGACCAGCTCTCCGAGATTTTTGCCGATTGGCTCGCCGTGCGCGTAACGGCTGAAGCCCTGAAGACGTTCGCGACGGAATTTCATGCGACCCAACTCGTGGGGGCGGCGGTGAACGCGGTTCGGGATCTCTGTGAGCAGGATGATCCGCAGTTGGAAGTCGATTTGACCAATCACCCGGCGCCGCAGTTCCGGATTGAAAGTATTTTCGGCCGCAATCCCAAAGTTCGGGAGATTCTCGGGTGCGGACCCGCGCCCGGCAGCGAATATTGCAGCTTTGAATTTCAACCGCCTGTTTTGGATCAGGCGGAACCCTTCGCGCAATCACAAACGAGGTTCTGAGATGAGACGGATTGGAGTGATCTTTGCGATTTTGATTTCGGCGGGCTGTGGCGCGGTCCCAAAACAAGCGGGA
>DATDSK010000157.1:0-38574 GCA_035291325.1 Bdellovibrionota bacterium | reverse complement strand
TGGGCGATCACATTGTTCTGGGGGTTTTCAGCGATTTGGTTCCTTACCTTCTGCCTGTAATTTTTTATGGGTTGGGGGCGTTTGTGGCTTTTGTTCAAGCCTTCGTCTTTTGTCTTATGACGATGGTTTATATTTCCTTGTCTACATCACATGACCATTGAGAAAGGATGGGATTTGAGATGACTTTTGGTAAAGCCTTATTTCTGTTGACCACGCTTCTTTTGACCGTGGGTGCTTCCGTTGCGATGGCCGAGACCGGCGCCCCCGCGGCTGGAGGCGATCAGTACGCCTCTCTTGGCGCAGCTTTGGCCATCGGGCTCGCCGCGTTCGGCGGAGCTCTGGGTCAAGGCAAGACCGCGGTTGCGGCGCTCGAAGGCATCGCGCGCAATCCTGCCGCCCGGGACAAGATTTTTATTCCGATGATTATCGGTCTCGCCCTCATCGAATCGCTTGTTCTCTACGCGTTCATCATCGCGCTGATCAAGATCAAGACCTGAGGACGGAATATTCAGACCAGTCTGAAAAAGAGGCCCGGGCCAGTGATGGTCCCGGGCCTTCTATTTCAGACTTGGCAAATAGCTTCTCAGGAATTTCCCGGTGTCGCTGGCAGGAATCGCGGCCACTTCCTCGGGAGTCCCCGTTCCGATGATTCGGCCGCCCCCGGCTCCGCCCTCGGGCCCCATGTCGATGATATGGTCAGCCACCTTGATAATGTCGAGATTATGTTCAATTACGATCACGGTGTTTCCCTGGTCAACAAGGGCCTGCAGTATGCCTACGAGCTTGTTAACGTCATCGAAGTGCAGGCCGGTCGATGGCTCATCGAGAATATATACGGTCCTGCCGGTGCTTCGGCGGGAGAGTTCTTTGGAGAGTTTAATTCGCTGCGCTTCTCCGCCCGAAAGCGTGGTCGCATTCTGGCCTAACTGAAGGTAACCCAAGCCGACATCATTGAGAACCTTGAGCTTTGCCTTGATCGAGGGGATCGGGTCGAAAAAGGAATATGCCTCGGAGCCGGTCATCTCGAGAACCTCGGCGATATTTTTCCCTCGATAACGGATCTCGAGAGTCTCGCGGTTGTATCGCCGTCCCTTGCACACGTCGCATTGCACGAAAACATCCGGCAAAAAATGCATTTCGACTTTCGTAACGCCGTCGCCCTCGCACGCCTCGCAGCGTCCGCCCTTAACGTTGAATGAATACCGCCCCGGACCGTAGCCACGGACTTGTGATTCGGGAAGGCTTGCGAAGAGATCACGAATCAGGCTGAACAGCCCGGTGTAGGTGGCGGGGTTCGAACGAGGCGTTTTGCCGATCGGGCTTTGATCGATATCGATCACTTTGTCCACGTGTTCGAGACCGGCGAGCGACCTGATTTTCAAATTTCCTGTATCCACCTTGTAAAGATGGCTGAGGAGCGCGCGATAGAGCGTGTCGATTACGAGCGTGCTTTTGCCGCTACCGGAGGTGCCAGTGACGCAGGTAAACACGCCGAGCGGAAATTCTGCAACGAGGTTATTCAAATTGTTCTGTTGGGCTCCCGTAATTCGAAGAACCTGGCCTTTGGTCCAGGGGCGACGAACGGGGGGAACGGGAATTTCGAGCTCACCACGAAGGTATTTACCCGTGACGCTCTTCTTTGAGGCCGCGATTTCCTTGGGCCGTCCGGTCGCAACCAGATGACCGCCTTCTGTTCCGGCGCCCGGACCGAGATCGAGCACCCAGTCGGCGCTCTCAATGGTTTCACGGTCGTGCTCGACCACAATCACGGTATTGCCGAGATCACGCAATTGGGCGAGCGTGTCGAGAAGGCGCCTATTGTCTTTCTGATGCAAGCCGATGCTGGGCTCGTCAAGAACGTAAATAACCCCGACGAGCGAACTACCGATCTGAGTGGCGAGGCGAATTCGCTGTGCCTCGCCGCCCGAGAGAGTTTGCGCCGATCGGTTCATGCTAAGATAGCCCACGCCGACCTCCGAAAGAAAGCGGGATCGATCCTGAATCTCTTTCAGGATACGATCGGCAATGAGATGTTCCCGGTCGCTCAAACCCAACGAGGAAAAGAAGCTCGAAAGCTCGGTGATTGAAAGAGAGCTAATCTCGGCGATACCTTTCCCTGCAATCCTGAAATGAAGGCTTTCCTTTTTGAGGCGGGCACCGTTGCACGCCGGGCACGGCGCGCTTTCCGGGCCCAACGGGCTCTCGGGAGCGTCCCCCTCTTCGGCGGTTTCGCGTTCTTCGGTCTCCTCGCCGGGCTGGACCCCCAAGCCGTCGCACTCCGGACACGCGCCCATCGGGCTGTTAAAGGAAAAAGTGCGTGGTTCGGGGGAGGGATAACTGATCTGGCATTGTGGACAGGCAAAGCGCTCAGAAAGGAGCGTTTCCTGACGAGTCGCTCCGTCAAATGTTTCGAGAATCAACAGACCCTCGCCGAGTTTCAACCCGAGTTCGACGGACTCGCTGACCCGGGCGGCCAGCGCGCCCGGATCATCCTTGATGATCAGGCGGTCAATGTAAACGGAGATGTCGTGTTTCTTGTTTTTATCAAGAACGATGTCATCCGAGAGATCGCGAACCTCTCCATCCACCCAAATACGAACGAAACCGCGCTGTCGTAACTGGTGAAGTTCCTTTTGGTACTCGCCTTTTCGTCCTCTGACGACCGGCGCGAGAATAGATAATTTAGCGCCGCCGGCTTTTCCCGGCGAGCTATCGCGGCCAGTGGCAAGAATGAGGTCGACGATTTGCTGTGGCGACTGGGACCGGATGGGTTGGCCGCAATTCCAACAAAACGGCTTCGCGATTCTCGCGAATAACAGGCGCAAGTAATCGTAAACCTCTGTCACCGTTCCGACCGTGGAGCGCGGGTTATATGAGGTCGTTCGTTGCTCGATTGAAATCGTCGGACTGAGACCCTCGATAGAATCCAGGTCCGGTTTGCTGAGTTGCTCAAGAAATTGGCGAGCATAAGCCGACAGGCTCTCGACATAGCGGCGCTGTCCTTCGGCGTAGATCATGTCAAAAGCGAGCGAGGATTTTCCGGACCCGGACGGGCCCGTGATGACGACAAACTTGTCCCTCGGGATCTCCACGTCGATATTCTTAAGGTTGTGCACCCGCCCGCCGCGGATTACGATTGACTCGTCAGGGGCCGTCAATTCCCTAAACTCCCTTTGTTCTTTAATGTCCAGGACCGCCCGAGACCTCGATCGGCCCGTGACCGATCGCCCGGGCGGCGTCTTTCAGCGCGGATTCGACAATCGTCCGGATCTCCTTCATGCGGATCTCCGTAGGCGCCTCAAACCGAAGCACGAGAACGGGCTGCGTATTGGAAGCTCGAACAAGACCCCACCCGTCACCAAAGTCCACGCGAACTCCATCGATATCGGTGATTTTATTCTTGGAAGCAAGGCGTTTTTTGGTTTCTTCAACAAGGCGAAATTTTTTTTCTTCTTCGCAGTCGACCCGGATCTCGGGAGTGGCTACCATTTGTTCCAAATCGGACAGCAGAGAGGAAATCGATGACGAAGACGAACAGGCGATTTCATAAACCCTGAGCGCGGCATAGATCGCGTCATCGTAGCCGAAATAGCGATCGGCAAAGAACATGTGCCCCGACATTTCGCCGGCGAGCGCCGCGCCTGTTTCGCGCATTTTGGCTTTGATAAGCGAGTGGCCGGTTTTCCACATGATGCCTCTCCCGCCGTTTTTCGCGATGTCATTGTAGAGGCGGTGACTGCACTTGACCTCTGAGATAATCGTGGCGCCGGGATGTTCCTTCAGGATGTCGCGCGCGAAAATTACCATCAGCTCGTCACCGAATACAATGCGGCCAGTATCGTCCACGAGGCCGATTCGGTCCGAGTCCCCGTCAAACGCCACGCCGAAATCAGCGCCTTCGCGTCTGACCGTTTCGACAAGGACTTTGAGATTGGCGGGTACCGTGGGATCCGGGTGATGATTCGGAAAACGACCGTCAATTTCACAATAAAGCGGGATGACTGCGGCTCCCAGTCGAGAGAAAAGCTCGGGCGCAACCGTTGACGCCGTTCCGTTTCCGGCGTCAATGACGATTTTTTTCTTTTTGAGGTGCCGGGCGCCGGAGACCAGGTGGTCAATGTAAGGAGGAATGATCGCGCAGTCCGAAATTTTGCCGGCACGGCGCGGGACTGGCTTTGCACGGAGATGCTCTTCCATGATGATACGAAGATCCTGGATTTGTGAGCCGTGAAGCGTTTCTTTCCCTATGGAGAGCTTGAAGCCGTTGTAGTCAGCGGGATTGTGTGATCCCGTGATCATGATTCCGCCGTCCAAGTTAAGGTGAAACACGCTGAAGTAAGTCACTGGCGTGGGACAAACGCCAAGCCGGACCACGTCGAGACCCCCGCGCGCGAGCCCGGCAATCAGAGCGGCGGCGTAGCCGTCGCTCGAAAGCCGGCAATCCCAGCCCACGGAAACGGTGATTGCCGAGCGAGCGTTCGCGGGCTTGTCGCGAAGGCGCGCGGCGATGTAATGCGCGTAGGCTTCGCCAAGCGCGGTGGCGAACTCGGCGGTCAGGTCCTTGCCCGCGATCCCGCGGATGTCGTATTCGCGAAAAATGGAAGGCCGAATCTCTAAAGTCATTTAAGCTCCCCTTTCAGCGGCCGGGCCGTCCTCTCCGGGACAGGCGCTCCGCCAACTTGACCGCGGCCCGGAAACTTGAAGGATCGGCCCGCCCCGAACCGGCGATATCAAAGCCGACACCGTGGTCGACTGATGTCCGTATTATCGGCAGGCCCAACGTTATATTGACGCTATTGCCGAAATCAAGGAGCTTTACCGGGATTAAGCCCTGGTCGTGGTACATGCAGACGATCGCGTTAAATCGATGTTTCAGTTGCCCCGAGACATGCCTGGCGAAGAGGGTGTCCGCGGGAAACGGGCCCGCGACGGAATAGCCTGATTTTCGCAATTTGCGGATCGCCGGGCAAATGATCTCGATCTCCTCGCGGCCAAAAAGCCCCGACTCGCCCGCATGTGGGTTGAGGGCGGCGATTGCGACTCTTGGACGCGCGATCCCCCACTCCGTCCGAAGGCTGTTGAAGGTCTGTTTGGTCGCGGAGATGATCTTTTGTTGGGTTAAGGCCCGGGGAACGTCTTGCAAGGCGAGATGAGTCGTGACCAGAGACACACGTAACGTGTCATTTGCCAGCATCATGGTAACGGATTTTTTTCCACAAAGATGGGCTAGAAACTCGGTGTGGCCGGGAAAGTGATAGCCGGCAGCCGTCAACCGCTCTTTGCTGATGGGCCCGGTAACCAGAGCGGCCGCAAGGCCGCGCTGAACAAGGCCCGTCGCCCGTTTTATTGACCAGCCCGACTGAAAACCGGCCAGAATTGAGGGACTGTTTCCCAGGCCCGCGGAGGGGGCTTCCGGGGCCGGTAACAGCCACACGACGGGTTCGCGTGAAGTCGGCGGGCGGAGCCGGTGTGACTTGAGGGCCAGGCGCAACTCCTCTTCGGAGGTTTCCACGATTTTTGCGCCAAGTTTCTGGAAGGGTCTCCGGGCTCCCACGCAAAGAAGACGTGCGCCGAGGCCGCGGACCTCCCGAATGGTTTTCCACACCACCTCTGGCCCGATTCCGTCCGGATCTCCCGGAGTCACGGCAAGCGGCTTCATTTCGTGTTCGTCGAAGAAGGCTGCGAAATCGACAGGCCCGTGGTGGCAGAGTCCCCCGCTTGATGAATAAAGGCCTTTTGTTGCTGCCGGTCCAGCCAGAGAGAGATCTGGTGCTGATACTCTCCCGCGGCGAGCTGGTTGCGAATTTCTTCTTTTGCTTTCTCGAAACGGTCATTTTCGCCCGACTTGACGTCGGCGAGGCGGATGATGTTAAACGCCCCCGCCGAGGCCCCTCCGAAGACATCGCTCACCTGGCCGATTTTGAGTTTTTTGACCTGCTCGCGAATGAGCGGTGACATCTCGTCTTCGGTGACAACGCCCAAGTCGCCCCCCGAGGAGGAGCTTGCGTGGTCGCTCATCTGTTTTGCGACCTCCTCGAACTGTTCTCCTGATTTGAGGGCGTTTACGGCACGCTGAGCGACGTCTCGAGCAGCGCTAATCGATTTATAATTTCGAGTCGCAACGGAAATGATCTGCAGCTTGTAAGACAGCGGCGTCGACGATGAGCGTGTAAAATGATTGTAAAAATAGTTTTTTACGTCATCGTCGGAAATGGCAACTTTCGTGCGGATATCCCTGTCGATCAAATTGCGCTTGCTGGCGCTCATTCGGATTAATTCAAAATATTCTTCAAAGGCGAATCCCTGTTCAGAAAGCGCCCGCTTCAAGGCTCCGCGGTCGATATGATTGTTTGCCTGAATTGAATTGATCTCCTGCTCGACTTCGGCGTCACTCACCGGGAACTGTTGAGCAATCAGCCGCTCATTGATTAGAAACTGAGCGATTTCGCTGTCCGTGGCGCGCTCACCTTTTGTCGCAAGCGCCGTCCCTGAAAAGAGCGGGTCCAATTGCTTGCGCAGTTTTATGGTGTGCCGAAAGCGGTCAAGATCAGAGCGCAGGACAAGTGCCAGATTCACGGAGGCTTCAATTCGATCGATCACGACCGGAGCCCCTGATGGGGGCGCCGCCTTTGTAACCGAAGCCGCGAGCGCCGGCGCGGCGGCTCCCGCATAGGCCAGAGCAACAAGAACCACATAGAACGGGAATCGATATTTCATGGACAGCCCTTCTCAAGATCTGGGCGCACGCGCGCCTCTTTTCTCTTTTTGCACGGTCCGGGGGTTTTTCGCAATAAGCGATCGCGAAAACGGAGACTAGTCTTTAAGAACCTCTGAGCGGACGGATACCCGCGCCTGTTGACGCAGCTCGTTCATGTAACGCTCGAAAATCTGACTGCGCCGCTCGTCAAAGACAAGGCGCTTCACCTGTGCGCGGTCGGCGTCTTCCCAAGACCGGACGGCGGTGAGCTTAATGATATGGTATCCAAATTGTGTTTTTACAATGCCGCTGACTTTGCCGGGAGTTTTCAGCTTGAGCGCGGTTTCGTAATAAACCGGGTCGAGCTTGTCTTTCGTCTGATAATCGATGTCACCGCCCATCGGGGCCGCGACCCCCTCGGAGAAGCGCTGCGCGACTTCCGCAAAGCTGGCCTTTCCGTCCCGCAGATTTTCGTCTTGAATCTTCTTTATCTTTTCATAAGCTTTTTTGCTGTCATTGGGCTTCGCATCAGGACGGACTGCGACAAAAATGTGGCTTGTCCGGATCTCCGGATATTTCGCGTAATACTCTTTGGCCTCATCGTCCGAGATGTGGATGGCTTCGAATTCCTTGCTGAGTTTTTTGTCAAGGAGCGCATGGTACAGGACAGTGTTCATTCGATCGATCACGTCGGCATCTTTATCCAACCCAAGGCGGCGGGCCTCTTGAATTCCGAGCTCGCGCTTGATCAGGTCTTCGAGAACCCCTTTCTTGGTTGGGGCCTTGAACTGAAAGAACTTCAGGCTGTCTGCATATTTTTTGTTGAAGCTCTCAAGGGAAATCGAGGTGCCATTTACGCGCGCCAACTCTGTTGTCGCCCGTGCGATGTTTGCAAAACAAACAGACAACCCCAGTAAAGCCACGAGCGAGATTTTCGTTTTCATAATAGCTTAAGGGTAACATGGTTTTGTCTCTTCGCAAATTTCTTAAGGGCCAAGTAACCGGGTGCGCGGTCTCCCCTCAAAGCCTCTTGAGAAGCTTTTCCAGTCCGAAGAAAAGATCCCTGAGATGTTCGGTCGGAAGAGCGGCAACGAACTTGGAATCGGGCGTGAGCTGAAAGCTTTTCGGATCGCTTGAGACCAGCGCGATGGCGCGCACCGGGTCGAGCTTGCTGTGGGGACCCGGGACCAGCGATACCCGGTGCGGACCCGCGGTGAGGGCATCAATGCCCGAGCGCTTGAGAAGCTGTTTGATCCGGATCAGCCAAAGCAGATTGAGCGCCTCGGCCGGCAGGGGGCCGTAGCGGTCGACAAGTTCCTCTTCAAGGAGATCAATTTCCCGGTCTTGCTCGGAAGCGGAGAAGCGTCGGTAAAATGAGAGACGCTGATGAACGTCCGGGATATATTTCTCGCTCAAAAACGCGGGGAACGGGACCTTGATCTCAGGTTCCCGGCGTGACTCCTCGGGCGAAAGCGGCTTGCCCCGAAGCTCCCGGATCGCCTCTTCCAGGAGTTCCGTGTAAAGATCAAAACCTACGGCGGCGATATGACCCGATTGTTGAGGCCCGAGCAGGTCCCCGCCGCCGCGAATTTCCAAATCATGATTGGCGATGCTGAAGCCGCTGCCGAGTTCCACGAAGCGTTGAATGACTTCCAAGCGTCTTTTCGCGTCCTCAGTAACGGCGCCTTCCGCCGGAATAAGAAGGTACGCGTAGGCGCGCTGCTGTCCGCGCCCGACGCGGCCACGGATCTGATACAGCTGAGCCAGACCGAGCGCATCAGCGCGATTTATGAGGATCGTATTGGCTGAAGGAAGATCCAAGCCCGACTCAATAATGGAGGTGCAGATGAGGACGTTCGTGCGTTTTTGGTAAAACGCGACCATCGTCTTTTCCAGCTCTCCTTCCGGCATCTGGCCGTGAGCCACGCCGATCTGGGCAGTATGAACGAGCTCACGAATCTTGGCCGCGATTTCGTGAATGGACTGAATCCGATTATGGAGGAAAAAAACCTGTCCTCCCCGGTTTAGCTCCAATTCGATGGCACGTTTGATCAAGGCCTCGTCAAATTTGGAAACGTACGTCCGGATCGGAAGCCGGTCGACGGGCGGCGTATTGATGAGGCTGATGTCGCGTAATCCGGAAAGGGCCATGTGCAGCGTTCGTGGAATCGGCGTCGCGGTGAGGGTGAGAACATGCGTGTTTACCCGAATCGTTTTTAGCCGCTCCTTGTGTTCAACTCCGAATCTGTGTTCTTCGTCGACGATGACCAGCCCGAGGTCGCGAAATTTAACGTCGCGGGAAAGAAGCCGGTGCGTACCCACGATGATATCGATTTTTCCCGAGGCCAGGCTTTCGAGAGTCTTGGCTTGCTCCTTTTTCGTCTTAAACCGGGAAAGGGATTCGACAAGAATCGGATAATCCTTCATTCGCGCTTTGAATGACTGTTCGTGCTGATACGCGAGCACGGTTGTAGGGACGAGGACGGCAACCTGCTTTCCGTCCGAAACAGCCCGAAACGCGGCTCGGATGGCCACCTCGGTTTTTCCATACCCCACATCGCCGCAAACCAGGCGATCCATTACGCGCCCGGATTCCAGGTCCCCGAGAATGTCCTCGGTCGACTTGATCTGATCAGGCGTTTCGTCGAATGGAAACTTCGCCTCGAATTCCCGGAACAAGGAGTCCCGTCGTGAAAAGCGGATGCCGGGCCGGATCTTTCTTTCGGCGTAGAGCTGAACAAGGTCGATCGCGAGTTTCTTTACCGCCGCCCGCACCTTTTCTTTTTCTTTGGCGAACTGTTGGCTGCCGAGCCTGTCCAGCGCGACATTCTCGCCGGCGCCGACGTATTTTTGGATTACATTCAGTCGATAAACGGGCAGATACAGCTTGTCTTTATTTGCGTACTCGAGCTGAAGGAAGTCACTTGGCGCTCCGGAGAGATCCAGCCGGGTTAGCCCGCGGTAGCGTCCGATTCCATGATCAATGTGGACAACGGCATCGTCGATGGCGAGATCGGAAAGGGCGCTGAGGCCGGCCCAGTCCTTTGCGGCGGAGCCGCTTTCCGCGACCGAGGACTTTCGCGGGGTGCTCGCACGTTTTGTCCCCAGGATTTCACCCTCATTTACGATGACCACGCCTTCGGCGGGCCAGCGAAAACCTTCGGATATGCTTCCTGTCCGAAGTGTGACGACCGAAGGCTCCGGATAGGGCCCCCCTTCCCCGGGAAGCCGGCAGGAAAGTCCGCGTTCCTCGAGCAGAAAACGGATTCGTTCAAGCTGGGTCTGCGTCGACGCGAGCGCGATGATCTTGAACCCCTGTCTGATCCAAAGTTTGAACTTCGGTTCAAGATCCCCGAGAGTGTGTCTCGAGCCGGGCGTCAGGTCTGTATTGGGCAGGGTCACCACCTCGTGACGCGAAGAAATCTCGTCGTGACTGTCGGCGGAAGTGGGGGCGGACGCCGGAAGTTGATCAAGATTGGCGAGCGCGACCTGATCGAGAAAAAGCCGGGCACCGCTTTGAATTTTTGTTTTCAGTTCGGCAGTCCAGCGAAACAGCTCTTCGGGAACGGGGGCGATGACTTCGGTTTGCGCGGCCTCACCGGAAAGGCGTTGCTGTTCAGCAATGAAAGTGTCCCAGTCCTGCATGCAGGAGAGTTCGTCGTTCCACGCGAACAGGGTATTGGGGGCGAGGTAGTCCATCAGCGTGGCGGGATTTTCGAAAGCGAAAGGAACCCATGCGTCCGCGTGCTCCGGATAAATTCCGCTCTGGAGCGAGGCGAGTATGGGATCACGGACAGTCCTCGGAATGCCGAGGTCGTCCGCCCGGGTCTTCAGCCGCTCCCGGACGCGCGATGTGGTTTGCGAGTTGATCAGGGTCTCTCGTGCCGGAAAAATCCTGACCGCGCGCAAAATCCCCGCGGTTTCAGCTGAGGTGCGTTGAGTAGCGGGATCGAATTCCCGGATTCGCTCAATATTATCGCCAAACAGCTCGATTCGCAGCGGGGTTCTGCGATCGGGCGGAAAGATGTCCAGAATCTCCCCTCGTGCGGCAAACGTTCCGGGATCTTCAACGGGGTCAACCCGAAGGTAACCGGCCTCGAGCAGCCGGGAGATCAGGGCTTCGCGGGATTCGACGCTTTGCTGGTCGTGAAGGTCGATCGAGAATTTTAGAAAAAGTTGTTTGGGTACGGTCGCCTGGCAGAGCGCGGCCAGGGAAGTGACCAGCACTTCCGGCGAGGCGAGATGGGTTCCGAGACCGTCCGATGCGAGCAAACCGAGCGAACCCGCCCTTGCCAGGCGGGTGCGGATGGATGGAGCACTTGAGCTGTACGGAGATTGATCCCAGGTCGGGAACTGGCAGACTGAAATCGAGCGGCATTCGAGGATGGAACCGAGTGTTTCGAGATCCGCCGCAAAATCAGCCGCGCTATCGTCGTCACGGCAGAGCACCACGACTGGCCCCCCCCCGGCTTTAACGCGCTGTGCGATTACCCAAGCGCGAGCGGCTGGTGTGGCACCCTGAACATGAATCGGCTCCCCCGCGCTTTCGAGAGACCGGAGGATTGCGGCGATTCGACTCGATCGCATGTAGGCAATCTACTTACCTTGACACAAAATTTCAACTTCAGTAATCTTTTCGCGAGCTTCTAAAACGACTTTTGGAACAGGGAAAATCGGAATAGCCGAGCCCCAGGGGTCCGGCCTATTCAGAGAGAGATCGCGATGCCAAGTGGCTGGGATGTTTATTATGTAGTCTTTTTATCCGCGATTCTGGCGCTCGGAATTCCAGCTATTCTTGCGATGATTGCTTTTGTTTTTTCGAAGGATGAACGGCTTCGAAAAAAGGGTTATCCGCGCGTTGACACTGAAAGCCAACCCGCAACGAATTCAAAACAAAACCTTCTCGGACAAAGGATTAACGCGAGGTTTTTTCTCGCGGCAAACGCGGCACTTATCCTGATCGCGCTCGGTTTGATTCTGATCCCCTGCGCTGGAACGCTTCAGTCCGCGGCCGGGGGGGCCTCGCGGGAAACTTCGATTTGGGGTCTCGCGGCAACGGTGACGATCGCCGGCTTCGCGGCGCTCGGGCTGCTTTATTCCGGAAAAAAAGGCGATTTAAGCTGGCTTTATTCTTACCACGAAGCCCGCGATCTTCACGATGAGGACGGCAAGAGATGAACGGAAAATTTTATCTCTCCACTGTCGGAAAGGTTCTCGACTGGGCGCGATCGCAGTCCCTGTGGTATTTCTCCGCCGGCACGAGCTGTTGTTCCAATGAACTTTTGGCGACCCTGGGTTGCCGTTATGATCTCGAACGGTTTGGATGTCTTCCGCAGGTTGATCCCCGGCAATCGGACCTGCTAATAATCACGGGCGCCATTTCATATAAGGCGGCGCCCCATCTCAAGCAACTTTACGATTCGATGCTGTCCCCCAAACTGGTTTTGGCGGTTGGCTCGTGCGCGAACTGCGGCGGACCTTTCGCTCCAGACGTGAGTTACTCGGTTGTTCCAGGGGCCAACCGGGTGATCCCCGTGGACGTCTATATTCCGGGCTGCCCTCCCAGGCCCGAAGCAATCATGAACGGGCTGATTGCCCTACAGGAAAGATTACGTGGAACAGAACGGGCTTCTACAAAAAATAAATAAGCTTGTTCCGGGCGCGATTCTGGAAAAGCAGCGCTTTGGCCGGAGCGCCGAGCTTTGTCTGTGGGTTGAGAGCGAGAAACTTCGCGAACTCTGCGTGGCGCTGAAGAACGACCCCGCGGCCGAGCTGGATTGGCTTGAGAATTTCTCGGCCATGCAACTCGAGGACGCGCTCGTATTCACGTACTTCATTCGATCGACCCGGACGAAAGAGCGGCTGATTCTCAGGAGCTCGGTCGAACTCACCTCCCCGCTCGAACGGATTGATTTTCAATCTCTCGCCGGAGTTTGGGGGATGGCCGAGCCGCAGGAGCGCGAAATCGCCGAGCTCTTTGGAATACGCTTTGTCGACGAAAACGGCGCTTCCGCGGAGTACGCCAAGACGGCGTCAAATCACTGGAAGGGTTTCCCGCTTCGCAAGAGTTTCGTCTTTGACGGCGATAAGGGCACGAGAGGGGGCCCTCGCTGATGATTGAGTCACTCAAAACAGATCTGACTCAGTGGGAGATCGGACCGTACGATCATTCGTTGCCAGGCCCGATGTTGCTTCGCCTGCGACTGGATGGAGAGCTGATTGTCGCCGGAGAGGTTGAAACGGGTTTTCTTCATCGCGGACTCGAAAAAGCGTTCGAGCGGCAGCTTTGGAGGTCGGCGATTCCCTATGCGGATCGTCTTGATCCCGAAGGAGCGGTGTTCGGAGAGCTCGCGCTTTGCCTTGCGGCCGAGGAAATCGCGGCGCTCGAGGTTCCGTCGCGCGCGCAGAGCATCCGGGTCATACTTTCCGAACTCACGCGAATATCAGCGCATATGGGGTATATCGTTCGGGTCGCGCGAGCGGTCGGCTCGGAAACCATGGTTCACTACGTCTTGCGCGATCGAGAGAAAATTCTCGATCTTTTCGAGCTCGCAACCGGCGCGCGGGTTTCGTTGAACTTTCTGCGTTTTGGGGGCGTTCAGGCGGATGTAACGGAAGGATTCATTGAGCGGGTTCTCGAAATTTGTGAACTCCTGCGCATCAGGCTCAAGGAGTACAACGATTTATTCACGTATAATCACGCTTTCATAAAGCGCACCCGCGGTATCGGGACGATCGCCCCGGAAGTGGCCAGGACGTTTGGCGTGACCGGTCCCAACGCGCGGGCGTCGGGCATTTCCTTTGACGTAAGAAAAGAACATCCCTATTCCGGGTATGATTTTCTGGATTTCGAGGTTCCGATCGGAAGACGTGAGTCTCAGCACCTCGGGGACGCAAATCACCGTTTTTTGCTGCGGCTTCAGGAGATTTCGACCAGCATCGAGATTTTAAAACAATCGGCCGAAGCCATTAGCCCGGGGCCGTTCGCGCTCCGGAAGCCGGAAGAGAGTTTCGAAGTTCCGCGTGGTGAGGCCTATATTCGGATCGAAAGTTCACGTGGCTTGCTTGGCTGTCATCTGGTCTCCGATGGTGGCGCATATCCGGCGCGAATCCAGTTTCGTCCCCCGTCTCTCGCGCTGCTCAGTGTTCTTCCGCAGTTGGTGCGTGGAATCAGAATCGAGGATCTGCCGGTGGTCTTGGCGACTCTGGATATCGGCATTGCGGAGGCGGATCGATGAACGCGCAGGCCATGTGGCTAAACCCCTGGATTTCGGGTCTCAGCTTTGCCGAGAGCGTGCCCCAGTGGCTTTTGACCGCTTGTGGACTTGTTCTTGTCTATTGCCTCGTCATTGTTCCGAGTGGCGCGGTCATGGGCTATCTTGAACGCAAACTGAGCGCGGATTTTCAGGCTCGCGTCGGGCCAAATCGGGCGGGACCCGCGGGCGTTCTGCAACCGGTTGCCGATCTTCTGAAGCTGCTTCAAAAACAGGCCGCGGGAGACTGGAATTGGCGCGAGGCGATTTGGCTTCTTGTACACACCATGGCGCTCTATTCGACAGTCGCCGTGATCCCGCTCGGTTCACTGCTTCTTCTGGTTGATACCGACATGAGTGCGTTCCTTCCTTTCTGGTCCGCCCTCGTCCTGGCGCTCGGGACAATGTTCCTTGGTCTCAGTCAGGGTTCCGTTCCGGGCTGGTTCGGCGGGATCCGGGTCGCCGCACAGGCGCTCGCCGGCGCATTTCCGGCGCTCATAGCCCTTCTTTGTGCCGGAATTCGCGCGGGGGGCTTTCGGTGGAGTGAAATCGCCGCGGCACAATCCTCTTCGCCATTGCTCTGGACGGCCGCGGCAAATCCGTTTCAGTTCATCGCATTTTTCGTATTCGTGATCAGCGGGCTCGTTCTGCTGGGAATACCGCCAATGGATGCGGCCTTCTCGGCGCCGGACATTCACGGAGGCGTCGCTTCTCACCTCTCCGGAAGAAAGCTTACGGTTTTTCGTCTCGGCCGGTTCTATTGTTTTCTGCTCTGGTCCGTGATCGCGGTCGTTCTTTTCCTGGGTGGATGGGCGCTTCCGTTCGGCCTCTCCACGGAACTCCGTAATGCGGACAACCCGCGACTGTTGCAGGTTCTTGAGCTTTGCTGGCTGCTTGCAAAGACGTTTTTACTTGTTCTCGTCGTGACCTGGATAGCAAAGGTAAACCCAAGGAGCCGGGTTGACCAGGTCACGGATTTCGCCTGGCGCGTTTTGAGCCCGTTTTCGCTTTTTGCCTTGATCGGCGCGAGTCTCGTGGCCGGATGGGGGGCGTTATGACAGGGGGTCCCCCTATGATGAGAGGTTCGGTTTTTTCGACCATTCTCGGATATCTCAGGGACGTCCTTTGGGGCATTCGTTCGGTTTGGGGATCCTGCCTGACCGCGATACCGTATCTTTTCGGGTCGGGCGAACTCAGCAAGGAAGTGACCGAACAGTATCCGGATCCGATTTCCTCGAAAATAGCCGATGATCTTCCGCCCAGGAGCCGCGGCTTTCTCGTTAACGACATTGAGCGTTGCACGGGCTGCAAGGAATGCGAGCGACAGTGCCCCGTCCAATGCATCTGCGTTGAAGCGGAGCCCGCGACGGACGATACGAAAATCTGGGTGTCGGTTTTCGACATCGATTTTTCGAAGTGCGTGTTTTGCGGCATCTGCGCGGAGGTCTGCCAACCCGCCTCCCTGAAACACACCAAGAATTTCGAAGGGGCTGTTTACGAGCTTCCCGAGCTGGTGGCGAGTTTCGGGCGCGGCTGGGTCACTCCCGAACAGCGGCTGAAGTGGGCAAAGCTGCGGCAGCAAATCGAGGATGACAGGGTGACTCTATGATCCACTGGGCATTCGCGTTTGTAACGGTGGCCGGAGGACTGGCGGCGACATTCGCCGGAGGGCTTCGTCTGGGGGTTCTTTCGCTGTGGGTGGCGGGGCTCGGGATCGGCGCGATTTACCTGACGCTCGGGGCGGAACTCCTCGCGGTAATTCAGTGGATCATCTCAACGATGGTCTCCATCTCCTTCGTTTTCTTTTCTGTCATGTTCGGCGAATACGGGGCTGGAAACGGAAACTCAAAAACCAGGCGCACGGGGCTGATTTTCGGGGCGTCACTCGGTTTGGGTCTGGCTTTCGCGGCGGTGATCTGGCTTGGTGCGGGAACATTGCCGGAAAACATGCTTGTTATTCCGCAAGCTGGAAATGATTTGCGCAGCCTGGGAAAGAAAATCTCGGAGGAGCATTTTCTTTCGCTTGAGGTTCTCGCCCTGACGCTCTTCACCGTGCTGGTTGGGGGAGGCGTGATCGCGAGACCCCAAGCGGGACAGGATGACACCGTGGAGGAGTCGCAAAAACCGAACGGGCAGAAAAGGGGGCGCGCATGATGATGGCGGTCGCCGGGGTCATCGGTGCAATGGGCCTTGTGTGCATCATATCCCGCAGAACTTTCCTCGGGCTCTTGATCGGCGGACAACTGCTGATCATGGGGGCGACCATGATCTTCGTGCTGGCCGGAATTTCATCTGGCGCCAGGCCGGAGGGACATATATTCGGGCTTTTCATTACATTCGGAGGGATCGCGCAGCTCGTGGGCGGGTACGCGCTTGCCATTCGTCAATTTTACCTGCGTGGGCAGGGAAAAGTTGATGGATTGCGGATCTTGAAACAATAATGGAACTTTTATACGGCACCCCCATCCTTCTCGCTTCTTACCTTTTCGTCCTTTTTCTGGCCGGCCTGGGTGTTCTCGTTTTCGGAAAGCGGCGTCAGAATTACGCCACGTGGATTGTCGGAATCCTGCTCGCCGGACTTCTCGCCGTCGTCGCGCTTGGCTGGAGCAGTCTTGTTGAAGAGGGTCTCCACGAAAAGCGATGGCTGACCGGCTGGATTCTGCCGCGGGACGAACCGGGCGCCATTACCGTCGGTGTTTTACAGGACCCGCTGGGGCTCACGATGGTGGCTCTTGCAACCATCTTGTCGGGAATCGTGTTGCTCAATCGGGGCCTGCTGGCCAAGGAGCCTTCTCCGGAGCGGTACAAAGCGGCGTTTGCGATCTCAACGGCGGGTGTTTCGGTTTCATGGATCGCAATGACGCCCTGGCTGGCTTTTGTCGGAATCGGTCTCGCTATTCTTGGCGGGTTTATCTCCCTCGGGTCGCGGTGGGACACGGATGACGAGGCGAATGTCGCGATGCGGTTCGGTTGGGAAAAGTCCTGGGGACTGTTCCTGGCGTTTCTCGGGGCATGCATCCTGGCCGGTTCCCGCTCGCCCCTGGATTGGGCGAACGCGGAGAATTGGGCCGCGCTCCCCGGTTCTTCAGACGAGATCGGAGCAGGCCTTCTTGCCGCCGGACTCTTCATTCAGCTTCAGTCCTTTCCGCTGACCGGCTGGATTATCACATCTTCGGGAAGCCCCCCTGTTCTTCGCGTTGTGCTCAATCAGGTTCTGCCGGCGCTTTCTGTTTTCGGCGTCCTCATCCGGCTTGAGCCGCAGTTTAGAAGCGTCGGAATTCTTCCGGTCTTCGGATGGGTGGCCTTGGGTTCCGCGCTGTTCACGATCGGTTCCGGGTTCCTTCAGACGCAAGGACGACAAGGGCTGAGTCTTTGGATTTCGGCCGGCTTCTCTGTCGTCTTTTCTACGCTCGCGTTTTCTGGACAGTGGGTGGCCACCGCTGTTCTCATCGGCCTCGCGCTCGGGGCGGCCGCTTTTTCGATCGCGGTTTCCGCGTTCGAAGTAAAGGGACCCAAAGGGGCTTCTAACCGAACCAAATCAGACTGGATAAGGGTGGCCTGTTTCGCGGCCGTGGCGGCCGCCACGGGCGTTCTGGGCTTCGTGTCCGCTGGCGGAATTTTGAGATGGCTTGCGGTATGGGATTTATCGGCTCTCGAGTTCGTGGCTGGGTTCGTCTTTTTTCTTTTTGTTCTTCACGGCTGGAAGCTCGCCTGGAATGCATCCAGGGTGAAGGCCATCAGTGATGCTTCCTGGTTCACGATCAGCGCGCCATTCGTTCTGATAGTGCTTGCGCTCGGACTTGTTTGGACCGGAACGGCCTCCGGAGAAGCGCTTTGGGACGCCCCTGACAGGCTCTTTGCCTCGTTGTTCGATATTCTTTTCAGGTCCTCTTCGGCGAGAGACCGCTTCGGCAACGGTGAAGCGCTATCATCGGCGCTCTGGCTTTTATTGGGAGTTCATGCCGTCGCTTTCGCGACGGCGTATTGGACGAGCGGCAGGAAATTGGATCTCTTTCAGCAGGTGGCGAGGGCGTTCCCGCGGTTTTCCGCTTTTCTCGCCTCCGGATACGGAGTCGATCGCTTCGGTCTTTGGGCTCTCGAAATGATGAGAAAGACGGGGAGCTTCATTGAGTGGGCGGTCGGGGAACAATTCGCGGGGAGACTTGGCGGAACACTGGCGGTTCGGC
The DNA here is from genome assembly GCA_035291325.1 of Bdellovibrionota bacterium. Taxonomy (GTDB): domain Bacteria; phylum Bdellovibrionota; class UBA1018; order UBA1018; family UBA1018; genus XYD1-FULL-55-31. The sequence goes on along the minus strand of DATDSK010000157.1, from coordinate 20,437 downwards.
TGATCCGCAATACCGCCGCGGCGTTCACTGACGTGGACAATAGAATTTCCGAGCGATTGAACGCGGCCGTCTCCCACGTCGTGCAGGTGCCGGGCAAAGTGTTCCAGCTGATCCAGAACGGCGATGTTCAATGGTATCTGCTGTTCGGGATCGGATCGGGGATGGCCATGCTGTTACATTTCATGAGGGGTTGAGGAAAAGAACGTGAATAATCATTTGATTTCTTCGATGGTACTGCTTCCGCTCGTCGGAGCCCTTTTTCAGGCCTTCTTGCCGGGAATCAGGGGTATCCGTTCCGATATGGTCGCGAGGTGGATGGCTCTCTCCGCGAGTCTTGCCGCGAGCATCTGTGGCTTTGTCCTGGTCATTTCCATGCAGCGGGGAACGGCGGATCTCCAAGCGATCGAAATCCTCGAATGGGTCGGGTCCTATGCGATCAGCTATGACATGGGCGTGGATGGTCTGAACGCGCTCATCGTGTTGCTGGTCTCCATCATTTTTCCCGTCCTGATCGCATCAGAATGGAATCAGAAGGTCGGAGCGCGTGGAATGTACGGGCTTTTTCTGATCCTCCAGACGGCATTCTTTGGCGTCGCCTGTGCCCAAGACCTTTTTCTGCTTTTCTTTTTTTGGGCTCTGAGCGCCCTACCCTTCTATTTCCTGATCGGAATTTGGGGTGGTCCCGGACGCGAGGGAGCGGCCTTCCGATCGGTTGTCGCCGCATCGATCGGCAACGCCCTCCTGTTTGCGGCGCTGATTTTGGTTTACTACTCCGTCGATCCGCATAGTTTCTCTCTTCGTGAACTCGCCAACGCGAAGCTCACGGGAAAGAATTTTGAAATTCTTGGTCATGAGTTCTCGCTCTCTGTCGTGGCTTTCTCGTTGATCGCGATCGGCCTGGCATTTAGAGCCGCGATTTGGCCGCTGCACAGCTGGTTCACGCACGCGGCGCGCGAGGCGCCACCGTCCGTGTTCGTCGCTCTTTCGGCGGTTACCGTTCCGGTCGCGATTTATATCTTCATGCGCCTCTCCTACACCTTATTTCCCGAGAGCCTCCTCGCGGCGGGAAACATCATTGTTGCCGTGGGCGCGATTAATCTCTTCGTCGGCGGCGTTTCATCCGTCGCGCAGCGCGATCTCCGGCTGTTGCTTGCTTTTCTCTGCGTGGGCGAGGTCGGCTTTGTTTTGCTCGGCGTGGGATCACTGAATTCGGCCGGTGTGGTCGGAGCGGTATATGAGCAGCTTGTCCTTGGACTGGGGTTGGCGGGCTTCGGGCTCTTTTCGGGGCTGTTGAATGATCGTGCCGGCCATTCCGTTTTCATGCGCGAAGATGGTGGTCCCCGGCCGCTCGGGGGTATCGCGACCCGGGCTCCGACGATGGCGGTGATTTCAGGAATTTTCGTGGCCTCGCTGCTTGGCTTTCCCGGTCTGGGCGGTTTCGTGGGACACTCCCTTCTCCTGATCGGCGGTTATCCCGGGCATCCGCTCGCCGTTATTTTGGCCCTTTGTGCGGTTCTGTTGGCGACCTATTACCTCTTTGTCATGTATAGGCTGATCTTTCTGGGCGACAGCAGCGTCGAAATGGGCGTGTTTGGCGACCTCACGCTTCGGGAGCAGGCATATCTGTTGCCGCTGGTTTCCGGGCTGCTGTTTTGTGGAATGTATCCGAAGCCGCTTCTTGAGCTGGTCAGGCCCACGGTCCTGACTCTTTTGTCGACGGTGAAGTAGGAGGGGTCAAAATGAGAAAAGGAAGAGGGAACGAGTGAAAGACCTTATCTTGATTTTGCCCGAAATCCTGATTGCGCTGACGCTTGGATTCGTTGTGATCGGCGAAATCACGTATCACGGCGAAAGGTACAGGCTCATTTCGATCACCGCCCTCATGGGACTCGCGAGTGCGTTGATTCAAAGCTTTCTCGCCTACAAGTACGGACCCAGCCAGGTTTTCAATAACACCCTTTCCATTGACGGCCTTTCATTCTTCTTCAGGCTCTTCTTCATTTCACTCGCGGTTCTTTCGATCATTGTCGCCATTCAAACCCGCGAGATCAGTCCGAACAAAAGGGCCGAGTATACGGTGCTGATTCTGGCGGCGACCCTCGGGATGTGTTTGGCGGCGTCTTCAACGGATCTGCTCCTGGCGTTCCTTTCGCTTCAGTTTGTAAACATCATCGGCTATTTTCTTGCTGGCTACGCGAAGCGATCACCCCTCTCGAACGAAGCCGCATTCAAATATATGCTGTTCGGCGTGGTATCCGCGGGGTTGTTGGCCTATGGAATGGCTCTTCTCTTTTCGGCGACGCACGTTCTGAACATCTATGAAATTCACAGATCACTTCTGGCGACACCGCTTTCAAGAGAGGTGTCGCTCGTGGTGTTCACCTTGATCTTTCTGTCTCTCAGTTTTCAGCTGGGCGCATTTCCGATGTATCTTTGGGCCCCGGACGTGCTGGAGGGCTCTCCCACTCCGGTTTCCGCGTTTCTTTCAATTGGTTCGCGGGCGGCGGGGTTTGTCATAGCGCTTCGATTCCTGCTGGTTCTTTTTGCCCAGCCATCCCTGACGCAAGGACAATGGGAAGTTCTCGGACAGCTCGACTGGACCCGTCTCGTTGCGCTCGCCGCAGGGCTCTCGATGGTAATCGGCTCGTTTCTCGCCATGCGCCAGGTCGGTGCCAAACGAATGGTTGCAGCGCTTATCGTCGCCGAAACAGGACATCTGCTGATGGGCGTTCTCGTCCTCGACAGCGTCGGGATTGCCGCGCTGCTCTACAATCTGATGATCGAGTTGTTTTCCATTACCGGCATTTTCTTCGTTCTTTCGTTCCTGATGGACGAGCTTCGATCGGATCGGCTCGAGGACCTCAAGGGAATGTTGGCCAGGGCAGTACCCGAGTGTGTTTGTTTGATTCTGTTTCTTATCACGTTGGTTGGTTTACCGCCCATGCCCGGGTTCATCGGGAAGTTTACGCTCATCGGCGCGGCCCTTCGGCAACACTGGATGGCGCTGGCTGTCGTTGCCATTGTTTCAATGGCGGTTTCGACGGTATCCGTAGCCCGTCTCTCCTATTGTCTGATCGGAGACTTCAGAAAATCCGCGTCCCAACACCCCGCGGATCGCACCGCAAATTGCACGATGGGCACGAATCACGCGCGCCACGCGTTTTTGGCTGTTCTGATGATTCCCGTTCTCTTGACGGGAATTTTTGCCGAACAGGCCCTCGCGTGGACCGCAAAATCGATTCAGTATATTTTGTGGTAGCGCGCTCCGCGCGGCTCCGGATATAAGTTTCGATTAGCATGGCCTATATACCGGTACTGCTTCTTATGTTCCTGGGTATGGCGATCGGGATCGGAGCACTTTTGGCCTCCCATTTCCTTGGCCCAAAACTGCCGAATCGACGAAAAGATTCGCCGTATGAGTGCGGGCAAATCTCCATTCGACAGCCGCGGCATCGCATCTCCGTCCGTTTTTTCCTGGTCGGGATACTGTTTCTGCTTTTCGATGTCGAAATTATCTTCTTTTTCCCGTGGGCGATCGTATTCAGGAAATACCTGAGCATTAATTCATTCATTCTGTTTGAAATGGGTGTGTTCCTCGCGATTCTTCTCGTGGGATATTTCTATGTCCTCAGAAAAGGCGCGCTGGACTGGGAGTGAGGCGATGAGAGACGGATCAACAGGCTTTCTGACAACGCGACTCGAGCAGTTCATCAGTTGGGGAAGAAAGAACGCGCTCTGGCCGCTGCCGTTCGGAACAAGTTGCTGTGGAATTGAAATGATGTCAACGCTCGCGGCCGATTACGATATCTCGCGGTTTGGCGCGGAGGTGGTCAGGTTTTCTCCGCGACAAAGCGATCTTCTGATTGTCGCCGGGATGGTGAATCTTAAAATGGCACCTGTTTTACGTACGATCTACGATCAGATGTCTGAGCCCAAATGGGTCATCTCGATGGGGTCCTGCGCCAGCTCCGGAAACGGTCTTTTTGATTCATATTGTGTTCTCAAGGGTATCGACACGGTCGTTCCCGTGGACGTCTATGTTCCGGGGTGCCCGCCGAACCCGGAGAATCTTCTTCACGGGTTGCTGAGTCTTCAGGAGAAGATCTCGCGAGGCGACACACACGCTCAGCGGCGGCAGAGGGTCTGATTGTAAGTCCACAGGGGTAAAGATGGAAATCACCGATATCAGAAACTTCGTACCCACGACATTCGGAGACTGGGTTCCCAAGTTCGGGGAACTCTGGAAAACACAAATCAGCGCGCTCAGGCATCGATTTGGAGAAAACATCCAGGAAACGCGAATGCCGCCGGACTATCCCACGGACGTTCCGATCATCTACGTGAAGAAGGAAAGTATCCTGAATGTCCTGAGTTTCATGAAAACCGATTCGACATTCGAATACAACTTTCTTTCCGATCTGACTGCGACTGACGAGTCCATCGAACCGCGATTTGAGCTCGTCTACAATCTATTCTCGACTACGAAGCTCGTCAGGATCCGTCTGAAAGTTCGGCTCAGGGACGGCGAGGAGGCACCGACCGCCACGGCGATCTGGCCCGGGGCGAATTGGTCCGAGCGGGAGGTCTTCGACATGTTCGGCATCAGGTTTGCCGGGCACCCCGACCTTCGTCGGATTCTGATGGATATACGGTACGTGGGCCATCCGCTTCGGAAGGATTTTCCACTCAAAGGTTATCAAATCTTTACGGAACCCGAGTTGGCCGACCCAGCTCTTCTGGAAGAGTGATTCAGGAAGGCGATGCCGATGACCGACACGATACACAAGAGCGCTCTCGACCGGGATCCGGATGATCTCTGGGAGGACTCCCGGGCAATCGTCAACATTGGGCCCACTCACCCCGCGATGCACGGTGCCTTCAGGCTCGTCGCCAAGCTTAACGGTGAAACCATCGAAAAATCCTACGGCGAGTTCGGATACACCCATCGCGCAAAAGAGAAAATGGGCGAAAACCGCACGTATCATCAGTACATCGTTTACACGGACCGGATGAACTACGTTTCCGCCATGATCAACAATACGGTTTATGCCATGGCCGTCGAACGACTGATGGGAATCGAGGTTCCCGAGCGGACGATCTGGATTCGGATGATCTGCAGTGAAATGTCTCGCGTGATTGATCATCTGGTCTGCGTCGGGATTAACGCGGTCGACATCGGCGCTTTCTCGTACTTCCTGTATGGTTTTCATGAACGCGAGGAAGCCTATACCCTGATTGAAAGGCTTTGTGGCGCTCGTTTGACCACCTCATTCACCAGAATCGGCGGATTGATGGCCGACGCGCCGGAAGGTTGGGAGAAAGACGTCAAAGCCTGGGTCAAACGCACGCGCAAGACCATCGACGAAATGGATCGGTTGCTCACGATGAACCGGATCTGGCAGAAGCGAACGGTCGGAGTGGGTGTTATCACGAAAGAGCAGTGCATCGAATACGGCTTTTCGGGACCCAATGCGCGCGGTTCCGGCATTGACATCGATTTGCGCCGGGACCAGCCGTGCATGTTCTACAAGGATGTGGAATTCGATGTGCCTTACGCGACGGAAGGAGACATCTTCAGCCGCTATCTCGTGCGGATCGAGGAGATCAGGCAGTCCCTGAACATCATCACCCAATGCGCGGATCGCATTAAGCCCGGACCGATCTGGTGTGAGGACAAGCGCGTCAGAATTCCAGATAAGGATGTCGTCTACAACACGATGGAAGGCCTCATCTATCATTTCAAATTTTTCATGACTGGGTTCGAGGTTCCCGCGGGCGAGGCCTATACCCAGTTTGAAGCCGCGAACGGCGAGTTTGGTTTCTATATCGTGAGCAAAGGATCAAGCAAGGCACACAGGATGAGGGTTCGCGGACCATCCTTTTGGCACTTCCAGGCGCTCCCCCTTATGGTGAGAGGTCTCAAAATCGCCGATATGGTGGCCACCTTCGGAAGCATCAATGTGATCGCGGGCGAGATTGACAGGTAAAAGGGAACCAATATGGCCGATAAAGTACTGTCTGATAAGTTCTATGCGACCATGAAAAAGCTGGAGCCCCGATATCCGAGCAAGTTGGCGCTGCTTCTGCCGGCGCTTCACGCCGCCCAGGATGAGATCGGCTGGTTATCTTCCGGCGTAATGGACGAAGTCGCCGAGTACATCGAAATTCATCCGGCTCAGGTTCGTGAAGTCGCGACGTTCTATTCGATGTATAATTTCAAACCGGTCGGCAAGTACCACATCAAAGTCTGCACGAACGTGTCCTGCACGTTGCGAGGAGCCGAACGGCTCCTCGAACACTGCGAGAAGAAGCTCGGCATTAAAGTGGCGGAAACCACGCCGGACAAGAAGTTCACGATTCATGAAGAGGAGTGTTTGGGCGCGTGCGGTACCGCGCCGGCGATGATGATTAATGAAGACTACCACGAGAATCTCGACGTCCAGAAGCTTGACCGGATTCTCGACGAATTGGAGTGAGCGATGTCGGAGCAAGAACAGCCCCCCGAACAGCCATCCGGAGACAGTCAGCCCGAGACCCTCTTTATCCAGCACTTTTGCGAAGAAGCACGCCCGCTTTCTTACTACCTGAAAAACATGAGTGGTTATTCCGCACTCAAAAAAGCACTCGGAATGTCGACTGACGAAGTTATCAACGAAGTGAAAAAGGCGCACATCCGCGGACGTGGTGGCGCCGGATTTCCGGCGGGGGTCAAATGGAGCCTGATTCCCAAGGAATCAGCCAAGGCGAAATATTTCATCTGCAACGCCGATGAGTCCGAGCCGGGAACCTTCAAGGACCGCGACCTCATGCGCTACACGCCCCACCTGGTTCTCGAGGGAATGGCAATCGGCGCGTACGCAATCGGCGCACATGTCGGGTATATCTACATCCGCGGAGAGTACGTCGGCGAGGCCGGAATTCTTCAGGCCGCGATTTTGGAGGCCGAAAAGGCGGGCTATCTCGGCAAAAATATCATGGGCACGGGATTCGACTTCGAGATCACGATCCATCGCGGCGCGGGGGCCTATATCTGCGGAGAGGAAACGGCGCTCCTGAACTCACTCGAGGGCCGGCGCGGCGAGCCGAGGGTCAAACCGCCGTACCCCGCAATCGCGGGGGCTTTCGGCGGACCCACTGTCGTCAATAATGTCGAAACGCTTGCCGGGGTTCCCTTCGTCCTCAACCGCGGAGGAGATTGGTACGCAAAACTCGGCCGCATCACCAATTCCGGCGGCACGCGGATTTATGAAGTGTCGGGACACGTGAAAAAGCCAGGACTTTACGAACTCGAATCCGGCAGCGTGACGGTTCGTCAGCTGATCTATGATTATTGTCACGGCATTCTCGAGGACAAAAAATTGAAAGCGGTGATTCCCGGCGGTTCATCGGCGCCGGTTCTCCGGGCGGACGAGATCGACGTGGTTGCCGATATCGACCCGATGTTGAAAATAGGTTCGATGCTCGGGTCCGCGGGCATGATTGTCGTGAGCGAGGATTACTGTCTGGTCCGTCTGCTTGCGCGGATCGTCAGGTTCTATGCCCACGAATCCTGTGGCCAGTGCACACCCTGCCGGGAGGGGACGAAGTGGGCCCAGGACATTCTCGACCGGATCGAGAGCGGTCGCGGACACCCGCAGGATCTCGGCTTGATTCTGCAGATCGCCGATAACATGAACGCGAAATCCCTCTGCGCGTTAGCGGACGCCGCAGCGGGCCCGATCATCAGCTTCGTCACGAAGTTCCGGGCTGATTTTGAGGCTCACATCCGAGGTGGAAAATGCCCACATGCGTGATTGACGGACGAGAGGTGGAGTTCGTTCCGGGTCAGAACCTGATCGAAGTCGCTAAAAAGGTCGGAATCGAAATTCCCTATTATTGTTATCACCCGGGACTTTCGGTCGTGGCCCAGTGCCGGATGTGTTCCGTCGAAATCGAGAACGTGCCGAAGTTACAGCCGGCTTGCGCCACCCTGCCGAAGAGCGGGATGGTGGTAAAAACGCGGTCCCCGCGCGCCGTGCAGAACCAGAAAGCGGTTTCGGAATATCTTTTGATCAATCATCCGCTGGACTGTCCCATTTGCGACAAATCCGGTGAATGCGATCTCCAGGATTACTCATTCGAATACGGCGATCCGCACACGCGAATGACGGAAGAGCGCCGGACCTATGTGGACCTTGATATGGGGCCCGTAATCGTGAAAAACATGAACCGTTGCATTCATTGCACGCGCTGTATCCGGTTCGGGACCGAAGTCGCCGGAATTCACGAGATGGTCGCCACGCAGCGAGGGAACTGGACCGAGATCAGCACGATCGATGGACGTCCGCTTGAAACGGATTACGCGGGTAATTATGCCGACATCTGCCCGACCGGGTCTCTCCTGCTGAAGGATTTCAGATTCAAGCGACGCGTCTGGTTTCTTAAGAAGACGCCAACGACCTGCGAAGCCTGCGCCCGGGGCTGTAACATGGAAATACACCAGGACGGAAATGTGATCTATCGCTGCGTCCCGCGCGAAAACCTGGAGGTAAACAAATATTGGCTGTGTGATGAAGGCCGATTCAATTTCCATTATATTCACGATACCGATCGCGTCGTCAGCCCCATGGTGAGGGTGAACGGGAAACTCGAGATCGCGAACTGGGCGCGCGCCATCGAAACGGCTCGCGAGACGATGAACGCGAAGAAACCGGCGATTCTTGTCGGCTCGGATCTCACGCAGCAGGAGGCCCTGCTCCTTCGTGACGAGTTTCTTCCGGGAAAATTTCCCGGTGCGCCGTTCTTCCATTTCGGAACGCCCGAGATCATCTCCGGCGCAGATGACGGGCCGGCGGATAAAATCCTGAAGAGAAAAAGCCGTACCGCGAATCTTCATGGTCTCGAGAAGCTTGGTTACAGCGGGTTTGAGAAGCTTCCGGCGGGAACCGATGCCGTACTGATTATCAGGGGTGGTCGCGCGGTTCTGCCCGAATTGAAACTGTCGAAAATAGTCGGAATCGGTGTTTTTAAGCGAAACGAAGTGGAGAACTTCGCGGCGGTTTTGCCCGGAGTCACCTTTGCCGAGAAGGACGGAACCGTTGTCAACTTTCAAGGGCGTGAGCAGACGTTCCGTCGGGCCATAGCGCCGCCGGATGGCTGCAAGGGACTTCCGGAAATTCTGATGACCTGGATCAATCATAAGGGGAGCGTCCGATGAGTCTCGAGTGGATCGCCATACTCGCGAAAACAGGCTTCGTGATCATGATGCTTCTGAGCGTGGCACCGGTGATGAATTGGGTGGAGCGGCGGGGCGCGGGTTTCATTCAGATTCGCCGCGGGCCGAATCGAGTGGGTCCTTTCGGGTTGCTGCAAACCGTGGCCGACGGGATCAAATTCCTTTTTAAGGAAGATCGGGTTCCCGCTCATGTCTCGCCGTTTTATTATTTTATCGCACCTGTCGTTGTGCTTGTTCCGGCATGCATGACCTTCGCCGTGATTCCGTTCGCGGGTCCGATCACGATCGCCGGACAGGTGATCCCGATGCAGGCCGCGGATCTGAACGTCGGCTTTCTCTATATTTTCGCTGTCGCCTCCCTTGGGGTTTACGGCTTGATCATGGGCGGTTGGGCATCAAATAACAGCTTTTCCATCCTCGGCGCGATGCGAAGCTCGTCTCAGATGATCAGCTACGAGGTTTCGCTCGGCTTGTCGGTGGTCGGGCTGGTCATGATCTATTCGACGGTCGAGCTTGGGGAAATGGTGAAACTGCAAAGCGACGCGCTCTGGTCATTGGGCCCGATTGTCATTCCGAAGTGGGGGATCTTCGTTCAGCCAATTGGTTTCCTGGTTTTCCTGACAGCCGCATTCGCCGAAACGAACCGGCTTCCTTTTGATCTTCCCGAGGGAGAGCCCGAAATCGTTGGATATCATGTCGAATACGGCGCCATGAAATTCGCGACGTTCATGATGGCTGAGTATATGAATATGGCTGTCGCCTCTGGGCTTGCCGTGACGTTGTTTTTTGGCGGCTACCAGCTTCTTCCGGGAATGGGGACGCTTCTCGGAGCCCTTGGTTTGACGGGGACAACTCACGATTCGATTCGGGTTCTGTTCGAAATTATCTCCTTCACGGTGAAAATCGCTTTCTTCATGTGGTTCTTCGTCTGGGTCCGGTGGACTCTGCCCCGGTTTCGCTATGACCAGCTCATGGATCTCGGCTGGCGGGTGATGTTCCCGCTCTCCCTCGCCAACATCTGTGTTACGGCCGCGTTGATTTATAAAGGATGGGTTTGAGTTATGCTGGTAAAACGGAAAACAGCCTTTTTTCAGAGGTTTTACCTGTTCGAAGTCATTCTCGGGCTCTGGATCACGATCCGGAAATTCTTTTCCCGGAAGGTCACGATCCAATATCCGGAACAGCGACGCCGGTATTCCGAACGGTTTCGCGGACAACATTACATCAAGGCAACGAATGGCGTCGAGAACTGCACCGCGTGCATGCTCTGTCCCACCGTTTGCCCGTCCGAATGCATTCACATCGAAGCGGGCGAGCGGCCCGACAAGGAAAAATATCCGGTTAAGTTCGAAATCGACATTCTGCGGTGTTGCTTTTGTGGAATGTGCGAGGAGGCCTGCCCGAAGGACGCGATCAAACTGAGTACGATTTACGAGATGAGTTCGGTGAAGCGATCGGTTTATGACAAGGCCTTTTTACTTGAGCAGCGGGGAAACAAGTGATGAATATTTCGCCGGGCTTTTTTTATGTGTTTGCCGGGACGTCGATTCTGTTTTCGCTTCTTGTCATCCTGAATCGAAGCGCGATCGCGAGCGCGTTCAGCCTTCTCGTGGTGTTCTTTTCCTTTGCGGGAATTTACGCGCTGCTGGATGCGCATCTCGTGGCCGCGCTTCAGGTCCTGATCTATGCGGGCGCGATTCTGGTGCTGTTCATTTTCGTGATCATGCTGTTGAACGTCGAACAGGCGTCGTTTGATTACAAACGGGGCCGGGTTTTGACTGGGGTCTTTGCGGCGTTCGGCGCATTCGGGATGGTGTTTCTGCTCGGCCGTGTCTTCAGGAGCGCGTCGGCGCCGGCCCAGCCAGGGCCGTTTTCCCCGGAAAACGTTCAAGCCGCCGGCGGTAACACCCAGGTTCTCTCGGAGCTGCTATTTTCCGAATACGTGCTGCCTTTCGAATTGACGTCGGTTCTTCTCCTCGCCGCGATCGTTGGCAGCGTTGCCATCGCCAAACGCGGCGCGGTCGAAAAGAAATCAAAGGAGGCGAAATGAACCAGGTTGAGCCATGGGTCGTCCTGTCGTTTTGCTCGATTATTTTCTTTATCGGCTTCACGGGCCTGCTGATTCGACGCAATGTGCTCGTTGTTCTGATGTGCATTGAACTGATGCTGAACGCGGTGAACCTCACGTTCGTTACATACGCCAAACAGCTTCAGAACCTAGGGGGGCAGGTGGCCGTATTTTTCATCATCACCGTCGCCGCCGCCGAAACGGCCGTGGGTTTGGGGCTCGTGGTTGCGATGTTCAGAACACTGAGAAGCGTCGATACGGACCAAATTCAACTCTTGAGGGAGTGAGTTCATGCTTTTTCTTGTCGCATTGTTTCCGCTGATCGGCTTTCTCGCAAATGGCCTCTGGCATGCTCTGGTTCAGGCCCGCTCAGTCCGGTCCGGCTCACTCATTCCGGGTCTTGTCGGGTCCGCCGCGATAGGCACCTCGTTTCTCGCTTCGCTTCTCCTTTTCGTCCGGCTCAAGGGAATGCCGGTCGGCCAGCGGGTGATCGAGGACGTTCTTTTCAACTGGCTCACGATCGGGAATCTTTCGATAGACGTTGCGTTTCGATTGGATCCGCTCAGTTCGATTTTTCTTCTGTTCATTACGGGCGTTGCCACACTGATTCATCTTTATTCAATCGGCTACATGGAGGATGATGAAACACCCGCCAAATTCTTCGCCTACCTGAACCTTTTTTGTTTTTCGATGATCGTTCTCGTGCTCGGCGGCTCGTTGCCGCTGACGTTCCTCGGCTGGGAGGGCGTTGGCCTGTGCAGCTACCTTTTGATCGCCTACTGGTATTCGGATCCGGAAAAGGCCAGCGCCGGCAAGAAGGCCTTCATTGTCAACCGCATCGGTGACGTGGGCTTCATGATCGGCATGTTCATTATCTTTGCGAAATTCGGCACGCTGGACATCGCCGCGCTTCGCACGCTCGTGCAACAGGCGCAGGAAGCGGGCGCCGCCGGAATTGACATCGGCATGATCACGACTGTTTGCATTTGTCTGTTCGTCGGCTGCATCGGAAAATCGGCGCAAATTCCGCTTTTCGTGTGGCTGCCCGACGCGATGGCGGGGCCCACGCCGGTCTCCGCGCTGATTCATGCGGCCACGATGGTCACGTCTGGCGTGTATCTCGTCGCCCGAATGAACTTCCTCTATGATCTTTCTTCGACCGCCCTGCATGTCGTCGCGATCACCGGTCTTGCAACGGCCCTTTTCGCGGCGAGTATCGCGGTCGCGCAGACGGACATCAAAAAGATTCTCGCGTACTCGACCATTTCACAGCTCGGTTTCATGTTCCTGGGCTGTGGCGTTGGCGCATATGCGGCCGGGGTCGGACATGTGGTGACACACGCGTTTTTCAAGGCGCTGTTGTTTCTCGGCGCCGGAAATGTCATCCACGGAATGCATCAACAGCAGGACATCACGAAAATGGGCGGCCTGAAGACAAAAATGCCGAAAACGTTTCTTGCCTTCGCGGCGGGGGCGCTGGCTATTTCAGGCATTCCGCCGTTCTCCGGGTTTTTCACGAAAGACGAAATTGTCTGGCGAGCCTACAGTTCGCCGGAAGGGTCGGTCTGGTTCTGGGCCCTGGCGCTGTTCACGTCGGTCCTTACGGCTTTCTATATGACCCGGCTCTTCTCCCTCACCTTTCTCGGGAAGCCGAGATTTCAGAAGTCCGCGCAGACACCAGGCGAAAGCTTCAGGGTACATGAGGCCCCCGCGGTCATGGTGATTCCGATTCAGATTCTGGCGGTCTTGAGCGTCATTGGCGGGTTTATCGCGATTCCTCACCTGAATTGGCTTGAGCACTGGCTTTCGCCCGTTCTTGGGCAGCCCCATGACGCGGCCGCTGCGGCAGGTGGCTCTGGAATGGAGTGGCTCCTGATGCTGGTCAGTACGGCCGCGGCAGCGCTGGGAATTTTCATCGGCTTGAAAATGTATGCGAATCTCGCCAGGGTTGACAGAATCAAGGAGCGTTGGGACTGGGTAACGGGAGTCCTGCGCAACAAGTGGTACGTCGACGAGGTCTATGGTTTTGTTTTGATCAGACCGATTTACCGTCTTTCACTCGCGCTTTGGCGAGGATTTGATATCGCCGTGATTGATCGGGCGGTTCTTGGTTTTGGGAAGGCCACCGAATGGACGGGCCAGACGGCGCGCCTGATCCAGACCGGGTCGATTCAAGTGTACGCTTTTGTGATCCTAATCGGCATTCTCGTCACTGCGGGGTACTTGCTTTATGGCGTGGCTTGATTCACATCTTTTGACGGTGATTGTCTTTTTGCCTTTGGCCTGGGCCATTCTTGGGCTCGCGATACCGGCGGGAACCCGCGCGAACGGCTTCGGCCGCGCGCTTGTGAAAATTTGGGCGTTTCTCGGGGCGATTCTTACCCTTGCGCTTTCGGCGATGATTTACATGCGATATGCGCCCGCGGGACCGGAGTTTCAGCTGGTCGAAAACGTTGCCTGGATTTCGGCGCTGGGGATTTCCTATCACGTCGGGGTTGACGGATTGAGTCTCTGGCTGGTGTTGCTGACGACGTTTCTCATGCCGGTCGCGATTTTGAGCGGTTTCAATGCCATCGAGGAGAGAATAAAGGAATACTACTTCCTTCTTCTCGTTCTTGAGTCGGCCATCCTTGGAACATTTCTCGCGTTGGATATCTTCCTTTTCTACGTCTTTTGGGAAGCCATGCTCGTTCCGATGTATTTCCTGATTGGCGTTTGGGGAGGACGGGAAAAAATTTACGCGGCGATGAAGTTCTTCGTGTACACGATGCTTGGCTCGTTGATCATGCTTGTCGGAATCTTTTATCTCGCCTATCAGCATAAAATCCAGTTTGGCGCGTATTCCATGGACTTCGTCAGCCTTTATAAGCTGCAGTTGAACGGGGGGACGTTTTTGGCGACGCAGTCGGTTCTTTTTCTCGCGTTCGCCCTCGCGTTCGCGATCAAAGTTCCGCTGTTTCCCTTGCACACATGGCTGCCCGATGCCCATGTGCAAGCGCCGACGGCCGGAAGTGTGATCCTTGCCTCCATTCTTCTCAAAATGGGGGGCTACGGATTCATGAGAATCGCGTTCCCGATCCTGCCGCTCGGGGTCGCGTACTATCAGGTCACATTCATGATTCTCGGTTCGGTTGCGATCGTGTATGGCGCCTGGGTGGCCATGGTTCAGCCGGATATCAAGAAGCTTGTCGCCTACTCCTCCGTCAGTCACATGGGATACGTGATTCTGGGGCTCTTTTCATTGAATGCGATCGCCGCAACGGGCGCATATTTTCAGATGCTCAGTCACGGGATTTCGACCGGAGCCCTGTTCCTTCTGGTGGGTATGATTTACGAACGTCGGCACACTCGTGAAATCGGTGACTTTGGCGGACTTTCACGGGTCATGCCGGTTTTCGCGATCGCCTTCATGATCATCGTGCTCTCATCCATGGCGCTGCCGGGAACGAATGGCTTCGTCGGCGAATTCCTGGTTCTCCTCGGTTCTTGGAGAACCAGTCCCGCGCTTGCCGGTGTTGCCGCGCTCGGCGTGATTTTCGGGGCGGTCTATATGCTTTGGATGTTCCAGCGCGTGATGTACGGCCCGATTACGCAGAAAGAAAATGAGGGTCTCTCGGATCTTTCGGCACGTGAGGCGCTCGTCCTGGCCCCCCTTATCGTGGCGGTCTTTGTGATGGGCATATTTCCGAACGTGGTTCTGGACAAGCTCGAGCCCTCGATTGACCGATTTGTGGCCCGAAGCCGAGGAGAGGTTCGGATCGAAACGGCGGAGGCGCTGAATCCCCGGGATAGCGCGGAGCTTTCGGCCATATTGAAGGAAAAAGAGGAATAGAATGGAAGCGCTGAAAACGATCCGACCCGAATTACTCGCCCTTGCTCCGGACCAGCTGCGTGCGCTCAGCCCCTATCTCTTTGTTTTTGCCGGCACGCTGCTCGCGATCCTGTTCAGCGCTTCGCGAGTCGTAAAGTCGAAGTGGCCGGTCTTCCTGATTTTCGCTCTCAGCACCATTACCGGAACGGTCGCGGCACTTGCCCTGTTGAGAGAACCGCCCACGCTTCTTTTCAACGGGATGATGAGTTCAGATGCGTACGCGAACTCTTTTTGCGTTATTTTTCTCGTTTCGGCTCTCGTCACAGCCGCGTCCTCTCTTAAATATCTGGACAACGAAGTGCTCCAGCAACCTGAATATTACGTCCTGATTCTGTTTTCCGCCCTTGGAATGATGCTGATGGCCTCAGCACTGGATCTTGTCGTCATGTTCATTGCGCTCGAGCTGATGTCCCTCGCGGTTTATACACTGGTTGGCTTCAGGCGTAATGATCGACGCTCGAATGAGGCTGCGATGAAATATTTCATCCTGGGGTCGGCCGCATCGGCGGTTCTGCTCTATGGCGTGGCGCTGCTCTATGGCGCAACAGGGTCCACCGGCATTCGCGCTATTTTCGCTTATCTTCAGGCGTCCTCTGGCCAAGGCGTCACGCCCGTCTTCGCGATTGGGGCTTGGTTTGCGGTCCTTGGATTTTTATTCAAGATCGCGGTGGTTCCGTTCCACATGTGGATGCCGGACGTTTATGAAGGGGCCCCCGTACCCGTGACCGGCTTCATGACGACCGGGCTTAAGGCGGCAGCCTTTGCGGCGTTTTTGCGCGTTTTCATTGCAACGGGATACGGGGCAACAGGATACGGGGCAACAGGATACGGGTCGGGTATTTCGGCCGTCATTCAAAACCACATTCACGACATCCTATGGGTTTCGGCCGTGCTGACCATGGTGATCGGAAACGTCATTGCATTGACTCAGACTAACTTGAAGAGAATGCTCGCGTATTCCTCGATTGCTCATTCCGGATACATTCTGGTCGGGATGATTGCCGGACCTCTGAGTGAACAGGGCTATGCTCCGGTTTTCATGTACCTGGCGGCTTATGCCGCGATGAACTTGGGGGCTTTCGTTATTTTGACCAGCCTCGCTGCCCGGAATGATGGACGGCTGAACCTGCACGATTTTTCGGGCCTCTCGCGACGGCATCCCTGGCTGGCGTTCTCGATGGCGATATTCATGTTCTCACTCGCGGGCATTCCGCCCACGGCGGGGTTCTCGGCAAAATACGTCCTGTTTTACTCAGCCATTCAGGCGAATGAGATACTGCTCGTTGTTATCAGCGTGCTCTGCAGCCTGATTTCGGTATACTATTACCTTAGGGTTCTGGTCTATATGTACATGCGCGATACTCTGGATGAAGTGCCGGTCCGGAGGCGCGTGTCCGTATGGTCGGCTGCGGCAATTGCGGCAATGGTCATCTTGACGCTGCAGATTGGCGTGTTGCCGGCGAGAATTGTTGCGGCCGCCAAAAAGGCTGTAACGAGTCTTTAGATATCCGAGCCCTCATGGAGGGCCGCTGGTGTCGCGCGGAAAGCGCTATAAAGTTAAACTCGCTTCAGGCCGTATACTGGGTCCTCTCGACATTGAGCGAGTGTGTCTTCTTATTGCCAAAAACCAGATCGTCGGGAAAGAAATCGCGCGGGAGTACCCGAGCGGAGAATGGAAGGACATCAATCTCATTCCGGAAATCGCAACGGCTCTTGTTCGGCGGGTTCGCGGAAGCGTTCTTGGAGAGAACACGAAGAGCAGCGAGCGCGGAGCCGCCGGTTCGCCGCGGGTGCTTCCGGGCGCGACCAATGTTTTCGCGGGTAGCAGCAGTCTGGCTCCGCTTCCTGAGCTGAAAACGCTCAGTAAGAACAAGAATCCAAACGTTCAAGCGGATCCGGCGCCCGGCCAGCCGGGCGGCGCGCCGAAGCCACCTCCCCTTCCCGACGCGAGCGATGAAAAGACAGAAATGATCGGAGCGGCTGACGAAAGCCGGGCTCCGGCAGACCCCTTTCTGGATTTTCCGGCGGTTGAAGACAATCTTCTGCTCGAAAGCCGTAA
Organism: Bdellovibrionota bacterium; assembly: GCA_035291325.1. Lineage (GTDB taxonomy): Bacteria > Bdellovibrionota > UBA1018 > UBA1018 > UBA1018 > XYD1-FULL-55-31. The sequence continues at coordinate 3,225 of DATDSK010000157.1, read as the reverse complement.
AATCTCGACCGAAAAAACCGTTGTTTTTCAAAAATCCATCGCCAAATCGTCCTTACAAAGCATCATCCCCAAGCCGACCGGAAAACTAAGGGAAGTCCTGAAAGCGACTATGATCGCGATTGTTCTTGGGATGATTGGGTATGAGCTGTTTCTCGCTGAACCGCTCAAGCAGCCGTATAAATTTCATCCGATTCGGCCTAGCTTACCGGAGTACGTCAAGGAACAGGGAGATCCGGCTAAGAGCGCCAAATTGTATCAGGAAGCGTTGCGCCCGTATCTGGCGGACACGGTTCTCGGATATCGCAGGGCAGCCGAGAAGCTTCATCGCGCGGTAAGTTACGACATGAAGAACGTGAAAGCTCTCGCGATGCTCGCATCGGCTTATCTGAACCTGATTGACTCTTCCAACAAGGACGAAAACTATTTTTCCGTCATTTCGAAACTGATCGAGATGTCGCGGGCCAAGGCCGTCGATCTTCCGGAAACCGTCATCAGCGACGTCGAATTTTATATTACCATCAATAAACCCGAGGCCGCCCAGAACCGCATTGTCGAGTACACGAAAACGCATCAGCAATTCGGGATTGAGATGTTCTATTACCTCGCGCTGGCGTTTTATCATCGCGGCGATGCGGCGAGCGCGGCCCGTTATCTTGCGCAGTTCCCGGATCAGAAGGCATTCAGCGCGAAGCTCTTCCACCTTCGCGGGCTCGTGGCGGAAAAATTGATCGATTATGATGCGGCTCTCCGGGAGTACGAAAAAGCGATTCGATTCAATCCGAATCATGCGAAATCACGTCTCAGGATAACGGATCTTCTTAACCGCAGGGGCGAATTGAAATCCGCCGGCGCGCATCTTCAGTTTCTGACCGATAACCCGGGTTTGCTCGCGCCCAAGGATCTCGGGCTTGCGTATTATCTACACGCCATCTTTCAGGAGCAGAATAACAAGCTTGATATCGCGATGGGTTACATGGAGCGGGCCGTCCGCATTGATCCAGGAAATCACGAGTACTTCCTCGAGCTCTACACGTTGCGGGCAAAGGCGGGTGACTCGATCAAGTCTTACCGGGGCGACGCGCGAATGTACTATTTTCTCGGCGAAGGAGAGAAGCTCGTCAAGGCCGGCAAGTACCAGGAAGCGTTGATCCAGTTCATGCAAGCCAGGCACGTGAACGATAAATCACCCCTTCCGCTCGTGAAAATGGGGGATATGTTCGTTCTTCTGCACGATCTCGGAAACGCGAGGACCAACTTCAAATTGGCGGCGGATCGCGCGCCGAGTTCCATCGATGTCTGGTCAAAATATATCAAGGTCCTGATCCAGAGTTATGAATGGGAAGAGGCGAAGAAGGCCATGGACAAGTTCAGGAGCCTTCCCGTTCCTCAAAGCGCGATCGATAAAGCCGCCGCCGACATGTATGCCAAGCAGAATCAGCATAGGGACGCGCAGATTCATTACCGAAACGCGATGAAACGCGATGTGATCGATCCGGATGTTTATATCGCGTATGCGGACAGCCTCCTTGCAACGAATCGTTACCAGGATGCGCCGTTCTTTTACGCGCTCGCGCTTCGATTCGACCCTCTGAATTTCAACGCCCTGGTGGGAACCGCGAAATGTATCGCCGCCACCGAGGGTATCGACCGCGCGATAACGATGCTTCAGGATGAGCTTCAGAAAGGGACAGCGGCCCGCGCCGAGCTTTTATCCGCGATCGCCGAACTTCAGATTCAGAAGGGCGCGTGGGAGCAGGCGCAGCAGAATGTTGAGCAGGCGATGGCGGCAAATCCCGATTACGCCTATCCCTGGAAGCTGCAGGGCCAGATCTATATGAACAAGCGCGGGAGCGAACGCCTGGCGATCGACAAAGCACTGGAGGCGTATCAGTCCTATTCTGATCGCAACCCTTCCGATCCCTCGGGATATCTCGAAAGATACGCCATTTTTGCCGAAAAGCTGCAATACGATAAAGCCTCGGAAGAGCTTTCAAAAATATACATGGTTTATCCGAAGTACCCGAATCTGCATTTCTATAAAGGCCAGCTTTACGCAATCATGGGAAACCACAAGACCGCCATCGAGGAGTTTCGCACGGAGTTGAAGAATAACCCCGCAAGCTATCGAACCATGATTCACCTGGGAAAAGAGTTGGTCGAGGCGGGTGATTATGTGAACGCGATCACATTTTACAATAAGGCCATGCAGCTCAGGCCCAAAGACCCTGAGCCGAAGCAACTCGCGGCTTATGCGAACTATTTAATCAAGAATTACCAGGGTGCGATCGCCCTCTACCAGGCCGCTCTCGTCTATGACCCCGCAAACCCGATCATTCATAAACGACTCGGAATGGCTTATCGGGATTCCGGTGACGTGGCGAGCGCGGCAATCTCGTTTCGAAAGTATCTTCAGATGGAACCGGACGCACCGGATCGAGCTCTTTTCGAGAGGTATCAGTAAGCACGCGAGCCCCGGCCTTTATCCCGGCTGCTCGCTGTGGTACTTTATTCGAATGTTGGATCCAAAATACTTCCAGGAAAACTCGGGTGAACTCGAAACCGCGCTGAAAAGGCGAAATGCCGATCCGGAGCTTATTGGCCGGATCTCGCAGTTTTCGAAAAGGCGCAAGGAGCTGATTCAGGAAACGGAGCGGCTCAAGGCACAGCGAAACTCCGTGACGCAGGAAATCGCGCAGCTCAAGGCCAAAGCCAAGGGGGACCCTGCCGCGGCCGCCGAGGCCGAAAAGAAAGTAACGGCAATGAGGGCCGTTGGGGATCAGGTGAAAGCGCTGGATGACCAGCTTCGGGGTGCCGAGGAGCAGTTCAAGGATCTCGCGTTGCGAATTCCGAATATCCCGCACGCGGATGTTCCGAGCGGAAAAGACAGTTCCTCGAACGTTGAAGTTCGCAAGTGGGGCGAGCCCAGAAAAATGAGTTTCAAGGCGAAGGAACACGTGGAGGTCGGCGAACAACTGGGCATTCTTGATTTTGAGCGCGCAGGAAAGCTTTCGGGGGCGAGGTTCGCCCTCTACCTGGGAGCGGGTGCCGCGCTCGAGCGCGCCCTGATTCAATTCATGCTTGATTTGCATACGCGCGAGCATGGCTATCGGGAGGTGATCCCCCCCTTCATGGTGAATCGTCCGACGATGACGGGCACGGGGCAGCTCCCGAAATTCGAGGAAGATCTTTTCAAAACGGGAGTGGCCGACCGGGAGCTTTTCCTGA
>DATDSK010000156.1:0-2971 GCA_035291325.1 Bdellovibrionota bacterium | reverse complement strand
TGAAAGTGCCTCATATGCCTTTGTACGAATACGAATGTCAGTCCTGCCATTCACATCATGAATTCATGCAGAAGTTTTCCGACGAACCGATGTCAACCTGCCCTTCTTGCCAGGGGCCGCTCAAGAAGCTGATGAGCTTGGTGTCGTTCTCACTCAAAGGATCGGGCTGGTACAGCACGGACTATAAGAAAACCGCGGCAAAGTCGGAATCGAAACATCCGCCCTGCGCGAGTTCCTGTTGTTCAGCGAAGACGGGTGAAGCGCCACCCTGTGCAAGCACCTGAATCAAAGTTCAATTGAATTCAGCCGGACCGCTTTCCAATCAAGGGGAAACCAGCGCCGCTCAAGCTGACAGTCACGCCATTTCTTCCACGGACTGCCGTCCTCAAGTAGATTGCGCGTGGGTACGTCGCGATTCGGGCCTGGAAGAACCGCGTAGACCGTCGGCGGATCGGTAAGCTCAACGATGAGTCTCTGCGATGCTCCCGCCGAATGCTCAAAATGCCCCCGGCCCGAGGCATCCTGTTCCCAATCTGAACTCCCAGGATTAACCGATTCATCATCGCCCGGTGTTGGAAGGGACTCCTCACCGAAAAAAGCTCCCGGTCCCACGATGTGAACGAAACGGTTCCTATGCGCGTCTCCCCACGACGAAAGACCTTTCACATCCAGAACCGCTGCAATCCACTCAGCCCGAATCACTTCCTTGATTGCGTCGTATTCCTTACTCCCCTTGGATTCCCGCAGTGCTCGATAAAGACCGTTTTCATTTGTCTGCGCCGCCCCCAGGACCCGGTCAAGCCAGCGCCTTGAAAGCGCACAGGCCCGGCACTCGAGCGTGGCCTCGAAATCCCAGCTTCGTAAAAGCTCAACAGCCTCCGGCTCCCTTCGACGGAGATTCTCTGAAAGTGCTTCAAGCATTTCGGGGATGAGAAATCTCGCATCGACGGCTTGAACGTCGCATTGGATTCTTTTCATCGAAGCGAGATCATGACGGGGCGTTTTCTTCAGAAGTTCCTCGATCCGAAAGGCGCGAAAGCCTGACCGGTATGCCCTTCCACCCGTAAAGCGGGCTTCGGGCGGCCACTGCCGGTTGTTCGCGGTCGCGATGTAACCGCGCGTCGGATTAAAAACGTGCGGCATCTCGGTGGTAGACAGGTCCGGCATGCCGGAAAGCTCTTTCTGCCAGTCCACGAGTTTGCTTGCCACCACTCCAAAGGGAGGAGACGCTTCGACCTTCGGAATACGGCCAACGGCTCGATACCCGATCTTTCCGTCGGAAGCCGCGAAAACAAAATTCCACGTCGGTACCCGCGCCGCGGCGAGCGCCTGATCGGCCTTCGACGCCGATTCAGAAGCCATGAGTTCGAAAAGTCCGCGAATGGTGTCGCCCATGTCCTTGGCGTGAAGGCTGAGCCCGACCCAGTTCAGGACAACCGCTTTTCCCTCGGGCGCGGAAAGCGGAAGAACCGGCTGGCCCCGATCGGTTCGCTGAAACGTTTTGAAAAAAAACGGCAACTTCAGCTTCCACCATTTGAACCAGATCAAAGGACGGGTTGTTTCGAGCGGTTTCAGGTCGACTGTGTCGATATAAGCAACATGCCCGACGTCAAGATACGCGTTTGTGAGACCCCAGCTGATCTTGGTATTCGCGCCGCTCACGACGAAGGGCAGCCCCGGCATCGCCGCGCCAATCACGTTCAACGTTCCGCCTTCGACATGCACCCAATGCCAGAGTGGCGGATACTGAAGCTTGAGATGGGGATCATTGGCAAGCCATGCACGCCCCGTCCTGCTGCGCGCGGAATTGACCACCCAATTATTGCTGCCCAGGCCGATTCCGCTATTCAGAAATTCGAGTTCATCGAGTTTACCGAGCTTAGCCGTTCGTGGCGCCCGAATATCCGGAAACGCACTGCCGCGGTTTACGGCTGATTTCGTGCTCTGCCGGACGGGCATCGGCGCCTGCAAATACTCACCACTCTTCAGAATCGCCGTATCCCACGGAAGCCCGTCGGAATCAAAATACCCGGCGGCGCGTGCGGGATAGAACTCCTTGTAGCGGTCCTCCTCGAGTTTGCTGAAAAAACTTCGCTTCGTCTGATCAAAAGATTGCAGAAGAATCAAAGCAATCGTGTCTTCCGGAATCCATGATTCCGGAATGTACCCGTATTTCTCAAATTCATAAGCAGGGTACGAGGCGGCCCGCTTCGACGCGCTCTTCAGGAATGTATTCACGCCATGGGCATAGGCCCAAAGTCGCGTCTGCTCCGGACCGGCCATCTCTCTGAAAATCCGGGACGCGTAAGGATAAAGGCCCAGAAGCCTCATCTGAAAGTCCGAGCGGATCTCGTCTTTTCCGAACACTTCCGCCTTACGACCCTGAACCGTACGGCGAAAAAAATCCATTTCGAAGAGCCGATCACGCGCGTGGATATAACCCAGACAGGAAATCGCGACATTCTCCGACTCACCCCTGATGTGAGGAATGCCTTGTGAATCGTCAAACAGGTCACATTTCTTCCCCTGAAGGGTTGCGACGAGCGGGTTTTCCCGCGCCGCCTCGGACTTCACAACCCTCGCGGAAATTCCAAGTCCTATCGCAACGACCAAAAGAGCGCGCGGAATTACGAGCTTGTTATCCATGATCGCCCCACTCTAGCCGAAATCCGTTGATCTTCACCATCAAACTCAACGGAACCCGCGCACCGGAATCGGGGAATAACGTATTGACTCACCCAGGAATCTAACCAGGCAGGTGTAGGCTTGGACACAGGGGCTAGGCTGCCATTAACCCAGTATTCCGTTGCCTGAGGATCTCCTCGAACTATTTGAGCTTGGACTGTAGTCCTTTTTGAAGCTGGAACGGATTTAGCCGCGCTTTTCTTTCCTGGAGCGTCAGTTTTTGTCCTGCGGTGAGAGTCGAGGAGTTCATGAGACGCTGATAGGGGGTTTGGGCTTGCTCGTATTC
>DATDSK010000155.1:0-16559 GCA_035291325.1 Bdellovibrionota bacterium | reverse complement strand
ATCGCAAGTGCTGCGTGGAGAACGAGGGAAAAAGAAATGGAACTGCGCAAACTCCGAACTCCCATTGAGATTGTAACATCTCCCAATGGCTTTTCGGATTTATTCAATGTCCTCTTTAAAGAAATCGTCGCCTGCGTCCGTATTTACCCGGTCGCTGTCGATTCTCTCTTTCGGTTCCGTACCTTCGATGAAAGCCTCGCGAATGGCGTTCGATGCATTGGCGGGGGCCAGCTTCCCGGTAACCGGGTCAATGCTCGCGAAAACAACTCCTGAAGGAATGGTAAAATCCGTGTCGGGGTAATTTTTGACAGCGTCTCTCATATAACTGAGCCAAATCGGAAGAGCCGCGCGCGCGCCGGTTTCGCTGTGACCGACCGCCCTCTGGTTGTCAAATCCGACCCACACTCCCGATACGATCTGCGGGGTGAATCCCATATACCAGGCGTCTATATAATCGTTCGTCGTTCCGGTTTTTCCCGCCGAGGCGCGGCCGAGATTTTTTGCCTCGTGCCCCGTTCCGTAATTGACGACTTCTTTCATCAGATGCGTCATAACGTAGGCAATCCGCGGATCCATCACCTGATCGGGGTCGCCCGGGACGGGATAGGCGTCGATCCCCGCAAGAGCAAGGGAAATCGGACTGGCCGAAACCGCGGGCTCCGGCATCATGATGGGCGATGCGGTTGCCGCGGGTGTCGGGACCACGGGTGATCCGACCAGGAGGCCGGGCTTCTGCTCTTCAAGCAATTTGCCGTCCCTGTCGAGAACTTTGGTCAAGAAGATCGGAGTCACGCGCCTGCCGAGACGCGGAAAAAGCGCGTATGCCTTTGTCAGCTCGAGAAGTGACGTCGAGGCGCTTCCGAGAGAGATCGACAAATCGGCGTTGAATTGCGCATTCATTCCAAGGCGCCTCGCGTATTCGATCATTTTTGAAACTTGAATCGCCTGGACGAGCTTGATCGTCGGGACGTTGCGCGACTTGATGAGCGCCTGCCGAAAGGTCGTATCACCGTAAAACTTTTCCTCGAAGTTCGTGGGTTTCCATTTTCCTGATTCGCTGTCTTCGTAAACGATCGGGGAATCCACGATAATCGACGCCGGCGTGAACCCCCGCTCAAGCGCCGCTGAATAAATAATGGGCTTGAACGAAGACCCGGGTTGCCTGATCGCCTGGATCGCGCGGTTGAATTCGGATTGTCCGAAATCGTAACCGCCTTCCATCGCAAGCACGTATCCCGTTTGCGCCTCCATCGAAAACAAGGCCCCTTGAACCTGCGGCTCCTGATCAAGCGCCACGATGATGTTCTTCTCGCCAATCTCGACCACCCTGACGAGAATGAGATCTCCTTTGGCGAGAACTCGCGACGGAAGGGTCGGCTCTCCTCTCGCGGCAGTCGGATTTTTCTCGTCCTTGACCGGCTTTGCCCAGAGCATCTTCTCGAGCGGAAGCTCCGCCGGCACCGCGCCGATCATGACGGAGCTATATTTCTTTTTGTCGTTCACCGCGGTTACGACGGCCTGATAAACGGAATTTAACGTGAGGAGTTCCCGGTCAGACTTGATCCCGGCGATATTCATGGCTTCGAGCGGGTCCATCCTCCCATCAGGAAGCAGAACCTTGAACTTCACCCGATTGTCGATCACGCTCAAACGAATCTCCCGGAGCTTTTCCTCGATCTGCTCCGGCGATTTAAGTTGCTGTATCGGCCCGCGGTACCCCATCCGTTTGTCAACCAACTCAAGGCCCTCTTTGACGCTTTTGCTGGCGGCGATCGCGAGCTCGGGAGAAGCGGGGATATGAATGGTGAGCGCCTCTTCGTAAAGAGCCTTTTCGCCGTACTTTTCCGCTAAGTATCGGCGCAGATGCTCGACGAGGTACGCGGCATATTTTTTATTTACATCTTCATCCCGGTAAATCTTGATCGGCTGCGCGGCAGCCTCGGTCATCTGCCCCTGCGAAATGTACTTGTTTTCGAACATGCGTCGAAGCACGTAAAGCTGTCGTTCTTTCGCTCGTTTCGGGTTCAAAAGCGGGCTGTATTTCCCGGGTGCCTGTGGCAAGCCCGCAAGAAGTGCCGCTTCGCCCACTGACAGCGCGGAAACATCTTTTCTGAAGTAGGTCTGCGCGGCCGCCTGAACGCCATAAGCGCCGTGCCCGAGATAGATCTGGTTAAGATACAGATAAAGGATTTGTTGTTTTGTCAGATTTTTTTCGAGCCGTGAAGCGACAATCACTTCCTTAATCTTGCGAATGAACGTCCGTTCCGAGGTGAGCAGAAGCGATTTGACAACCTGTTGGGTGATCGTGCTTCCGCCCTGCGCGACATGTCCAGCCTTGAAATTGGCGATGGCGGCCCGGAGCATGCTGGCCACGTTGATTCCGGAATGCGCGAAGAACTGATCGTCTTCCGCGGAAGTAAAGGCCCGGATCACGACCTCGGGCATTTTTTCATATGGAATGACGTATCGGCGCTCCTTATAAAACTCGCCCATGAGGGCGTCTTCCCGCCCGTAATTTCCATAAATCCTGGTTACCCCGAGCGGCCTATAATCCGCCACGGTGATGATCTTGGGCAGGTCACGCGAAAAATACCAGGTAACCCCGGCGACCGCACCCATTACAAGAAAAGTTCCCGAAATCGCCAGAATGAAAAGTGTCCGAAAAACCCAGCCAGCGGTTCTTGTCACGGAGTCGGCCCCCCCGCGGATTGCTTGCGATCGGGCACGCCTGTCAGCCGCCGAATTTCACCAAGTCTTTCCAGGACCGCGCTCTTTCCACGAAATGCGATTTCCGTTCGCTTGTTGAAATCCATCTTGTCTATGCCTTTCATGTTCGGCCGGAGAACCAGCTGCACCTGATCGGGAGGTGCGACGTACCCTGTTCCAGCCGGATCGACGACGTCCACAAGAATAACCGGCCCGATGTTCGCCGCGGTCGCTTCCGTGATCAAAAACGGCCCGCTCGACCCAAGCGAAAGCGCGGGGACGCCCTCCCAACTCGTCTCGTGGAGAAATCCGGGCGATGCCAGGGCCGCGCGAACGGCGAGTGCGGCCTGTCCTTTGTCAATTAAAAGCGACGTATTGGAATCTTTCAGAAGTACCCCGAGACGGACGGGAATCTGCGCGTCGCTCAAATCTTTACCCGCAAATACCCGATCGAGTTCATGATCGATCTTCGCCTTTTCCCGATTTCGGTCAAAAACTCCCAAAAAACTCTTCTTTTGAATAAAGACTTCTTTCTTGAAACGCATCAGCGCCCATTCGAAACGGTTGAGATTTGGATCCATCGCATAAAGACCGCCGATAAGGGCGCCCATTTCAGTTCCAAAAACCGCACCAATCGGAATGTTCGATTCCACCAAGGCCCGAATAACACCGATGTAAGCAAAACCGCGGGCCAACCCCGGCCCTAGCACGAGCACAACCGATTTGATCGGAACCGGTTCCGGTCCATAGGTTGGCGGCACTGGCGGCGAAGGCGGACCATAGGGCTCAGGCGGTCCCATCGGCTCCGCCTGGGGTGCGCCATCGGCTCCCACAATCGGCTCGGACGATCCGCCTTTTCTGGCGGATGCACAACCCGCCCCGACTGCGAGGGCGAGCAAAAAGGCCAGGCCTGCGCTACCGGCCCCGCTCATGACGCGGGAGATGATGGACCGATTCACCTTTGTTTCCAATGGGCGAGAAACTCCTTATTACCCTGTGTACCCGTAATAGGAGATTCTATCAGCCCCACTCGGATCAATCCAAGGGTTTTGCCAAAATCCGTCAGGCGCTCGACCGCCTTTTGGCGCTCTTCTTCAGAGTTTACAATCCCGCCTTTCCCGACCTTTTGTTTCCCTACCTCGAACTGCGGCTTAATCAGTGTGATCCAGTCGGTCTCTGGAGTAGAAAACTGGAGCGCTGCGGGAAAGATTTTATCAAGAGAGATAAACGAAACGTCAGCCACGATGATGCCCACCTTTTGCCCGATCAGCCCAAACTCAAGATGACGTGCGTTGACATTCTCAAAAACCGCGACTCGCGGGTCCTGTCGAATTTTCCAGTCCATTTGGTTGTGGCCAACGTCAACGGCATAAACCCGGGTCGCACCGCGCAGCAACAGAACTTCGGTAAAACCGCCCGTCGAAGCACCAATGTCCAGTGCCGTGCGGCCAGTCACCGATACCGCAAACGAGTCCAGGGCTGCGGCGAGTTTTACGCCGCCCCGGGAAACGTAAGGATGTACCTCGCCCCTGATACGGATCGCAGCATCCTCCGGAACCGGTTGTCCGGCTTTTGTAACTGGGACATCGTCGATCAAAACGTTTCCGGCAAGAACGAGCGCCTGCGCCCGCGAACGGGTAGCGGCCAGGCCGCGTTCCACGATTAAAACGTCGAGCCTTTTTTTCATAATAACGGTCGAAGTCTCGTCGCCAGGGCTTCTGCCGAAAGTCCCTCGGCAGCCTCGAGCGCGGCCGGGGCACCATGAGTGATGAAATGATCGCCAAATCCAACCACAGAAACGGCGGTTTCGCGCGGTCCTGCCGCCGCCACCAACGCCTGTCCGAAACCGCCTCGAACCGCTCCCATTTCGGTGGTGACAAGCGCCGCGGCGGGGTGTGCGCGAACATATTCGATCACTTCTGCCGAAATCGGCTTTGCTTCTGTCGTCGAAAGAACCGTAACCGCGTTCCCGGCTGACTTAAGGAGTTCAACCGCGGCTATGGCAACACTCGAAGTGGTCCCGAGTGCGACAACAATAACCTTTGGCGCCTTAACCTGGCGATGCCACCGAATCCCGTTTTTGGCTTGCTCTTGAAACGGCGCCGGTCCGGTGCCGCGAGGATATCGAATCGCCCACGGAACTCCTGATTCAACCGCTTTACTGAGTAATCGCGGCAAATCGGCGGGACACGCCGGACTCGAAATCCTGAGGTTCGGAATCATGCCCATGAAAGAAAGATCAAATGCACCGTGATGGGTGGCGCCGTCCCCACCCACAATTCCTGCCCGGTCCAACGCGAACGTGACCCCAAGTCGCTGGAGGGCGACGTCATGAATAACGCCATCCAGGGCTCGCTGCAGGAAGGTGCTGTAGATGGCGACAACCGGCCGCAGCCCCTGAGTCGCCAGGCCGGCCGCAAAGGTAACCGCATGCGGCTCAGCGATTCCTACATCAAAAAACCGGTCCGGAAACCTTCGGGCGAATTGACCGAGCCCCGTTCCTTCCGGCATCGCGGCCGTAATTGCCACGATTTTTGGATCGGCTTCGGCGAGCGCACAAAGACATTCCCCGAACACATCACTGTAATTCTCAGCTTTCCGCGGAAGAGAAACCCTTTGTTCCGGAATCTTGTCTTCAACAATCTTGTGATTCGGAAAAATCGGATTCACCCCGTGAAACGCCGTCGGATGTTCTTCGGCCGGAATATAGCCGCGCCCTTTTTGAGTCCGTGCATGAACCACGACGGGCCTGCCCGCGTAATGCTCTTTGATTCCCTGAAACGTGGCAATGAGGGCCGCGAGATCGTGTCCGTCCACAGGCCCGATATAATCAAAACCAAAGAGTTCGAAAAAATCCTTCGCGCCGGGGCCGCTCAGAATCGTCGACATCGCTCCAACGCTTTGCGAGATGGACATTTGGTTGTCATTCAGCAGGAGGAGAAAGGGGCCAAGCTCGCGCCCTCTGAAATTATTGAGCGCCTCGAAAGAAAGCCCGGCGGTCAAGCCGCCGTCACCGACGATCGTCGCGGTCCATTGAGTGGAATTCTTCCTGGCCCATGCCATCGCAAGACCGGCCGAAAGGGCCGTGCTGCTATGGCCGGTTCCAAAGACATCGTGCTCGTTTTCTTCCCGCGAAGGAAAGCCCGACACCCCCCCCTCGATTCGCAATCCGGCAAATTGCTTCCAGCGGCCCGTGAGCAGCTTGTGCGCATACGCCTGATGTCCGACATCCCAGATCAGCGGCTCCCCGGGTGACTCAAAACAATAATGGAGTGAAATCGCCAATTCGACCGCCCCCAAGCTTGCCCCGAGATGTCCGCCGTTGCGGAGACAGGTCGATAGAATTTCCTGCCGAATATCTTCCGAGAGCTGTTTGAGCTCCAAGAGCGACATCTGGCGCAGATCACTCGGGCGATGGACCGGGGGAAACATCTGGTCGGCCATAAAATGCGGGTGGTACCCTTACTCTTTCGCTCGATTTTGAGGAAACGGTTGAAGCGTCGGAGCGCCTCCAGCGGCAGCTTCCGTCGCCGCGCCCTTCATCAGAATGTCGACGCGTTGCTCGGCAACCGAAAGGTGATTCTGACAGATTCGAGTGAGACGAACGCCGTCTTCAAAACAGCGCAGGGCCTGCTCAAGATTCAACTCTCCGCTTTCGAGCAGTTTAACGGACGCCTGAAGCTGCTCAAGCGCGCTCTCAAAGGTGGTTTTTTCGTCCGGGGTCTGATTCTCGTTGGTCATGGTTTTGTTTATGTATCACCCTTGGCGGATCAAGACCACACGATTGCTTTCGCCGGCGGGGCGGTCGCCAGCTGTCCAATAGTTAGACACTCAAACGAGCTGGAGCGCGGCTGATTTCCGTTATATTCCGAAAAATTAGGCATCTATGCGCCCGGCAGGCTACTTGCTTTGTTAGGGTCCGATGCGGTTCCTGGAGAACAATCATCGCTTGGCCCGTTTGTTTGCGGTTTTGCTCGTTCCGCTCGTGCTTCTTTCGCTTAAACCCGGGTCGCCCGCTCAGGCCGCCTATAACCATCCGGCCACCTGGGCCAGCGTAGCTTCGCATGATTTCGAAAGAGCGACACTGGGCCCATCCGTTTCGCGGGCAACGCTTCTTGAGCCTTCGTTTTCGGACGCTACGTTTTCCGCGATCCTGAGCGATGCGGACAAACGCGTGACGCCAGCTTTTCAGATTCCCGCCGAAATTCGTAACAGCGTCGGCTTTTGGCTGAGGATTTACAGCCAGTTCACCACTCATCACATCGTGCTCTTCGACGAGTCTCATCCCGAGATTATTTATGAAGCACTTGATTTCCGAGGCGTGGCCGAGAGCGCTCGAAGCCGGCTGGTGTACGAGGTCATCGTCAAAAATCGAGTGGCGGCGACACTTGCCGCTTATCGGCAGGCCTTCGCGAGACTGGCCAGGCACCCGCGGCCGAAAAACCCGACTCGCGAAGAAGCGCTGATCCTGGGCGCCACGAACAGGCACCCTCACAGACATTCCTTCCGCGATCTGGCAAAAACCCTGAGAACCCAGACCGGGCAGCGTGACAACATAGTGAAGGGTCTCGCCTCCGCCGAGGGGTACTTTTCAAAAATGGAGGCGATTTTTTCGAAAATGGGCCTTCCGCCGGCCCTTGTTCGTCTCAGTCTTGTCGAAAGTTCATTCAACGTGAACGCGATTTCCAGTGCCGGCGCCTCGGGGGTTTGGCAGTTCCTACCGCGCTCCGGAAAAGAATACCTCGTGATCGATGCACAATTGGCTGTTGACGAAAGGCTGTCTCCCCTGAAAGCCACGGTCGCGGCCGGAAAACTTCTGAAGCGGAATTTTCGAACGCTGAACAGCTGGGCTCTCGCGATCACCGCTTATAATCATGGCGCGCAGAATTTGCGGCGCTTTTCGGCCAAAGCCGCTGATTTCTCGAAGATCAGCCACATTTTCAAATCCTGCAGCAAGCGCCGCCACCAGGTGGGTTGGGCAAGCCGCAATTACTATTCGGAGTTTCTGGCCGTTCTTCACGCCGAAGCGTATCGGGACTTGCTGTATGGCGACTTTTCAGAACCACCACAGCATTCGGTCGCGTTTCACAAACTGAATCGCGCGCAAAGCGCCGTTTCCTTCGCGCTCGAGCGTGGTATTTCACTGGCGCGGTTTCGCCGTCTTAATCCAGACATCATGAATCTTCACAAAAGACTCCCGCGCGGCTTTCTGGTCGCCGTCCCCGGTGAAACCGACGACTTGGGGCAGTTGACGAATGCCGGGCGCGGACGAAACAAGCTGAGGAAGAGTTGATCAGTAAGGTCCGACTAGATTGATGACCCCAGGCGAAGCAATGATCAGCTCAGACCAAACCTGGTTCTTATTCTTGTCTCGAATTTCGGCAACAACGGGCCCTTCGGGTACCTGAAGCGAAATGAACCTCGTCGCTGTCGCCGTCAGGGGAAGGTCTTCTCGCATTTGTCCCGAGGCCATGACCGTGTATGTTTCCGGGGTAAGACTCTGCCGATCAACGAGAGTCATGAGCGCGGGAACAAGCCGGTCTTGCGGACGCGATGCCACGATCTGTGGCACGGCCGCGACCACCAATCCCCCGTCAGCGCTGATACCGCCCTCCAGCTGCCCGAGCCATTCGTCAACTTGCTGCGGACTCAGTCGGAAAAGACTTACTTGATCAAGATGTCCAGGCATCAGCCGGTAGCGATGGGTATATCCGGTGCGAACTTCGGTTTCCACGAAGACCGGGTATTGCCCAATCACAATGATGTTCTCAATTTCGAAAGCGCCGTTCGGGCGCGTGACGGCTTCCTTGGTTTGTCCGACGATCCGAACTCGTGCTCCAAATACGCCTCTCGGAATCCCGGAAGACGCGTCGAACACTTGTCCGGAAATTTTCTTTTTCTGCGGAGCCGATAGATCAACGTACGTGGCGACGCCCCGAAGCACGGGAACGCCCAAGGCCCCAGTCTCGCTCACCCGGTCACGCGCGGCAAATATCAGGTGAGCGCCCGGATTGACGTTCAGAAACACGAAATATCGATCTTCGGATGATTTTTCGCCCGAGAGCAGCTTGTTTTGACCATTCAGAAACACTGGTTGTTCCGCGCGACCCGACAGTTCGACCTTCCATCCGGCCGGAACCTTCCCAAACACGATTCCGGTCTCACGTAATATCGTTGCCTGCGAAATCTTACTGAGGAGAAAAGCCGCCGCACTCGAAATCAGCGGCACCGGCGCGGTATCCTGGCCGGTCGTCCAAGACAGGGTGGACCAGTGTTCAGCGGCCTTCGCCAGCTGCCATCCGGCCTTCGGCGTTCCAGGACTGAGAAACTCGCGCGTGAGCTTTTCGATCGTGGTGCCAGGAACGGACGTTTGCCAATCAAAGGCTTCAATCGCCGCACTTGGATGAACCGGAACCGCTGGACCCGAGGATTGAAGAACTGTGTTTTCACTCGGGCGGCGATTCATCAAACTGATCGATTTGGTCTTCGCGTCCGGCACACCCTCCTGCGTTGCTTCCTGTTCGATATTCGCTGACGCCTGGGCGAGGGCCTCAGGCTTTCTTTTCGGGCTCTGGTCCGTTTGGGGCGCTTTTTTGTCGCTATCAGGTCTTCCCGGCGAGGGCGGCGAAATCGGAGCGGGTCCCGCCAAAACGGTCGGGCGCGTGGGCGCACTTCTCGTATAAAGGATGCTGTCCTGAAGCGTGGGGCCGGCAATCACCGCTGGATAGCCATTCCGTGGATAATCATCCGAATTCTGCTCACTTGTTTTTTCAGGAATAACCAAGTTCGCGTCCGATTGAGTATTCACCGGCTTGAGCGCCTGTTCGGCCATTTGAATACTCACCACAGGAGATTCCACGCGCGCGGTTTCAATCGTTCTTGTCACTCCCGTGGGTACTTCCGGCAGTGCTTCTGGTGGTGCCCTCACCGGCGCCTCAGGTTTCGCTTCATTCATTTTGGCTATCCTGGCCGCCTCCGCCCTTACAGGCTCAGCTTCTTCAGGGGCCTTCGTGGATACTCGTTTCGCGATGATCGTGGGTTGAAAATCAGGAAAAGCCTTGCCTTTTGCCTTTTTCGTTACGTTTTTCGTGTTCTTCGCGTCACCCGGCTTCTCGATAATGAGTTTTGAATTCAGTTCCTGCGGAACAAGGGCTGCCTTCGCAAGCCTCACCTGCTTCGTTGCTTCAGCGTGAGTAGTCACTGGGGCCGGCGCAACATCCTTCTGACTAACCAGACGCGCCGGCACTTTTCGAGCTACTTTGGCCTGGGCTATTTTCGAAACCGCTGGTGCCACCTTCGCAATCACGGGCGGGGTTCTACCGTACTCATTCAGAGCCGAAACGAATCGCATGCGCCAAAGGCTGTGGAGCGTTCGAAACGTCTCGTACTCCGCCGCGCTGGGGGTTGCCGCCGATTTCGTAATGACAGGAACCGCTCGGGCCGCAGAGACCGTAATTTGATCGGCGGCTTTCTTTGCCCGCGCAACTTTCGCGGCAGACAACTCCTTGAGAACCCGAACGCGTTTTTCGGGCATCCGGATGGCGGGGGTCGGCGGAAGAGCCGGGAGTTCGACCTCGTTAAGGCCGATTCGAACAGCGCCCATCCATTTCCAGGAATTCACATCGATCGAAATTTTCGCGCTTGGCTCGAGCCACTTCGTGGCGGTCGTGGCGGCGAAGAATAAAGACACTCCCGCAAACAGCGAAAAAACGCCTGAATATAGGCTCATTCGTGATGCGGTACTCGTCCCAACGCCAACTTGCACGAAGCTTTGAATCCTTTCAGCGCTTCTTTTTTATCGGGTCGCCTTTGGCTTTCCTATAGGTCTACCGTGCGAACGCGATCATCCTGATGCGTACTCTTATAGCGTAAACAGAAATCCAGAAATCCGCAAGCCGTCCCGAAGGAGCTTGGGGCTATCCGCCAAGCTGTTGACGAATCAAAGCCCGCTGAAGCTTCAACTGATATTTTCGAAACCGCTGCTCATCGAGATCCGCGTCCCCCAACGCCTCTTCGGCCGCTTTTTGAGCGCGCTTGGCGCGTTCCACGTCGATCTCTCCCTGCAATTCCAGCGTTTCGGCCATGACCACGACGACATCATCCCTGACTTCGAAGAAACCACTCGAAATCATGCCTTTAGCCTCCCGCCCTTCCGAAGCGCGGTAGCTGAAAATTCCGGTTTCAAGGGTCCCAATCATCGCCGCGTGACCCGGCAGAATTTCAATTTGGCCCTCGCTGCCGACCAAAGTGATCTCGTCAACAGGCAACGACTCGAGCAATTTGCGCTCGGGTGAAAGGATCGTCAGCTTCAGACTCATTGGTTCCCCCAGAATGCGCTCGGGCTATTTGAGCGTTTTAGCCTTTTCAATCGCGTCTTCGATGGTGCCAACCATGTAAAAGGCCTGTTCGGGAAGCATGTCGTGCTTACCTTCAAGGATCTCCTTAAAGCCCCTCACGGTGTCCTCGATCTTGACGAACTTGCCCTTGAAGTTCGTGAACTGTTCGGCGACGAAGAACGGCTGCGACAGGAACCGCTGGATCTTTCTGGCTCTCGCCACGACTCGTTTGTCGTCTTCTGAAAGCTCATCCATTCCAAGGATCGCGATAATGTCCTGGAGATCCTTGTATCGCTGAAGCACCTGCTGGACCGCTCGCGCCACGGCATAATGTTCATCTCCCACGATTCTCGGATCCAGCACGCGGGAAGTCGAAGCGAGCGGATCCACCGCCGGATAGATTCCAAGCTCCGAAATCTGCCGCGAAAGGTTCGTCGTCGCGTCAAGGTGCGCGAATGTGGTGGCCGGGGCCGGGTCTGTGTAGTCGTCGGCAGGAACATAGATCGCCTGGATCGAGGTGATCGAGCCCTTGCTTGTGGACGTGATGCGCTCCTGAAGCTCGCCCATCTCGGTCGCGAGGTTCGGTTGATATCCGACCGCTGAAGGAATGCGGCCGAGCAAGGCCGAAACTTCGGAGCCCGCCTGCGTGAAACGGAAAATGTTATCAATGAACAGAAGCACGTCCTGATTCTCTTCATCGCGAAAATATTCGGCGACGGTGAGCGCGGAAAGTGCGACGCGCGCCCGGGCCCCCGGCGGCTCATTCATCTGGCCATACACAAGCGCGGTTTTGTTGATGACTCCCGATTCTTTCATTTCGACCCAGAGATCGTTGCCTTCTCGGGTGCGTTCTCCAACTCCGCCAAAAACCGAAAACCCGCCGTGTTGGGTCGCGATGTTGTTGATCAGCTCCATGATGAGAACCGTTTTGCCGACCCCCGCACCGCCGAACAGACCGATCTTTCCGCCTCGCGCGTAAGGCGCGAGAAGATCGACCACTTTGATTCCGGTAAAAAACGGCTGGACCGTGACGGATTGATCCCGAAACGTCGGCGCGGGCCGGTGAATCGGATAGGTTTTCTTCGTCTTCACCGGGCCCATTTCATCCACCGGCTCGCCGATGACATTCATAATCCGGCCCAAGGTCTCCCTGCCAACCGGCATCTGGATCTGTTCGCCGGTATCCTTCGCCGGCTGACCCCGAACCAGGCCCTCGGTGCTGTCCATTGAAACGCAGCGAACGGTATTTTCGCCAAGGTGCTGCGCAACCTCAAGAACAAGGTTCCATTCGATATTGTTGATCGAGGGGTTGCTGACCCGGATCGCGTTGTAAATCGCCGGGAGATTGGCGGACTCGAACTCAACGTCAACGATAGGTCCGATGACCTGCTTGATTCTTCCCGATTTTCCCGTCTGTGCTGATGCTGACATATCTCTCCCTTACGCTGTGCTTTTCTGTGACTCGCTACCGGCTATGATTTCGAGCAATTCTTTCGTGATTCCGGCCTGCCGCTGTTTGTTAAACTGAAGCGTCAATCTCCGAATCATTTCTCCCGCGTTCTTTGTCGCGTTCTCCATGGCCGACATTCGGGCGCCGTGTTCTCCCGCTTGGGATTCCAGAAGTATCCTGAAGCCCTGAATGGCAAAGTGTTTCCCAAGCAGCTGGTCCAGAACCTCCCTGAGGCTCGGCCGAACCAGAAACAGTGCCGTGGATTCCTGAACACCCTCTGTCGTCGCGACGGACCCTTCACCGGCCTGTCCGGGATCTCCGGCATCCTGAATCGGCAGAAAGCCTTCGACGACAACCCGCTGGCTCATGACATTCTTGAACTCGTTGTAAATGAATTTGACCTCGTCCACCCGCCCGGAAAGATATGCCTCCACCGCGGCATCCGCGAGCGTCTTCGCTTTTTGGAACGTGACTTTGCCCCCGAGTTCCTGAAAATAACGGCCAAGATTCACGTTCTTCGTCCTGAAAAAATCGTACCCTTTGCGTCCTACGAACCCGAGTTCCACGCGTTCGTAAAGCGACTCGTTTTCCGAAATCCACCTCGTCGCGGCTTTGATGACATTCGCGTTAAAGGGGCCGCAAAGACCCCTGTCCGACGTAACCAGAATGAGAAGTACTTTCTTCTTCGCGGAACCCTCGCCCGTCGGCTCTCGCCTGACAAGGGGCGATTCGGCTCCGCCCTCCACCAGCGCGGATACCTGCCGAATCAGGGCTCCAATCCGTTTGGCGTAGGGCCGGTGATTCTGAATCGCGTCCTGCGCCCGCCGAAGCTTGGCCGCCGAAACCATCTTCATGGCTTTCGTGGTCTGCTGCGTATTTTTGGTCGAAGCAATTCGCTTTTTGAGATCCTTGATTGTCGCCATGGCTTAGCCCGTGAAGACTTCCTCGAACTCGGTGAAAGCGGCCTGCATTTTGGCTTTCAGGCTATCCTCAATTTTCCCCTTCTCCTTAAGCTCGGCCACGATCTCCGGGTGTTTCTTTTCCATGAAGTCGAACATCTGCGTCTCGTAGGCTTGCAGCCGATCCAAGGGGTATTTATCGAGATAGCCGTTTGTTCCGGCGAAAATGATCAAAACCTGTCTCATCACCGGCATGGGGACGTACTGACCTTGTTTCAGGATTTCGGTCAACCGCTGACCGCGCGCGAGCTGCTTTTGAGTCGCCGGATCGAGGTCACTTCCGAACTGCGCGAAGGCGGCCTTCTCCCGGTACTGCGCGAGATCGAGGCGCAGAGACCCCGAAATCTGCCTCATCGCCTTGACCTGGGCGTTGCCGCCCACGCGGGAAACCGAAAGTCCCACGTTCACGGCCGGACGAACGCCCGAGTAGAAAAGATCCGTCTCGAGATAAATCTGTCCATCGGTGATGGAGATCACATTCGTCGGAATGTATGCCGAAACGTCCCCGGCCTGCGTCTCGATGATCGGAAGAGCCGTGAGCGATCCGCCACCCAACTTGTCCGAGAGCTTTGCCGCGCGCTCAAGAAGACGTGAGTGGAGATAAAACACGTCGCCCGGGTACGCTTCGCGCCCCGGCGGACGCCGCAAGAGAAGGGACAATTGGCGGTAGGCCTGCGCCTGCTTCGTCAAATCATCGTAAATAATCAGCGCGTGCTTGCCGTTGTCCCTGAACCATTCGCCCATAGTTACGCCGGCATAAGCCGCGAGAAATTGCATCGGGGCCTGCTCGGAGGCGGTTGCCGCCACCACCGTCGTGTACTCCATGGCGCCAAAGGAACGGAGCTTATCCACGACCTGTGCCACCGTCGATTGTTTTTGCCCGATGGCGACATAAATGCAGTAAACGTCCAGTCCCTTCTGGTTAATGATCGTATCGATTGCGACGGCGGTTTTTCCGGTCTGGCGGTCTCCGATGATCAGCTCGCGCTGCCCGCGGCCGATGGGAATCATGGAATCAATTGCCTTAATGCCTGTCTGCAAGGGTTCCTTGACCGATTGCCGCGCAACGATTCCAGGCGCCTTGATTTCAACCTTTCGGGTTTCCTTCGCCTGAATCGGCCCTTTTCCGTCCACCGGAAGACCGAGCGCGTTCACAACCCGTCCAAGCATGGCCTCACCTACCGGAACCTGCACGATCTTATTCGTGCGCTTCACGGTCGAACCTTCCTTGATCAGGGTATCGTCGCCAAGAACGGCAATACCGACGGTTTCTTCCTCCAGGTTGAGAACCATCCCCGAGACTCCGTTACCGAAGTCAACCAATTCGCCGGCCATTGCTTTTTCAAGACCGTACACTTTGGCCACGCTGTCACCCACCGAGACGACCGTCCCGGTTTCAGAGACATCGAGCTTCTTCTCAAAGCCGGCGAGTTGTGTTTTCAAAATCTGCGTGATTTCTTCCGGACGTATCTGCATAGGTTCCTCTGTCTATCTCTCACTGATTGTTACGCGTGGCCTGCCTGCCCGTCATGATTTTTGCGCGTCACTTCATCACGAAGTCGCTCAAGCTGCGCGCGAAGGGTTCCGTCGTAAGTCACCCCGTTCACGGTAACCTTCACTCCCGCGACCAATGCCGGATCCACGAATGTTCGGAACGTGATCGGCTTTCCGAGTTTCCTCGAAAACGCTTTTACAAGTGTTTCGAGCTCCGCCGGGTCCAAGGCT
Organism: Bdellovibrionota bacterium; assembly: GCA_035291325.1. GTDB lineage: Bacteria > Bdellovibrionota > UBA1018 > UBA1018 > UBA1018 > XYD1-FULL-55-31. Next base: position 1,383 of record DATDSK010000155.1, on the reverse strand, counting down.
TCTGCCGAGACAAGTCGCCCGGACACACCGCCTTGCGCCTCGATCCGAATCGACGAGAACTCTTCCCTGATGCGGTTTAAAACGCCGAGCCGGTTCTTCCTGGCGAGAAGCATAAGAAAATCAGCGGTCAACTTTGAGCATTCTGCCTTTTTAACAATGGCCGACACGAGCTCAACTTTCTCTTTCGCCGGGACAAGCGGACCATAAAGAGCGATTTTCGCTTCCTTCCGGAGCTCAACCGCCGCCACGAATTCCTGCAGCTCCTTTTCCGTCTCATCAAGCTCCGCGGCCATTGACTTCGTCGCCTGGAACAACGCATTTGCGTAAGCGCGGGCGATACTCATGGCGCGCCCCCAATCTCTTTCGAAAACTCCTGATGAATTCGGACGCGGTCTTCTCGAGTCAATCTCGCGACGATGAGCTTCTCGGCGCGTGAAATCACGCCGGCCATCAATTCGGCATGTAGTTGCCCGCGGAGTTCGGTCACCAAACCCTCGGCCGTGGCACGTGCCTCGGTAACCACGGCGGCCGAGACACGTTTTGCATCCGCGGAAATTCGCGCGCGCGCCTGCGTGGCTTCCTGGCGCGTTTGGTCCCGGAAAGCGCTGATTTCAGCTCCGATCGCCTTGAGCTTCGCCGAAAACTCCTCGTACTGCTCCTGTGCGCGATGGAGCTGATCCTGTGCTTCTTTCAGCTCGGAAAGAATCGTATGGTGGCGGCTCTGCACGAAACTCTTGAGTGGCTTCCGGGTATAGTAAACCAGAATACCAATGAGAACGCCGAGGTTGATGAATGGTAGGATTAGCCCCGACATACCATTCCCCCTATAACTTTCTCGAAAGCAGCTTTTCGGAAATCATGCGCGCCAGATCATCTGTATCTTTCTCGAGCTGTGCCTTGATTTCTTCCCGTTGCTTTGAAATGGCTTCGGCCGTCGCCTGCGTGATCTTTTTTGCTTCCTCGCGGGCCTGACTCATCAGGGCCGCTTCGTCGGCTTTCGCTCTGGCGATAATTGTCTCGTATTCTGTTCGCGCGGCGGACCGTTCGGTCGCAAGTTGCTGTTTATAGTCCTCGAGTTTGGCCAGGGCTTGGGACATCAGTTTTGCCGCCGCTTCTTTGTCGTGAACCGTTCGGTCATACCGCTTCTGAAAAAGTTTAAGAAACGGCTGGAAGAAAATGCGGCTTAATACGAAAAACAGGGCCGCAAAAATCGCCATTTGCACAAAAAAGGTTTGGTCCAGGTCCAGTTGTTTTAAAATCTCACCCAAGTCAAACTCCGAAAATTATTAGAAAAATCGGTTTAGACCAATTTGGCTAACATGCCCTTGCAAACACGGTCAAGCCTAGGATTTCCCTGACGCCAGAAAAGAACGTGCGGGTACC
>DATDSK010000154.1:0-3616 GCA_035291325.1 Bdellovibrionota bacterium | reverse complement strand
CAAAACAACCTTCAATATCGCGGAGCTTGCCCGAAGACTTTCCGAAAATCCGATGGAGCATCCGTACTCTCTTCAACTCCAGACGTACGGTTATTTTCATTGGCTTGAAACCAAGGAGCTTCCGAAGCTTTCATTCCACCTTGTTTCGACTCGCAGCCGGGACTTCGAGGATCAGGAGTGCCGGCTTAATATCGCGGCTTATGAGGGGTGGCTGGAAAAGCGTCTCGACGAACTGATCGTTGAGGCAAAGAAGGCCGAAAAACGCGTCGCACGCCGCAAAAAGGCCGCGGCCGAGTTCAAGTTTCCCTTTGAAAACCCCCGTCCGGGGCAGTTCGAGCTCATTCAGTCCATTGAGGCGGGTATTCTCGATAAAAAGCGAATGCTGATTCAGGCGCCCACCGGACTCGGCAAAACGGTCGGAGTCCTGTTTCCCGTGCTCAGGGAAGCATTGAGCCGCGGGCAGAAGGTCGTCTATATCACTCCTAAAAACAGCCAGCATCTCGTGGCCGAAGATGCCCTGACACGTTTTCAGGAGTTCGGCGCGAAGATCAAGTCTCTTTCGATTACCGCTAAAAGCAAAATCTGTTTCAAAAATGAGCCGCTCTGTAACGCGGAATATTGTGAGTACGCGCGGGACTATTACCAGAAGCTGGATGAAAACGCGGTGCTCGATGTCCTCGCGCGAAAGAAGAAGTTGCGCGCGCGCTCGTTTCGGGAACTCGGCGAAAAATACGAGATCTGTCCTTTTGAGTTGCAACTCGACGGGGCGCGGGAAGCCGAGGTCGTGATTTGTGATTACAATTACGTTTTCGCTCCGCGTACGTCATTCGGGCGAATGACGATGACCGGAATCGATCAGGAGGGTAAACCCAATCTCGTCATCGATGAGGCGCACAATCTCCCCGCGCGCGCGATGGATTACTACTCTCCGGCCCTGTCCAGTATCACCCTTGAGAAAATGCGAGAGGACATCAGGATGTTGTCGCCGACCTTTCGCGGCGAAGCGGAAGAACTCCTGGACCAATGTCTCCAGGTCATTGTTTCGTGTCGGCCCGAAGCGTGTTCCAAGCCGGTGAGCATTGCCCCTCCGGCCGAGCCCTTTTTGGAACAGGATACCGAACTTCGGGCGTTTCTGTCTCGATACCTCGATTCCGGAATCGAGATTCAGCCCCGAGACATCGTTTTGAGGCTCTGCTTTTATTGGTCTGAATTCACGGAAGCGCTCCGGTTCGTCAGTGACCCCGAGCACGAGGAATTCTTCACCACATTTCATCCGCATTCAACCGGCGGAATCGTGAAGATCACCTGTTGTGACGCCTCTTCCATGCTCGAGTCCTGCTACAATGATTATGACCACGTCGTCGGATTTTCGGCGACACTGAAGCCCTTCGAGTATTACGCCAAACTTTCCGGGCTCGATCCCGATAAACTCAAGAAAGCGGAATTCACAAGCCCCTTCTCGAAAGAGAACCGCAAGCTTCTGATCATCCCCCAGATCTCGACGAAATATTCGGAGCGCGAGCGCAATTATCCAAAGATCGCCGACGCGATCGCCCGGATCACCGCCTTGCGTTCCGGGAACTATTTCGTCTTTTTCCCAAGTTTCGAATTCCTCGAACGTGTACTGGGGGTTTTTGACCCCCCACCGGGATTCACCGTTCTCAGACAGGAGCGCGATATGCGCGCGTCCGCGGTCGAGGAGGTGCTGGAGCACCTGAGGGGCGGTTCCAGCCCGACTATCGTTTTCGCGGTCCAGGGCGGGAGCTTTTCGGAAGGGGTCGATTACCCCGGCGAAATGGTCATCGGCGCCTTTGTGATCGGTCCCCCGCTCCCGAACTTTGATCTCGAGCGCGAGCAGATGCGTGAATATTATCAGGAACAGTATGGGAAAGGGTTCGATTACGCTTATACGATCCCGGCGATGGCAAAGGCGATTCAGGCGGCGGGCCGGGTGATCCGCTCAGAATCCGACCGTGGCCTTATCGTTCTCATGGATAGTCGCTTCGTTCAGCCGAACTATTTTCGATCAATGCCCGAGGATTGGTTTAAAAATCACGCGACAGAGCTTGTCTCAACCAGCATACTCAAGGAAATTTCTGATTTTTGGGAATCAGCGCGGCCAACGTGAGTTGTCGAAAATCGTCGTCAGGTTCGTATTCCTGTACTGGGACTCTGGCGTGACAATCCGCTGTTTTCTGGGAATTTCTCCGCCATAGTAGAATTCCCAGAACGCAAGATCCTCTTCGTAAGTGGGCAGGTCTTTCATATTATCCATGATAGCGCCGAGCGTTTCGATTTTTCCGAGTTCCAAATTGAGCGCGGCCTTGAACACTTCGTAAACGAACTTCGAGCAGTACTGCTTCTTGCTGTCGAAATTGAATTTCATGTCATAGGCGATGCCCAGGCGGGCACGCACTTCCCGCTTGATGTCGTTCATGTCGTTTGCCGCCCAAATGCGGTTGTGGCGCCGTATGGCGACAGGCGCGCGCGTTCTCTCCAGGAGGTCGCAAAGAGATCCGGTCTGTGACAACGGCACTTTGCTTTCGGCAACCGTCCAGCCCTGTGCGGAGCGATCGAGGACGATTCCGACGTGATTGGCCCATCCGCCCGTGGCCCGGGCCACGCGACGGAGAACGAAATTGTCGATTTCGACAAAAACGAGATCGCCCGGCTGGACGAGCGCCGAGAGTGCTTCGCAGAGCGCGGCCGATGGAGCAACGGGTTCGCTGGCGAAACCAAGGGTGGTGAGCAGTAAAAAGGCGGTAACGAGCTTCGCAATCCTGAAGTGCCAGGCCATTGACGTCTCCTTGTGAAAACTGCGTCTGCTATTCAGTTTATCTCCCTCCTTGCGAATGACAAGCGGCTTTATCGAGACCGCCGCCGGGGTTGTCTTAGTATTGAACCTCGAGTAGTCTGGTTGCCGATGACTTTAAAGGACTTGGTTTCAGGCTGGTTCGGGAAGAGGCCCTCTGTCGCGGAGCGCTCAGCGAAAGAGCGTTTCTGGGACGCGCAAATTTATCTCGTGATCGGAAACAGTGCGAAAATGCCGTTTCCGCGATTGACCTACCTTGGTCTGAAGGCGAATAAAAAGACCGTTTTTGCCATCGACCCCGCGTCCGGCTCGATTGAGGGGGATCGTGCGTTCGCGGATTTGAAATCGTTTTCAGGAATATCCGAGCGGCCTGAAAAAATCGACGCGGCGGTCCTCGAGCTCCCGAACGATGAAACGGCGCGATGGGTTTCACTTTTGGCGGACTTCGGAATCAAGAAAATCTGGATTCACCAGGACACTGAAACACCGCAGGCTTTGCAAATCGCCAAAGAGCGCGGTGTCCAGGTATTTACGGGCACCTGCGCTGTGATGTACCTGAATTCTTCGTTTCCTCATTCGTTTCACCGCTGCATCATGAAAATGACCCGGCGATACTAAGTTTTTTAATATTCCCTTTTGACTTTCGTATGCGGGTGGGCGAACTCTAAGCCGGGTTGTTCTGGCGATGAAATTCGAGAGCTCTCCATCACGTCAAATCCGGCGAACCGCCTTTACAGGGCTCAGCGGGATTGTTCTGAAACAGTTACTGCCGTCCATCGTTCTCGTTCAACTCATTTCCGGCTG
>DATDSK010000153.1:0-3404 GCA_035291325.1 Bdellovibrionota bacterium | reverse complement strand
ACCTGTATGCCGCGTTCGTCGAGGAGTGCCTGAATGCGCTTGCCCTCCGCGTACTCCGCCGTGCCCAATAGGACGCTATCGCCGGTCTCTTCGGTAAATGTCGGCTGATCGTTCATTTCGAAACCATAGCACAACTGAGGCGTGGAGAAAGGCGCTAAAACTTGCCTTCCTGCCGGTCACGCCAGGCGCGGGCCAAGCCCTCACGGTCGTCCGGATGCGCAATGCTGATCAGGGCCTTGGCGCGTTCGCTTAACGTTTTGCCATAAAGATCAACCGCGCCAAATTCCGTGATGACATAGTGAACATGGGCGCGCGTCGTCACGACGCCCGAGCCGTGTTTCAGCATCGGGACGATCCGCGGGAATCCTTTTTCGCTTCGGCTCGTGATCGCGATGATCGGTTTGCCCCCCGGTGAAAGTGAAGCGCCTCGCATGAAGTCCGTCTGGCCGCCCACTCCCGAAATAATCCGCGGGCCGATCGAATCAGCGCAAACTTGTCCCGTGAGATCCACTTCCACGGCTGAATTAATCGCCGTCACCTTGGGATTGCGCCGAATCACGGCCGGATCGTTCACATAGCCGATATCGAGTTGAACCATGGAAGGGTTATTGTGAACATAATCGTACAACTCCCGCGTTCCCATCATAAATCCGGAAACCGTTTTGCCCGGGTGAACCTTCTTCTTGGAATTATCCACGGCACCAGCCTTGATCAACCTGAGCACGCCGTCAGACATGAGTTCCGTGTGAACGCCGAGGTGCTTGTGTCCGGTCAGGAAGTCGAGAACCGCATCCGGAATGGCCCCAATTCCCATTTGGAGAGTCGCGCCGTCTTCGATCAACTCGGCGGCAAACCTTCCGATTGCCTTTTCATTCGCCTTGAGCGGATGAACGATGTGGTTCATGAGGGGCTCATCGATTTCAATGAAATGGTCGATTTCGTCCATATGAATGAAACCGTCGCCATGAACTCGCGGCATTTGCTGATTTACCTGAGCGATGATGACCTCGGCGACTTCGACCGCCGCGCGGGCGACATCCACCGAGACGCCCAAAGTGCAGAACCCATGCGGGTCCGGCGGCGAAACGTGAATCAACGCGACGTTGATCGGACGCTTGCCGGAGCGGAACAGCTGCGGGATCTCGTGGAGAAAGCAGGGCAGATAATCGACACGGTCGTAATCGACTTTCTTGCGAATGTTACTGCCGACGAACAAATTGACGATTTTGAAGCTGTCCTTGAACTCGGGATTCGCGTATTTCGCCTTGCCTTCGGTGTGAATGTGAATGAGTTCAACGTCCCTGAGCCGACCGGCATGCGCGAGCAAACCGTCAATCAATCGCTCCGGAGTGGCAACGCCACCATGGATGAAAACGCGTTGACCAGACTTGATACATGCGACGGCATCTTCTGCCCGTTCATACTTTGCCACTGGAGCCTTCCTCGCAAAAAAATGGGTAAAAATGGATAATTTTCACGAAAAGCTAGCACTACATCGGATATTTACAAAATGATTTTTTGCCTTCCCGTCCCCATTGGATTATTCAGGTTTCGTGTACACCATACTTTCGTTGCTCACTTGGGTCGCCGTTTCCTTTCCAGCTTTGTCACTCGCCGGGGTTGGGGCCGACGGGCAATATAACGCAGTAAGTCAATCGGACCCGACTGACTGGGCTCAGCCGCCCGTCGGGTGTGTTGAAGAAGTCATGCCTCAGATGCCGTCTTACCCGTGCCTGGACCTCACGAGTGTTCAGAATCCCACGCGAGATCTCCCAAGCAGCCTCACTCCCGATGAAGTTACCCTTTGGACTCGAGATCGCAAACGGGCGCTCGTTCTCTGCCGCGCGCAAGAAATCCTTCGCCGTGAGTCCCTCCATCCCGGAGGGATTGACCCGGGGTGGGTTGAAGCGTCCTGGATGCGAATGGAAGGCGTCAAGGAAACGGATGAAAAGATTGCCGCCATTTACGAAGGCACAAACCTGAACCAAATGCCCCCGCAGATCCTCCTGGGAGCCCTCATGCAGGAATCCATGATGGCAGATCTCGGGATTTCGAGTGATGGTGGGAATTATTCCTGCGGCATCGCCCAACTCAATGTTCTTGAATGGTGCCATTGGGCGGAACACGCCGATCCGGATATCAAAAACCAGATCGGCTGGCCTGCGCGAAAGGCGGGCATGTGCAGCGCCCCGCTCTTGTCGACCAAGCTCGTCGAGCCCTTTTTCAAATACGGTCTGGCCCACCTCAATGGAGTTCCCGCCTACAAAATGAAACCGAAACATCTGGAGGGCATCCGTCTGGCTGATGTCATCGGCTCGTTTCCGGCAGGTTCATCGAATGACCAGAAACTCCGATTCGAGATCGTCCAAAGTTTTGTGAAAAACTGCTCAAGTTATCGTTTCAGCATTCCCGCCAAGGCTCATGTATTAAAAGCCATTTTCGACCATGAAATTCCATCCGCTTTTCACGATGTGCAAACGTACACAAGCGGTGGGTTTGCACGCCCGTGCAGGAATCGGAGCACGACGAACGCTTACCCACTGCATTCGGGATGGTTGCTTGCCGACGCCATCTACAACGCCGGTTCCCGTATCGTCGACGTGGTTGCACATTACAGGAAGCTCGATCGAGCGGCCGCTTCGAATCCGGCAACCTGGGCCGAATTCTATCCTCAAGACCTCGTTTCAGCACTCTACTGGGGCGGGAAATACAACCGTAAGACGGATCGACTCGATTCGATCGATCTAGAAGGCAATCCATTTTCAATGACGTGGTTCAAAAGCTGTATCGTCCAACGGCACGTTGCACGAGTCGTTCAGTACGTGACCTTGCCGGGATACGACCTGGTCCGATCACTTGAAGACAAGAATGGCTGTGCAAAAAGCACCTTTGATTCAGAAGGAAACCTCATCAAATCGAGCGTCCCGCTCGAACGCCAGCGATCGAGCGGTCAGATCGGCGCAGGTTCCCGCTGATTGAATAAAAAAAAGGGGCGCTGCCTAGGCAACGCCCCTCTTGTAAGCTCAATTCAGTGCGAGACTTACCAGCGATTTCCGCCGCGTCCGCCGCGATCGCCGCCGCCACCGAATCCACCGCGTCCGCCTTCACGAGGCGCCTGCGGGCGGGCTTCTGAAACCGTCATGGGACGCCCTTCGTAATCGGCGCCGTTAAATTTCGTGATTGCATCGGCTGCTTCCTGATCGGTCGCCATTTCTACGAAACCGAAGCCTTTGCTCCGGCCAGTATCGCGATCCTGAATGATCTTGGCAGACTCGACCGTGCCTACCTGCGCGAAAATCTGCTGAAGAGATTCATCGCTTGCTGAAAATGGAAGATTGCCGACATATAGTTTTTTACCCATGTAACCTCCTTAAGGCTTAGGGGCCGCTAAAGAGGACATGAGC
>DATDSK010000152.1:0-4165 GCA_035291325.1 Bdellovibrionota bacterium | reverse complement strand
TGAAATGGAAGTTCGCGAACTGCTCAGTTCGTATAAGTTCCCTGGCGACAAGATTCCGGTGATCCGTGGATCTGCTCTGAAGGCAATGGAAGGCGATGCTGGCGAACTCGGCGAAGAATCAATTGCCAAGTTGATGGAAGCGGTCGACGCATACGTTCCGCAGCCTCAGCGTGACAAAGATAAGCCGTTCCTCATGCCGGTCGAAGACGTGTTTTCGATCTCCGGTCGCGGTACCGTCGTTACGGGTCGCGTGGAACGTGGCGTGATCAAGGTCGGCGAGGAAGTTGAAATCATCGGACTTCGTCCGACGACTAAGACCGTCGTCACCGGCGTTGAAATGTTCCGCAAGCTTCTTGATCAGGGCGAGGCGGGCGACAACATCGGCGCGCTCCTCCGCGGCACAAAAAAAGAGGAAGTGGAACGTGGCCAGGTGCTCGCGCACGTTGGTTCCGTGACTCCTCACAAGAAATTCAAAGGGCAGGCATATATTCTGACGAAGGAAGAAGGCGGGCGTCATACCCCGTTCTTCAACGGCTATCGTCCTCAGTTTTACTTCCGTACGACTGACGTGACGGGCGTCGTGAAGCTCCCTCAGAATATCGAAATGGTCATGCCTGGTGACAATGTGGCGATGGAAGTTGAACTCATTACTCCGATCGCCATGGAAAAAGAACTGCGCTTCGCCATCCGCGAGGGTGGTCGCACCGTGGGTGCGGGCGTCGTTGCCGAAATCCTGGAATAAGGAACGGCAGAAGATAGCTTCCTGAGGGGAGGGCTTCTAGGAGCCCTCCCCGTTTGGAGCATCAAAGAGAAGTAGAGAGCAAAGTAGTAGAAGGATGTAAGTCATGCGAGTCATAGTGAGTCTCGATTGTACCGAGTGTAAGCGTAAGAATTATTCCACGACTAAGAATAAGCAAAAGACTACCGATAAGCTCGAGTTCAAAAAATATTGCAAATTCTGCCGGAAACACACGCCCCACAAAGAGGGTAAATAACTTTATTTAGGGCAGTAGCTCCAACGGCTAGAGCAGCGGATTCCAAATCCGCGGGTTGTGGGTTCGAATCCCTCCTGCCCTGCCAAATTGCGCAGAGATAAACAGCGGGTCTTCTTATATGGAAAATAGATACCAAAAATGGGTCACAGTGAGCTATCTGGCCGTTGCGGTCCTCGTCGGTTACATTGCTTTTACGGGAGCTCTGAATCTCGCGGCTGCATGGGACTTGGAGACCCGGATTCGCGTCACCAACCTTGATCTGATCATCCGGGGACTCTCGGTATTGGTTGCCGGGATTATTTTTGTTCTGCTTTATCGTCATGAAAAGGCGAACACCTTCATGAACGAAGTCATGATGGAGCTTTCAAGGGTTTCCTGGCCAACCCAGAAGGAAACCTCTTCGGCAACAATGGTTGTCGTCATTATGGTGATGATTTCAGGGATGGTGCTCGGTTTCCTGGATTATCTATGGACCGTTTTGTTGAAGTGGGTCGTATAGCTGTCTGGGAGGAAGTCCGTTCTACGCTTTTTGCTACTGAAAGAAGAGAGATTTGTCCGGAATAGATCCGGAGTTTAGCCGACCGTAACCCCGGCTTAAAACCCGGATATTAGGATTAATAAGAAGGAGTCGCGAGTGCCCGAAATACTACAAGCACAGCAGACAGGTGAAATGGCCTGGTACGTTGTTCACACGTACTCAGGTTATGAAAACAAGGCCAAGTTGGCCCTGGAGGAACGGATCAAGGCTGCTAAGAAAGAGCCGATGTTTGGCGAAATCATCGTTCCTGAAGAGAATGTCGTCGAACTGGTGAAGGGCCAGAAGAGGACGACCAAGCGACGTTTTTTCCCCGGCTATATCCTAGTTAAAATGGTCCTGAATGAGGAAACCTGGCACATCGTTAAGAATACTCCTAAAATCACCGGTTTCGTCGGCGATAAAGTCCGGCCGGTTCCAGTCCCGGAGAGCGATGTTCAAAAAATGACCAATCGGATCGCCGAAGGACAGGTCAAACCCCGTCCTCGTATTTCGTTCCACGAGGGTGAGAATGTACGGGTCATCGACGGGCCGTTTTCGAATTTTAATGGTGTTGTTGAAGACGTGAACCCGGATAAAGGCAAGGTCAAGGTGCTGGTGAGCATTTTTGGTCGTTCTACTCCGGTAGAACTTGATTTTATTCAGGTTGAAAAAATTTAAAGGTCTGTGTTAAGAGGGACCACTTATGGCAAAAAAGGTTGTTGGGCAAATTAAGTTACAGATACCTGGTGGGCAGGCAAATCCTGCTCCTCCAGTCGGACCAGCGCTCGGTCAACGCGGCGTGAACATCATGGAATTCTGCAAAGCGTTTAACGCAAAAACGCAGGATCAGAAGGGCATGGTCATTCCGGTGATTATCACCGTGTACTCGGACCGCTCCTTCACATTCATTACCAAAACGCCTCCTGCATCCGTTCTGCTTCTTAAAGCGGCAAAAATTGAAAAGGGTTCAGGGGAACCGAATAAAACCAAAGTCGGCAAAGTGACTAAAAAACAAGTCGAAGAAATCGCGAAACTCAAAATGCCGGATTTGAATGCGGGTAGTGTCGAGGCCGCGATGAGGACGATTGCGGGAAGTGCTCGAAGCGCCGGTATTACGGTTACTGAATAAGACAGATTTTTAAGTGGGAGCCAGTAAGTATTCTGGCGCTTGAACCACAGAGGTGAAAAATGGCAGACGAAAACAAGAAAAAACGTGTTGGCAATCGCGGGAAAAAATATTCCGAAGCTTTCTTAAAGCTGCAACTCGGGAAGAAGTACTCCGTAACTGAAGCGTTCGAACTTCTTCCGCAAGTCGCTTACGCAAAATTCGACGAAACGGTTGATATCGCCTTTAATCTAGGGGTCGATCCGAAACACGCGGACCAGATGGTTCGCGGCGCGGTCGTTCTGCCTCACGGGATCGGGAAGACAGTTCGAGTCGCTGTTCTCGCCAAAGGTGAAAAAGCGAAGGAAGCCACTGCTGCGGGAGCGGATATCGTGGGAGCCGAAGACCTGATCGAAAAAATTTCGGGTGGCTGGTTCGAATTCGACAAAATGATTGCCACCCCGGACATGATGGTCGCGGTATCGAAAATCGGTAAGATCCTCGGTCCTCGAGGGCTGATGCCGAATCCGAAGCTTGGAACGGTTACATTCGACGTTGCAAAAGCGGTCAAGGAGCAGAAGCTCGGGAAAGTTGAATATCGCACGGAAAAGACCGGCATCATTCACGTCGCGATTGGAAAGAAATCCTTTGGGCCGCAAAAGCTGAAGGAGAATTTCGTCTCGTTGGCTTCGATCATCATCAAGGCCAAGCCGCCGACAAGTAAAGGAACCTATCTCCGGAACATTACTCTTTCATCGACGATGAGTCCGGGTATTTCGATTGACCCGATGGATACAATGGCGTCGACAGGCTCCGCCTGATAGTTCCGAACAGCGAAAACTCAGAGGTTTAATATGGATCGTGCACAGAAAACTGAATTAGCTTCGACACTGAAAGAGAAGTTTACTAAAGCCCAGGTCGCGATTTTTGCCGATTATAAGGGACTTACCGCAACACAGGCGGACGACCTCCGGCGTCAATTGCGCGCACATAAGACAGAGGTGAAAGTTCTTAAGAATAACGTCGCTCGTCTGGTCTCGAAAGACGGCGCTATGGGCGACGAAGCCAAGGGGTTGATGGATGAGACAGTGGGTCCGACGCTTGTGGCGTTCGCCTACGGGGATCCTGCTGCCGCGGCGAAAGTTATTCACAAATTTGCTCAGGACAATGAGGCGCTTAAGCTCAAAGACAGCCTTATGGGTCAAAAGCGGATCGACGCGTCTGGAGTCGAATTGCTTGCGAAGCTTCCGAGCAAAGAAGTTCTGCTGGCAAAGCTGCTGGGCACTCTCAATGCTCCCATCACGAACTTCGTCGGGGTCTTGGCCGCCGTTCCGCGTAGTCTTGTTACGGTGCTGACCGCGATTGAAACGAAGAAGAAGGAAAATCCGCAAGGTTGATGCAGCCGAAGGATTGAACAACTAACAATTTTAACTAGCGGTAGGAAAGTCGCTAGATTTGATCAAGCCTAAAGTCAGGAAGACGGCGGGCAGGAATAAAGAGGTAGAAGAAAATGTCGACCGCAATTACTAAGGAAAATGTTATTTCCTT
>DATDSK010000151.1:0-5742 GCA_035291325.1 Bdellovibrionota bacterium | reverse complement strand
CAAACCCAGCTCGCGAGTGACGGCGAGCGCAAGATGAGTTTTGCCGACGCCGACGGGACCCTCAAGGAGAAGGTTCTTTCGGGCGCTCAGACAACTCCGCATCTTGTCGGCTTCAGCTTCTCGGCCGATCACGAAAAACGGGTTCGTGCGACTTTTCTTTGAAGAGTTCCGTTTCATGACCGCTTTCGCTTCTTCTCTCCGGCAGGCCGTTTCATCGCACCTTTGGTTCTTCTCACGGGATGCCCCTCGTCTTCGGCTTTACCTCGCCTGAGAAATTCGTCAACGAGATAGCTCGCGACCTGCGATGGCTTGGTCCCGGCGCCAAAGCCGGCGTCAAAACCACACTCAAGCGCCATCGGGTGGGTGATGCGGGGGCCGCCGGACACGAAAATCATCTTCTCCCGCAGGCCCAGTTTTTCTGCCCGCTGAATCAGGTCCTTCATATCCCGCAGATGGATATTGTGCTGAGTGACAACTTTCGACACGAGAACCGCGTCCGCCTCTTCGGTTGCGGCAAGCCTCAGAAGCTCCTCGTTCTGAACCTGAGCCCCGAGGTTTTTTGCGTCAATCCACTGGTACCGTTCGAGGCCGTAATCACCGGCGAACCCCTTCATGTTGATGATGGCGTCGATCCCGACGGTATGCGCGTCGAAGCCGGTGCAGGCTCCGAAAACCTTGAGCTTGCGGCCAACCCGGGTCTGGATCAACCGGTCAATTTCGTCGCGCGAACGCTTCTCGGCTTGCACCTTGATCACCTTGATTTTGGAAAAATCGACGGAGTGCTTCACGTTCGCATAGATGACGAAGAAGGAGAACCCGTTCGCCGCTTTCTCGAGCGTGGCGATCTTGATCTGGTCGAAACCCATTTTTTGGACGAGCTGTTGCGCCGCCTCGCGGGCCTCTTCCGACGGCTCCACGGGGAGCGTAAACGCCAATTGGACGGTCCCGTCATCCATGATGTCGCCGTAGGGTCTGAGTTTCTTCAAGTTCACGCCGTTCATATTGCTCATACTCGCTTCCCCGAGGGCAAGAGGTCAAAAAACGGGTTCAGGTAACCGGGGCCCTTTTCGACAAGACCATCGAGCCCCTTGCCGCCTGTTTCGGTCCGGCTGACCTCGGCGAAAGCCCGTTCCTCGATGGCCTTCATCAGGCCCTTGCTTTCGATCAACTCAAGGTGCCTCATCGTATCGTCCAGGACCTTCTCGGCCCATTTCTCGACGACTCCGCCCGGTTTGTAACTGATCTCCCGGCCGAGATCCCTGGCACCGTTGAAAACATATCGCGCGTTCTTGATGCTCATCCAACGATCCTGAAGAAGCGGAGTGTGCATCGCCTCCGTAGGCATCCCGAGAAGCTGGATCGTCTGTCCCGTAAGAACTCCGACGAAATTAAACATCGCGTCCATGAGATGACTGTAAAAGATGTCTCCGCATTTAAACCGCGTGGGCGGCATGAATTTGATGGGCGAGCGCGCAAAAATATCCCGGGTCATCTGAGCCCGCGCGATTTCATATAAAAATACGTTCGGGTGCTCGGGATCCATTTCCTGTGCGTGGCCAAGTCCGAGCTGATCCTGTGTCATTCCGGCATTCAAAGCGAACCGCTCATTGATGAATTGTGATGCGAGAACCTGATGTCCGTTCTCGATCGCGTCAGCCGTGGTGAGGTAATTATCCTCGCCGGTGTGAATCACAATTCTCGACAGCGCGATGATTCTTCTTGAAAAATGCTGATCAACCAGCGTGCGCTTCATATTGATGTCACGAAACAGAATCCCGTACATCGCGTCGTTCAGGAGAAAATCCAGCCGTTCCACGGCCCCAAGCGCCGCGATTTCCGGCATGCACAGCCCGGAACAGTAATTCGTGAGCCGGATATACCGCCCGAGGGATCGACTTTCTTCATCGAGCGCCCGGCGCATGATTCTGAAATTTTCCTGCGTCGCGTACGTACCGCCGAAGCCTTCCGTTGTCGCGCCGTGCGGGACGTAATCAAGAAGGGACTGGGCCGTGCTCCTGATCACCGCGATCGCATCAGCTCCCGCCTGGGCGGCCGCTTTTGCCTGAATAACATCGTGATGGATATTGCCAGTCGCGACGATCACGTAAATCAGGGGACCGTTCTTCCCTTCAGGGTCGAATTGATCTCCTACCTCGGCCCGAAGCCGGTCCCGGTTCTCCCTCTGGTTCTCGAGATTCTGGACAGCCACCTGGCACAAGGCGCGCGCCTTGACGGCGATTTCCTGATCCGAGGCGCGCGGTAAGGCCAGAAGGTCGATTTTTCCGCTCGCGACGGCGGCCGCGAGTTCGCGCACGGGCATCTTCTTTTGAATCATTCCGTTCGCGAACCAATAAAGAACGCCGCGGGAAAGGGCTTTCTTCTCGCGATCATTTTGGCGAAGACCCTCGACAATGACATTCACTTCCGGAAACCACTGCCCGCCCTTCTGTTGAACCGCACCCTCAATGCCGAGCAGGCGAAGAACCGATCTCTCAATCGCGACAGTCGTATGACTGTCGATCATCTGCTCAGTCGAGACGGCTATTCTCTCGGCCATCCGCCGGCAGCGATCGATTTTGCCTTGATCCAGAGTGAGATGAGCCATGGTGTCCTCGAATGCAGTGACTTAAGTGTATTGTTCAGTGAAAATCTTGCGGAGCTCCGGGCTTTCCCGCAACAGGTCGAGCGACAAGTCCGCGTGCCCTTCAGTATAACCATTCCCGATCCGCAGGTCCACGTCGGCGCCAACGCCCTCTGCACCCAAAGCAGCCCGCGTAAAGCTGGTAGCCATGCTGAAGAAGTAAACGATGCCCTTCGGCCGGCAGCAAAGGATGCATGACATTTCAGTTTCCGGAATGTTCGCGACGTTAATCACGACATCCGCCATGCGGCCTTTCGTGGCGCTCCAGACTTTCTGCATAACATCATTCGCGTTCCTGGCATCCGCCTGAATCACTTCGTCAACGAACGGCAAGGAGGAGAGCCGCTCGACTGCGGCTTGCGAATAATCGACAGCGACCGTTTTCACGCCTTCCTTCTTCTTTGCCTCATAAAGACACAAAATTCCTGATTTCCCGCCGCCGCCGACAACGACAACCGTGTTTCCATCCTGAACAAGTTTGCGCGTCTGAGCCGGAGCGCCCGCAACGTCCAAAACGGCGAGCGCGACGGTTTCGGGGAGATCTTCGGGGAGCTTCGCGAAAATCCCCGAGGCAAAAAGAATCGCCGTGCCCTCGATATCCACGCGATCAATCTGCGGGTTGATTTTCTTGATTTTGCGGATCTGAAGCGGCGTGAGCGACAGCGAAACAAGAGTCGCAATCCGGTCTCCAACGCGAACTGATTTTTCCTGCGTCGGAAAAGCAGGACCGATCTCAACCACCTTCCCGATCAGCATTCCCCCCGACCCGGTAACACGGTTGTGGTGCTTGCCACGCTCGGAGACAAGATTAAGAATGTGTCGCTCAATCTTCGTCACGTCTTTTTCGCATGCTTCAGAGATCTGATGAAAACTTGCTGAATCAATATTGAGACTTTCGACTTCAATGAGAAGCTCATCTTCCGCGATCGGAAGCGAGGCATCGATTACATCCGCCTGTTGCGGAAGGACGCCCTTTGGCTTTACAACTCGTTGAATTCCCAGTGGATCTGCCGGCCTGAACTTCGTTTTGGTGGTCATATTATTTCTCTAACGGGAATCGGTTCGAGAGGCAAGAATCTCTCCCCCAAATCTGTTGAAAGTTTGGGCAGCACTGTCAGGCCTGCGACAGCCTGGGGCGTCTCTATTTCAACATAGTTCTGACAAGCCCGCGAAAACAAAGAGGTATGTGGGTGGGTCTTTATTGGCCTACCCCTTGCTCTTAAGTCCAGTTGAGAGAGGGCCTCAAAAAGCGAAAGAGGCCAGTGCCAGTTGTATTGACGTGGAGTGGAGAGAGATATGAGCCGAAAAATAAGATATTTCTGGGTCGCGTTTATCGCGTTGAATTTGATCATGCCCGCCGCGGCGATGGGAAAACCGAAGAGTGCTTCGCTCCCCATGCCGGAACTGAAGTCAAATCTGAGCGAGCAAGCAACCGCGGAGCCGATCGAAGAACCCGCCTTTAATGGGCTCGACGATCTCATGCTCGAGGAACTCGGCCAGACCTTCTACGAGTTCAAACCAGGCGTAAGGGGATCCGACCCGAACAGCACTGCTTTTATCGAAGGCTATGTTTTCGAAAAATGTGCCCCGAATTTCGAAATCGGTACCGCTCAAACCGGAAAGACCGCCGGATTCCAGATTCGCGATGTCAACGGTCTTGGAAGAAGCTGTGTTGCCAAGATAAAAGCTGAACAAAAAAACAAGAGACTGATTCCGGGTTGTGGAAAAGTTTATAAATGTATTCCCCTGAACAGGGTCGCGGGACAAGCCGAGTTTCCTTTGAAAAATTTGAAAGGAACAACGACCCTCGGCCTGCTTCATGAAGACCAGTACGAGCGCCTGACGGCCGAAGCCTTCGAAGGTCCGCTCGTTCATAAAGATCAGGCAACGCTCAATGCCGAGGCCGAAGCCAGGAGGCGCGCCAAATACGAAGCCGATGTCGAGCTGTTCAAAAACCAATTGAGCGGCTGCCGTGGCTCACTCGATCATCTTCCGATAGCCTATAAAGCCGCGAAGGAACTCTTCGCCAGAGGCGAGCTCGAGGACCTTGCGGCAACCCGGCAGGAGCTCGATCGCGCTCAGATCAAGCTTCTCGGGACAAAAGCAGCCAAGACCCCGGCCGATTCAGCCGTCCGAAGCGATCTCCTCGCCTTCGCATCCGATCACCCGGAATCACTCGGCGATGTCGTGAATGTTTACGCGAAGATCGCAAAATCCGTGAAGATGGATGAACTCGATACGATTCGCGAAGAGCTGATTTCTCTGAACAGCTCGGATTCAGAACATGCCGATAAGATCGCTTCGGTTCTGAAGCAGATCGCGCAAAGATACACCAGTGATGACAACGCCGACTTGGCCCAGTATCGTGCGGCCGCGGAGATCATGAAGGAAGCCGCCGACCTCGATGGACTCAGCGATTCAAAAAAGCGGGAGTTCCGAACCGATCAGCGCGACCTCTCAATCGCTCAACTTGAATTACTCGCAATCGGCGATGATCAGTTCAGTTACGCCCTCGAATATCAAAAGATGTATCAAACCGTCGCGAAGAATTATCAGAAAGCCTGCGGCGGACGCAGACCGAATCCGGACTCCTGCGCGAGTGCAAGCAAGGCGTTCAATACCGTGAATTACGAGATTCCGTTGGTTGCTAAAAATATGGCGGAAGAACGGTATCAGCGCCAGCAACGAATGCAGCAGATGTTGATGGCCAGCAGGAACCCGAGCCAGGCGAATGGTTCTCCGAGTCCGGCCATGCCCCCACAACAAGGATTCCAGCAATCGCAGCCGCTTTACTGGGGTGGTGGAACATTTGGAATGCCTGGAACGTCAAACGGATTGCCCGGATTTCAGGGAACGCGACCATTCTGAAGTGAGCGCAATGGGCGGTGACGCACCCGATCAAGTGCTGCACAACCCGGAACGCAGTTAGAACAGCCCAAGTTGACCAAGTGAAAAGACCCCGCATGAATAGCTCTCTTGCGGGGTCTTTTCTTTTTTTGTTTGACGATTTCACGAATCCGCGTTTACTTGGGTGAGAAAGTTGCTTTTTTTATCTTTACAGGGGGTATTCGAATGGCAACAGGTTCGGTGAAGTGGTTCAA
>DATDSK010000150.1:0-9061 GCA_035291325.1 Bdellovibrionota bacterium | reverse complement strand
CGTTAACGGCAGGAGCGTCAGATATGCCGTAAACCCATAATCCCAGCGGGGTGGAATCCAGATGGATTGATAAGCGGCACGAAGGGTGATCGCGTTTTCTGAAAAATCCTGGACCCTGCTTTGCGTATAAGACATCGAGGTCAGCCCGAGTCCCACAAAGAAGGCGTTTTTGAGTGGATTCAGCGTCGCACGCACTTTTTTCTGATAGGCATCCCAGCCCTTGAAAACGACGACCAGCTTTTCGTCTTCGACAATTCCAAGCGGGCTGATGGCATAAAGATGAACGGGGGTGACTTCGGCCTGCAACGGAATGGAAACAGAAAACTTTCCGTCGCTCTCGAGCTCGATCTGAGTTTCTCCATGGACCAGGATCCAATCCTCCTTTCGGAACTCACCTTCCAACTTCGCGACAGGATGCGAAAGCTGACCGACCGAACGGGATTCAACTTCGACGCGTTCGAGTTTCCAGACAACGCCTTTAACGTGTTCTTTCGGTTTATCGGATTCTATCAGACGGGCCTCTTTCCAATTGTCCGGGGGGGCGTCCGCGGCGAAAGCCGGGCTGACCGGGCCGATCGCGAGCAACGTGGCAAGCAGGCTGGCGATGAGAAGATATCCATTTGTCACTGGGATGGCTGTCCATTCACATAGGCGCGAACGATCGGTAACGCCCGAACACCGGGATGTTCCACGATCAGGAGAGCCGCGGTGGCGCGGGCTTCCTGATCACGTTTCAGCACCTGTAACGTGCGAAGTTCATACATCCAGGAAGGCAGAAATTTCGGATGAGTGCCCCGAATCGCCCGGAATTCCTTCAGAGCGCGCTCAAAATCCTTGTTTTCAAAAGCTTGCTTCGCGCTTTCGAAGCTC
The DNA here is from genome assembly GCA_035291325.1 of Bdellovibrionota bacterium. Taxonomy (GTDB): domain Bacteria; phylum Bdellovibrionota; class UBA1018; order UBA1018; family UBA1018; genus XYD1-FULL-55-31. The sequence goes on along the minus strand of DATDSK010000150.1, from coordinate 8,191 downwards.
TGCTCGATTGTCACCGCTTTTACCGTTTCCTGCGTGACGATGATCTTGGGAATATCCTCCGCCGAAGTCTCCGGCCGAGTTTCCAGCTTAACCTGCGGCGCCTTGGAGAGAAGCGCGGCATAGCTACCTGGCGAAGGCTGGACTTTTTCGCCGTCCAGCCCAAAGCGCTTTCTCCAACTCGCAAGGAGTCGGGCTGCGCCTTCTTGAGGCATTAGGGTCGGCTTTTTCTTAAGCAAGAGGCGTTGCCCGATTCGGATGTGATAAGGCCTGGCAATTCCATTCCAGTTCGCGATTTCCTTGAACATCGAGCAGCGGCCGTAGAGCACGATGCCGATTTCACAAAGGGTCGGAGCCTGGTCCGAAACGATATGGCTCTTTGAGGCGGGAACAGCCGCAAACGCGCTGTGTCCCGCGAACAAAACCAAGGCAAAACTCCGGGTGATAGTTCTGGTCACGAACTGCATGGCATTTATTTAATAATTCTAAGACAGGCGCCCATCATTCGCAAATGCAGTGTTTCAGCCGGCCACGAATCACCACTCAACTCAACTGTTTGCGGCGCTCCCGATTCAGTGCTAAGTTCGAGTCGTTTCCAAACACGATTATTTTTTTACCACGAGGCACACACGATGAAACCGACACATCGGACGATCATTGAACCGTTCAAAATTAAGGTGACTGAACCGCTCCAGATCCGGACACGAACAGAGCGGGAGCGGGTCCTCCGTGCGGCCGGCTATAATTTATTTCTGGTCCCGTCGAGCCAGGTCACGTTCGATTTTCTGACAGATTCGGGAACCACAGCCATGAGCGCGGCCCAATGGTCAGCCATGATGGTAGCCGACGAGAGCTATGCGGGATCCCGAAGTTTCGAAAAATTTGAAAAGGTCGTTCAAGACCTGACCGGATACTCCTACGTGATTCCGACGCACCAGGGGCGAGCGGCGGAACGGCTTCTCTTCTCGCTTCTCGTGAAAAAGGGAACGGCCATCCCCTCGAATAATCACTTCGATACGACCCGGGCCAACATCGAACAATTGGGCGGCGAAGCAGTGGATCTCGTCATTCCCGAAGGCCGCGACCCCGCCCGGGTCCACCCGTTTAAAGGCAACATCGATCTCGATCGGTTGGAAAAATTCTGCACCGAGAACCGGGAACGGATACCCGTCGGAATGATGACGATCACGAACAACACCGGAGGCGGCCAGCCGGTTTCGTTGGAGAACCTCCGAGGTGCGGCCAAAATCTTCCATCGTCACGGGATCCCTTTCATTCTCGACGCGTGCCGCTTCGCGGAAAACAGCTACTTCATCAAAGAACGGGAAAGCGGCCAGCAGGACCGCTCCGTGCGGGACATCGCCCGCGAGATTTTTTCGATCGCCGACGGTTGCTTGATGAGCGCGAAGAAGGACGGACTCGTCAATATCGGCGGGTTTATCGCCTTAAAAGACAATAAATGGCTCGATCACCTTCGAAGCTTCCTGATTCTTACCGAAGGCTTTCCCACCTACGGCGGGCTCGCCGCGCGCGATCTCGAAGCGTTGGCCGTGGGGCTCGAAGAAGTCCTTCACGAAGACTATTTGTCCTATCGGATAGCCGTCAGCCGGTACATGGCCGAGGGGCTCAATAAACTCGGGATCCCGACCGTGCAGCCGGCGGGCGGGCACGCGGTCTATATCGATGCCAAATCGTTCCTCCCGCACATTCCGCAAGAACAGTTTCCGGGCCAGGTGCTCGTGACCGAACTCTACCTGGCCGAAGGCATCCGATCCTGCGAGATCGGGTCTTCGATGTTCGGAAAGTATGTCGACAGCAAATTCCAGCCCGCGGCGATGGAGCTCGTCCGGCTCGCCTTCCCGCGCAAAGTCTACACACAAAGCCATTTCGATTACATTCTGGAAGGAATGGAAGCGATGGCCAAAGCCAAAGAATCATTGAAAGGTTTGCGGCTCACCTTCGATCCACCGTTCCTGCGGCATTTCACCGCCCGCTTCGCCCCGATCGAGTAAAGGGTTCAGATGGCAACGACTCTGACTCGTGAAAACAAGGAGTATGTACCGGAAAACTGGGAACAGGTACCCTGCCCCTTTTGCGGTGAAACCCAATCGTACGTTCTCGAGCGGTTCGGGTTCGAACATCGATATACTTACGTCCGTTGCTCCCGCTGCAAGCTCGCGTATCAGAATCCACGACCCGTTTATAACGACGATTTCATCGAAACGGCCTACGAGGTCTACGACAGTACAACCGAGGCGTTCCAGAAGGCGGAAAACTGGACCCCGAGGGGCCGGATCGTCCATCGGGAATATTCACATATCATTTCTGAAATAGAATCCTTCGTCGGGAAGCGCGGCAACCTTCTTGAGATTGGTTGTAACACCGGTTTTTTCTGTAAAGCGGCCGCCGATAACGGCTGGAAACCGATCGGCGTCGAAGTTTCGAAATCGATGGCCGAACTCGCCAACAAAACCTACGGGGTCGAAACCCGTGCCGGCGACTGGGCGAAAATCCAATTCACCGAACGTTTTGACGCGATTTACTGCAGTCACGTGATCGAGCACATCCCGAACCCGCGCGCCTGGATGTCACGATTCCGCGAAGTCCTGGCCCCGGGTGGAATTGTCTGTCTTTCCGTTCCGAACATGCAGAGCATCGATCGCAAATTCAAAAGGCTGCTCAAGCGTTTGAAGCTCAAGCGGGACCGCTGGGAAAAATGGCGAACCCCGGATCACCTCTTTGAACCATGCGAACGGAGCCTCGTCCCGTTCATCGAATCCTGCGGCTTTGAAGTTCTCAGACGCTACAGTTATCCCAGTGAGTGGAACGGGCTGACCGACCTCTGGCACGAACTCTTTCACTTCAAGCTGCGTTGGGGCGCGAAGTCGCGGTATTACATCCGGCCGAAAAAATAGCGCCCGGCTACCGTTTGTCCAATTTGCGATAGATCGTTCTGGAATTGATCCCGAGAAGCTTCGCGGTCATGTTCTTGTCGCCCGAAGTCGCTTCGAGAGTTTTACGAATCAGAAGCTCTTCGATTTCCTTGAGCGACGCCCCGAGCGGAACTTCGATCGTGCCCCCCCCGGCCCCGGCAGGTGAACCGGCGCCGGGCTTCGCCCCCGCTTCGGCTCGCGACTCGCCCTCCGCGTTCAGCCTGGCACCCGCGGCCGCCCCGGCGAGCGCAAGAAGATGGGCGGGCAATTCATCAACCGTGATCTCAGAACCCTTCGCGAAGACGACAGCTCGCTCGACGACATTCGACAACTCACGAACGTTTCCCGGCCACTGGTGGCTCAGGAGCACTTTCAGCGCCTCCTTCGAAATCGAGGTCGTGGGCTTCCCGTGCCGCGCGCTCGCGACGTTCAGAAAGTGTCGCGCGAGTTCCGGCACGTCTTCAATCCGCGCGCGGAGTTCAGGAACCTCGATACCGATCACTTCGAGCCGGTACAAAAGGTCCTGCCGGAAAGTCCCGGCCCGCACGCTTTCCTTCAAATTGCGGTGGGTCGCCGCGATCACGCGCACGTCCACTTTACGCGAGACGGTCGCGCCGAGACGGCGAACTTCACCTTCCTGCAACGTTCGCAGAAGCTTCGACTGCAGGGGAAACGGCATGTCCCCGATCTCGTCGAGAAGGAGGGTGCCGCCGTGAGCTGCTTCAAAAAGACCCTCTTTCGAACCGGTCGCGCCGGTGAAAGCGCCCTTTTCGAAACCGAAGAGTTCGGACTCGATGAGTTGTTCCGGAACCGCGCCGCAATTCAGCGCTATGAAACGCGCCCCCGCCCTCGGGCTCATCTGATGAATACAATGCGCGACCAGTTCCTTGCCAGTGCCGCTCTCGCCGGTCAGAAGGATCGTCGCGGCCGTCGGGGCCACCTGCCGGATCGTGTCCTTGAGCGCCCTCATCGCGGCGGAATGGCCGATCAGCTTCGCGTCCGGACTGCTTGTGGTTTCAATGCCAGTCTCGGCTTTAACCCGGAGCTCGCCATCTGCCGCGCCTGCCGCTTTCGCGCGCTTGAGGACGGCCTCAACGGACGAAAGGAGCGCCTGGCGCTTGAACGGTTTCGTGAGAAAATCGACGGCTCCGAGCTTCATCGCCCAAACCGCGTCCTCGACGCGGCCGAAGGCGGTCATCAGAATCACGGGGGTCGTCTCACCGCAAAGCGAAAGGGCGCGGAGGAACTCAAGCCCCCCGAGTCTCGGCATGCGCACATCGGTCACGACGAGATCGAATTTCTGCAAACGGCCGCTAGCGGATGGCCGGATCTGTTCCAATGCGGCTTGGCCGTCAACGGCCGTAACCACTTCGTATCCGGAAAGCTCCAGGATTTTGCGCGTCGACTCGAGTGCCTGTGGATCATCGTCCACGAGAAGAATTCTAGGCATTCACAAACTCCTTTTGCGGCGAGACGGGCTCGCCGGCTTCCAGCGCGGCGTCCGTTGTTTTTTGCGAGAGTTGCGGGAGCAGGATTTCAAAGCAAGTTCCCTCGCCCGGGACCCGATCGGCGCACGTGATCGAACCACCATGATCCTCGATCACCTTACGCGCGAATGACAATCCAAGACCGGTTCCCTGAGGCCTCGTCGTAACGAAAGGGGTAAAGAGCCTTTCGCGGATCTCGGACGGGATCCCGGGTCCATTATCCTCGATCCGTAACCAAACGCGACCCGATTCCGCATTGCCCATGGAACAGTGGATAGCCCGGCCATTTCCCGCCGGGTCGCCTGCCGAGACGCTTTCGAGCGCTTGCAGCGCGTTTCTGAAAAGATTTCCGAGAACCTGTTCCAGCAGATCACGATCCCCGAAAACCAGAAGCGACGACAGCTCCTCCCGGTGCCAGTCCACCCGCACCGACTCCGCTTCGCAGACCGATGCATACGTCGCCAAAACCGATTCCAATACCTCGCCGATATCGACACGCTTCTTTTCACCGGCCGAAAGTCTCGACAGCTTCAAATAATTCTGCGTGATTTTTTCAAGGCGATCCACCGAGCCGAGAATCGACTGGAGCGACTGTTTCAGCGGAATATGCCCAAGCGCCGCGGCAAGTTCGGCCGCCATCTCGGCCTCAAGCCCGATCGAGTGGAGCGGGTTGCGCACCTCGTGAGCGACCTGCGCCGAGAGCCGGCCGACGGCCGCGAGATTCTCGGCGCGATTCAATCTTTGCTGGAGGTCGAGCTCCTCCGTGAGGTCTTCGAGAACGATGATCGCGCCGCGCGCGGCCCCGTTTTCCTGACGGAGCGGCATGACGTGTCCGCCGAAGGTCTTGGCCGAACCACGGTCATTTCCATCAACTACCCCGGCCGCAGGGACTTCAACGACGCACGGATCGATTTTGAGCGCCGTCGACGTCCGCTCAAGAGCCGAAAACCAGGTCCTGGCCCCCCTTTCGACAAAGGGCTTGAATCGCGGCCACTCCAGAAGTTCCGTCCCGAAGACCGTTTTTCCGCAGCCGGCCGAAAGCCATTCCGACGCGACCGGATTGCATTGCGTGATCTTTCCCGAAAGGTCGGTCACGATCAGAACGGACTCGATGCTGTTCAAGACATTCTCGTTCAACTCACCCATTTTTCGAAGAAGCCTGTTTTGTTCCTGGAGCTGATGTTTCTGCATTTCGACGATCTTCTCGCGTTCGAGAAGCGCGGTGGCCATTCGATGAAATTCGCGCGCGAGCTGGGTCACTTCGTCGTTTCTCGACAGCGGCGCCAACGGAACCAGCGCCTTATCGCCTTTCTGGAGCCCCCTTCTCGTGATTTCACGCGCAAGTTTGGTCAACTCGCCGAGCGGCCTGAGCGCCCGCTCTCCCAACCACAGGAAGAGCAGAGAAAGCAGCACCACGACCGCAAGCACGATCTCGAGACCGGTACGCAGTTCGGCAGCGCGCGTTTCAGCGAGCGCGAAAGTCTGTCGGAGCGACCTTTCGTATTCGGCGGTCCCCCATTGAAGCTGGCGGCGCCACTCTTCGAGGCTCGCGTTCCAGCGGGGATAAATTTGCGTGGCAGCCGCTTCATCGCGCCGCTCTAACGCGGCGTAAAGGTTGTTCCCCTCTTCCCGAAGCTCCTTCAGGCCGCGGTCGATATCCAGGACCCAGCCCTGCCACTTGATACGGGCCTCCGCGCTGGCCCACGCTGAGTCCGTTTTGACGAGAACGCGGATTCGTTCGACTTCGCTCTCAAGGATGTCATGAATCCACTTCGGAATCGGGCGGGGATGCCAGTGAGGGTCTTTCCAATGTGAGTAACCCAGATTGCGTTCCATTTCGCGCTGGAATACGTCACCATCGGATTGGAGTTGCGCGAACAGCCGGCTGAGCGGCACGGAGACTTGATTGACGGCGTCGAGAATGCGGTTCACTTCGGTGATCCGATAAAGACTGACGCCGGAGCCGAACAGCGAAAGCAGCACCAGTCCGGTGACGAACGCGAGGATCCGACGGCGGAGAGAGGGCGCTATCGTGAACCGCGGCTTGCGTTTGAACTGGCCGGCCTTAGCCATATTCTGACCCATGCGAGGTCAGCATAGCGCAGTTCGTTAGGAAATCATATAGCAGGCTTCGCCGCTTCAAGTCTGGGGAAAAGCGGCTTCGGTTCGTTCGGCAGATACTCGGGCTCGCCCCATTTCAGCTTACTGAACGCCCCTTCGGGTTGAACAGCGGCGATCCCAAGCTGCCGGTGCAATTCGGGCATGGTGAACGGAAGAATCGGCTGGAGGGCGATCGAAATCCAACGCAGCCCTTCGAGCAACGTGAAGAGAACCTCTCGCAGATCTGAAAGCGACTGCGGAGTCGCTGTCTTGGCGAGCGCCCATGGTTTCATGCGATCGATATAAAGATTCAGAAGACGTGAGCGCGCCATGCAGGCCGAGGCGTAAGCCGCCGGATCAAGCCGGTCCAGGGCACTTTGCAGTTCGCCCGAGAGTTTTTCGAAAGACGCGCGGACATCTTCGGAATGGGTCCGGGTCGCGGGTGCAACCAGCTTCTCGCCCGGGAAGTACTTTCTCGTCATGCTGATCGAGCGATTCACGAGATTTCCGAAATCGTTCGCGAGGTCCGCATTATTGCGAAGCATCAGCGATTCCATACTGAAGCTCCCGTCCTGCGCAAACTGGTTTTCCGCCAAAAGGTAGTAGCGGAACGGATCGGGCGAACTCACCGCCATGACCTCGTCGGGGGTGATCACATTTCCCGCGCTCTTCGACAGGCGCTCGCCCTGGAGCGTGATAAAGCCGTGCGCGAATACTTTGTCCGGCAGGGCGAGGTCGAGCGACATCAGCATCGCGGGCCAATAGACGCAATGAAACCGCGAAACGTCTTTTCCGATGATATGAACCCGTGCCGGCCATCTCGAATCAAATTGCTTGGCTTCGTCACTCCCGGGGCTCTTGAGCTTGTGTTCAAGACCGGCCGCGCTCAGATAATTGATCAAGGCGTCAAACCAGACATAAACGACGTGCTTGGAATCGAACGGCAGCGGCACGCCCCAGGTGAATGTCGAGCGCGAAACCGAGAAATCCTTGAGACCGCTCTGGACGAAATTGACGATTTCAGCCCGGCGATAATCCGGCTGAATGAAGTCAGGCTTTTCTTTGTAGAGCGCAAGCAGCCGGTCCTGGTACTTGGAGAGCCTGAAAAAATAATTCTCCTCCGAGATCCATTTCGGCGCCTTTCCGTGCGCGGGGCACAGGCCGTCTTTCAGATCCTTCTCGGTGTAAAAGGCCTCACAACCTTCGCAGTAATGTCCCTCGTATTTGGCCTGATAGATATCTCCCCGCTCAAAAGCCCTTTCGACAAGTTTTTGGACGACCCATTCGTGATCCGAATCGGAGGTTCGGATGAAACGGTCGTAACCGATTCCCATTTGATCGAGAACCTTGCGGATGTCCCGGGCCATTTCGTCGCAGTAAGCCTTCGGACTCTGGCCTCGGGCTTCAGCCGCTCGCTGAACTTTGATCGCGTGCTCGTCCATGCCGGTTGCAAAAAAAGTCGGACGGCCAAAAATTTTGAGTCCTCGATTGAGCCAGTCGGCGCCCAGGCACTCCCATGCCCAGCCGACATGGATCCGCGAATTCGGGTAAACGATTGCCGTAGTAATATACTCTGTCTTCATTGTCTTTTATAACCCCTGGGATAACCCCTCGTAACTGCCTGTAACCTGGGCGGCCGCCTGAAAACTCTTCTCCGGAGTTACCCTCAAGACT
>DATDSK010000149.1:0-7282 GCA_035291325.1 Bdellovibrionota bacterium | reverse complement strand
CAGCCGGAGGTAAACAGCGAGCCTGTGGAGGTGTCCGTCCAAAACGAATCGAATGTTTCGGAGCGGTTGGTCGCGAAGACGAAGAATAGGACTGATATGGAGGCTTTCGAAAACAGGGTAGACGCTGACCTGATCTCCTTCGGCAAGGCGGTACGAAAAATCGACCGAGTTTCCATTGACGAGGATGACCTCGACCTCGGCGTGCGGTACGCCGAGGGCTTCGATGACGTCTTTTATCGAAGGTGAGCCGTTGAAGGTATAGGGGATGATCTGCTGTCGCCGGGATGGGGGGAGGAAATCGTTCAGTTCCGAGTAGAAACGTACTTCGGCGTGCCGCATGGCGAGGTATTTTGCAAAAGCTGGGCGCAGCTTTTGTATGCGTTACACGATATTTAAGGTATGGAGCCTACTGTTTCATTGACCCAAGGGGATGCGCTGATCGCTGTGGATGCGCAGAGAGATTTTTTAAATGGCGGCGCGCTTCCTCAGGTGAATGCCGAGCAGGTCATTCTTTCTTTGAATCGGGCATTCGATATTTTTGAAAATGCCGGGCTGCTGATTTTCATCACTCGTTCGCTGAACTCTCCGGACGATCCCCGTTTTCAAACAGGGGGACGGGGGTGGCCACCGCACTGTATCGTCGGGACCCGGGGGGCCGAGTTTGCACCTTCGCTGCGGTTGCCGGCCACGGCGCACCTTATTTCAAAGGTTTCTCAGCAGAATGACGGGACGCCACTCGGATTTCAGGGAACTGAATTGCCCGCGCTTCTCAAATCCACGCGAATGCGACGGCTATTTCTCGCTGGTTTCGTTAAGGACGACGCTCTGGCTGATCTCGTCCGGAACGGGGTTGCAACAGGCTATGAGCTGTTTCTGTTGCAGGATGCTCTGACCGTCGTCGCTCCATCAGGACATGCTGCGCAACCCTTAGATTTAAAAGGGATCGAAGCCGTCTTCGTCCGGACAGGGGAACTTGCCGTTAGAATAGCGGATGGTGAACGGGGAGCGGCTTAAATTGTTGCATAGCGTCGAAGTTTCGACTATTCTCCCGTTGCATGAAACAGCTCGGGGATTTTTTCCTCTTACGGCAGCTCGGACGGGGAGCGACAGCACAGGTTTATCTTGCTGTTCGCAAGCAAGATCCGAACGGACCTCGGGTTGCTTTGAAGGTTTTTCACCCCGGACTATGGAGTCAGGAAGACATCCGCCGCAGGGCTATTGCCGAGTTTGACGCGATTTCCTCACTTTCCCATCCCGGGATCGTGCGCGTCCTTGAGCCGTTTTGGAATCTTGACCCTCCGGCGGTCGCGCTTGAATACATCGAAGGCATGTCGCTTGAGGAATTCCAGCGGCGACTTCCTTACATCCTTCCTGAAGTAGCGGTCCTCGTCATCATCGAAGTGCTTTCCGCGCTTGCGTACGCCCACGAAAAGGGGATCATTCACCGCGATTTAAAGCCGGCCAATATCCTCATCAGTGAGCAGGGGCGCGTTTGTGTCAGCGATTTTGGCCTGGCGAAAATGGCGGATGCGTCCCAGCTCACGATGTCGGGGACTATCTTGGGATCACCTGATTTTATGAGCCCTGAACAGGCCCGTGGAGACACGACGAGTCCCAAATCAGATTTGTTCTCGACCGCCGGGATCCTTTACTTTCTCGTGACCGGGACGCGTCCTTTTTCGCGCCATAGCCCGCTCGCGACTCTTGCCGCCGTCTGCGATGCGCAAGTTGAGCAGGTTCAGAGTCGCAATCCGAAGCTCAGTGCTGAATTGGCCAGTCTGATCCACCGGGGACTCTCGAAATCGCCCGCGCACCGGTTTGGTTCGGCGGCAGAATTTCGCGATGTCCTCATTCATTACCTCAATGGTCTCGGGCTCTCTTCGAAGGAGTTCGGCTTGGAAAAATGGGTGCGGTCACCGACGGATAATTCGCTTATGGCACTCAAGACCATTGCCGAAACTCTGACTGCAAAATGCGAAAAGCTCCTGCAAGCCGAGGAATGGGATCGGGCGCTCGGGACGATTTCGCATTTAAGCCTGGTCGCGCCAGAAAGTGCCGCTCTCCCGCGACTTATGACCGAGTTCGATTCCAGGAGAAAACGCCTGAGGCTAAGAAAATGGGCGTTGCCGGGCGCGATAACCTTCGCCGCGCTTCTAACTTCATTCTTCTTCTTTAAACCTGTTGCTTCCACTCGGCCCGGAGTAGCGGCAAAGCCTGACCCCGAATCGATTCAGAGTGCCGGACGGACTACGCGTCTGAGCGCGTCCGCTTCGACAAACGGGCCGGTTCGCGTAAGCTCCAAGAGGTCAAAGGTGGAGCTGAATGTAGTTCGATTCGATGTACCCAATGAAGTTCGTGTTTTTTGGGATGGAAAAGTGGTGAAGGGCTCGACTCTCACGGGCCAAACGAGCGGATATCACGAGGTCAAATTGGAACGGAATGGGTCGACGCCAATTGTACAAAAAGTTTACGTGAATCGCCGGGAACCGACCGTCATACGCGTTCGTTGAGGAGAGCCAAATGCCGCAATTGCTTGTTCTGAATTCATTAGATCGCTCAAAGTCCGCGTCAGAAGGCAGCGGACAAACTCGTGAACAGCGCTATGTCATTCAAAAACGCATCATGACGGTCGGATCGGAGCCCGGTCACGACGTCATCGTCAGCGCAGATTCGCCTGGAATCGTATTTTCCGTGAACTATTCGGGCGGCGTTTGCGAGCTCATGCCGAGCCGGGCGAAACTCCGGGTCAATGGACAGGCGATTCATCGGACGCTTCGCCTCAATTCCTGTGACCGTATTGAATGGAACGGTGGAGTTGCCGTATTTTCAGAAGCTTCTGTTCCGATCCCTCATTCGGCCGATTCGAAGCAGGCTCGCGGGGTCGAGCTAGGGACGCGCGCGTTGACGGTTCTCCATAATATTGCCACTGGTTTGCAGGCCCCAGGCGGCATTCAGGGTGCCCTTTACCAGACCCTCGATTCGCTGGTCGAGCTCGCGGGAGCGGAAATCGGTTATCTTCTTTCAGAGGGGCCCGGTCAGTCTGGCTGGGAACTGGTCGCCTCCGTTCAGCGGGAGAATGCTCGGGGAGGGGGCGAACGCCCCAGCAAAAAGCAGCTCTTCAGCAATACCATTCTTGAAGAGGCGCTGAAAAAGCGTGATGTCGTTTATGTCGAGAACATCATCGGGCACCCTTGGGCCGAAGCCGCTTCAATCATCGAAGCCAGGATATTTTCGGCGGCATGCTTTCCACTTTGCGTCGGTGACCGCGTACTCGGCGCGGTATTTCTTATGACACGATCAGCGGGACGATCGATTCGCCAGGAGTCGCTCTTTGAGCTGAATCTTTTGGCGACCCAGGCGGCGCTCATGCTGGCGTCCGAAGATGAACTCAATCGCGCGCGCAAGGAGAATGCGCGCCTCCGGGACCTCCTGCCTGAGTTGCCTTCCGGGATGATTTGTCGCGACGACGGCGCGCTGGCCGGAGCGGGGCCGATGTCCGAGCTCATAAAAAAAGCCCGCAAGCTCGCCCAGACCTCCTTGGGTGTTCTGATTCTTGGAGAGACGGGGACCGGCAAGGAGGTTCTCGCGCGAGAAATTCATGCACGAAGCGGCCGGTCAAAAGCACCGTTTGTCGCGGTGAATTGCGCGGCAATTCCGTCCGCGCTGCTCGAATCGACGCTTTTTGGCCATGAAAAGGGCGCTTTTACCGGCGCGGTGAAAGCGCACCAGGGAAAGTTCATCCAGGCGAATGGAGGAACGCTTCTGCTTGATGAAATCGGCGATCTCCCGCTCGAACTTCAGGCGAAACTCCTTAGGGTACTTCAGGAAAAGCAGGTCGAACCGCTCGGATCTTCAAAGCCGATTCATGTCGATGTGCGCGTTCTCTCGGCAACGCACCAGGACCTTGAGGCCGCGGTGCGAGCCGGTCGGTTCAGGCAGGATTTATATTTCAGGCTTAATGGAGCGAGTCTGCGGTTGCCGCCCTTGCGTGAACGGGGCGGCGACATTGAAGTTCTGGCAAATCATTTTCTCGCGAAGCTTGGTGCGAAGGTCAAGTTCTCACCCCCGGCGCTGGAAGCGCTCAAGGCTCATTCCTGGCCTGGCAACGTGCGGGAGCTTGAGCAGGTTGTTACGAGGGCCGCGCTGCTCACCGAAAATGACGAGATATCCGCATCCGACCTCGAGCTTCAGGTGATCGGCCGGATGGATGACGAGGCCGAGGTGTTTTGGAGAAAGCTCGGTGAACACGACAGTCTCGAGGATGCGCAGCTTGCGTTCACCCGTGACTTTGTCAACAGAGCCTTGAGTCGTTACGAGCAAAATCGCTCTGAAACAGCTTCGCGTTTAGGGATTTCTGAGCGAACGCTTTACCGTATTCTCGCTGACGCGCCTGGCAGGACACCATGACAAAATTGGCAGGACAACGTGAAGAGTGGTTCGGAATTACTTTAGAAACAGCAGTTTATGTGTGGCACTGTGCGTGCTTTCCTATGGGCCCGTGTCAAAGAACACAGGAAGGAAAATGGATATGAGAGCACTGAGGGAGCTATGGGTGCTGGCGATTGGGGTTTTCGTCGGCTTCTTTAGCGTGATTTGGGTCGCCTACGGGGCGACTTACAATTTTTATTTCAATAATTCGGAGCAGGGGAATAACAGCACTGCTTCACCTACCGTTCATGTCAGTGACGGCAAGGGCGAGACCAGCGGAGCGCCACAAGCGGCCGCGGGTCCGTCGCCCAGTCCATCACAGTTACCGATCGTGCAGGCGAGTCCGGCGCCAACGCCGGAACAGGCAGTCCCGGCGACTGCGACCGAAGCGGCTCCGGCCGCGGCGGCGCTTTCGTCCTCGAGTTCAGCGAGGTTGGCGGAGCTCGAGGCTGATGAGGAACGGCGACACGTATTTCGGCGTGTGCGGCTGAGCGGGGGCGGGGTGCTGGTCAGTCAAAGTCAGAACAAGATCTACAATAGCAGCTACTATCCTTCGAGCTCGTTCGGCTTTCACAGTCAGCAGTACGGCGCGATGGGTAATCTGGGAGTCTATTTAGCGAAGCCCCTTGCGCTGAATATCTTCTTTGGCGGATATGAGCAGAAAGGAAACGGAAAGGCCTTCGCGGGTGCTGACCTGGAGATAATTCCTTTACGCGTTTCAATCTGGCGCTTTACGGACCTGATTGAGGGAGGACTCTTGGTGGGGGCAAGTTCCATACGCAAGTCGGCGTACAATTTAGCCACCGCCCATGTGGGGGCACGTCTCTCGTTTAATCTGGGAGATCAGTGGACGATTACGGCCGCTGGTCGTGGCAATCAGGGTTACATTATGGCTGAAGCCGGAATCGGCATTCGCCTGTGAGGTTGAATATGAAAAAATGTCGTGTAGCGAATGTCGTCGTTGTTTTGTTCGGTCTGGTTATCCTGCAAGCGTGTGATTGGAGTAGCGGAGCGGTTTTTGGGAGGAACCCTGAAGAGGTGCTTGATCCATTGGTGGTCTATTTTGGAGAAGGCACTTGTTATGGGAGCAAGCGGGTGATTCGTGAGAGCCTTCGGGTGTTAAGACCGGATTGTGAACTTCCAGTTCCTCCGGTTTCGATTCTGGCTGAAGACAAAGGTGTTCTGAGGCTCTGGTTCGAAAAAAGAGCCGATCACGAAATTCCAAGTGTTACGTTTCTGACTTTTGCACCGGAATCTTACGGAAATGACAACAAGATAGCCTTTGGTTGCGTTGCTGGGTCAGAAAGCGTCGATGGGCACCAAAGAGAGGTGATCTGTACTCCGCAAACTGCTTCGCCAGTAAGTCCGGTCGACTTGCGATCAACCCAGCGCGAGTTCATTTTTTCGGTGATCGGTTTACAAGCCAAATGTGGCAGTACGGTCAATTTTTCGACAAGCTGGGACCGAGATATTCCGTGTGATTCCTCGAGCGAACTGAAATTTGGCACTTCAATAGTTCCAAGTCTTTGGGTTGATCTGGGTCACTGAGCGGATGGCAGTTCAGCATTATTCCGCCGGCGTGAGAACGTCGGCGGAGTTCTACTCCTTCTTCTCGTTTTTGCGCTCCTGTGCCCGTTCGCGTTCCCTCTGCTTCCACTTTTCCAGGATTTCTTTACTGGGCTTCTGATCCATATGGCGAATCATTTCGTAGACGTTTTTGATATCGGGAGCGGCGGCCGTCATCATGAGTTGCCCACTGAGTTCAACTGGGATGATCCGCGCAGTGGCTGGCATGAAGGATCGCGCCGTTCTCGCCATGCTCTCCACAGCGTCGGGATACTTCGCCTTGTAAGTGAGATGGTACCAATCCCAGGTATTCGGCAAGTCTGGAGCATTATTTACGTCCGCGGTCACCTTTGGGAGTAAAGTATCGCGGGCATCGCGTTGACGGACTACTTCATAGGTATTCGGTTCGCCCAAAGGTGCACGGGTAAAGCCATTGAGGTTCAAGGCTTTCGTCAAAAGAAAAGTGGCGTTCTCTTTGGTCAATTCCAGGTTGTCGCTCGCGGCGACAGTGCCCTTGACCTCAGCACTGAAAACATACTTATCGTCAGTGATTTCGCTGACTGCCTTGATGCACTTATCGATCTCCGCGCACTTCGCGGCGAACGAGTTGCTTGCGGCGGTTGCGATGGACTGTCCAGGCATTATGCCAAAGATGCCTGTGATGACGAAAACTCCGGTTGCAATAAAACTGGTTTTACGTGTCATTGGATGAAGTCCTTTTAGGGTTTTTTGGATGCATTTGCATATCGTGAACTCTCACGAACGCGCCGTCAAGGGCAGGCGTGGTGAGAAATCTGCTTGAGCAGGGTTTCTCCATGCGTGTTGCCCCGCGGTGTTTGCGGGAGTCTATACCCCGATCAATCGTCCATCTTCACAGCTGAAGTCCGTGCATGGCGTAGGGCTCGGAGTCGGTTCCGGTTCCGCGGTCGGAGTCGGTTCCGGTTCCGCGGTCGGAGTCGGTTCCGGTTCCGCGGTCGGAGTCGGTTCCGGTTCCGCGGTCGGAGTCGGTTCCGGCTGTGGCTCAATACAATATCCGATATGAATCTCGGAGTCTGAGTCTTCGAGATCTGGAATTCTGATCAAATGGCCCTTTTTGTCGTAGTCAAAGCGGAATTCTTTTCCTGCTATGGTGACACTCAGAGTGTTCGGGTTGAGATTTCGATGGGAGGGCCGGAATCCTTTACTCCCATGCAGCGGTCGCGGGAACCGATCTTTGAAACAAAGACCGGAACACGGGTTCGTTTTCACGGCGCCGGGCAGGAAAAAGTTTTCGGGGTTCATTACTTTC
>DATDSK010000148.1:0-16476 GCA_035291325.1 Bdellovibrionota bacterium | reverse complement strand
GACGTGAAAGCCCGCGATGAGGCCCGCGTTTTGTGTTCCGGATCGCAACCCGTTCTCCTGATCACCACCCCAGATCAGTGGCCGCAACCCAAGCTGTCCTGATCGGGTCAGCTGCGAATTCAGCAGAATGAGCGCGCCCACGCCCTTGGGACCTTCTATTTTGTGCGAGGAAATCGAAACGAGGTCGACTCCCGACTTTCCGGTGGGTGCTGGGAGCTTTCCGAAGGCCTGCACGGCGTCCGTATGAAAAAGAACGCCAGGGGTGCGGCTTTTGGCGGTTCTGGCGAGTTCAGTTACGGGATAAGCCGAGCCGACGACATTGTTTACCTGATGAATGCTGATCAGCGATGTTTCGCGCGTGATCAGATTCAGAAATTCTTTCGCGATTATTTCGCCATTTTCGGTTACCGGCAGCGTTCGAGCATCGATTCCGAACGCCGAGAGAGCGGCCGCGCTCTTTTTGACCGCAGGATGCTCAAGGCTGGAGACGAGAACTCGTTGGGGCTTTCCACTGAACGGGCCAAGTGCGACCCCTGAAATGGCCAGGTTATCGGCTTCGGTTCCGCTTCCGGTAAAAACGACTTGCTCGGGCGGAACGTCGAATACTTCCGAAAAAAATACCCGGGCTTCACCGATCGCTTTGGCCGATTGCTGTCCAAGCGCGTGGCTCGATGAGGGGTTGCCGAAATGCGTGCCGGAATATGCTGCGACCAATTCCAGGGCCTCCGCGCAACAGCGGGTCGTTGAAGCTGTATCGAAAAATATCGCCACGTCATGCTTGTAGCCGAGAATGGACCCGATGCCAAGAGATCGAAGAATTCGGGAAGAAAATTTTTAACAATCACCGGCTTAGCTAAGTCGTCGAAGTGGCTAGAAAAACGACAGTCTGTCAAAAAAATCGCGGGTTTTGTTTAATTTTTGGCCATGTCTTTCCGATATGCAGTGTGGAGACAAACACTATGATCAATTGGGAAGAACTGAAACACATTCATGTCATTCGAAAACTCGAAGAGATCCTCGCGCAATGGTTTCATACCGATATTTTTTTCGTGGATGAACGGGGACAGGTTCGGAACTACGACCCCCTCGACCGGCAGCGCGAGTTTAAGAACCCGATTGCCGCGAATTTATTGCCGAAGGACCGCGGCCGGCAGCTTGTTTTGAAAGCTATCGCGGAAGCGAATGAGAAGGCTTTCAAGGGTGAACACGCGCATATGACGCTTGTCGGGCCGGCCGGCATCGAGAATCTCGTCATATCCCGGATCAATGTGGATCAGGAATTCCTTGGAAGTGTTTGCGCGTATTCTTTCCTGGAAAAACCTGTTGATAGTGAGCTGCGCGCCAAGGCTCGCGTGGCTGTCGAGGCTCTCGGAATGGATGGAGAATCCTTCGACAATGCCGTCTCCCGGTTGAGAGTTCTGAGCGACGCGGAGAAGAAGTATTTTTACGAGTTGGTCGATCTTGTCGCCCAGGAGATCGTGACCTTTCACACGGAAATTTCCAAGCGCGAAGAGCGGATCAATGCTCTCAATAATCAACTTGGCAATCGTTACAGTTATGATTCGATGATAGGGAAATCCAAGCCGATGCAGGAGCTCTATTCGTTGCTGGATAAGATTCGGAATTCCGAATCGACCGTTCTGATCCAGGGCGAGAACGGAACCGGTAAGGAGCTGATTGCCCGGGCCATTCATTTCAATTCGCCGCGAAAGGACGCCCAGTTCGTGACCGTCAATTGCTCGGCGTTCAATGAAAACCTGCTGGACAGTGAACTTTTCGGTCATGTGAAAGGTTCGTTCACGGGAGCGATCAAGGATAAGAAGGGCCTGTTTGAAGTGGCCGATAAAGGTACTCTATTCCTGGATGAAATCGGGGACATGTCGCCGACGATGCAAGTGAAACTTCTGCGTGTTCTTCAGGAAGGCACCTTGACTCCGGTAGGCGGCACTGAACAGCGCAAGGTCGACGTCAGGGTGGTTGCCGCGACAAACAAGGATCTTAAGGAAATGATCGAGATCGGAACGTTCCGCGAAGATCTCTACTATCGTATCAACGTCATCAATCTCGTCGTTCCGCCGCTCAGGGATCGCAAAGAGGACATTCCGATTCTCCTGGACCATTTCCTGACTCGCGGCTGCAAGGAGAAGCATCTTCCGTTGAAGATCTTTGCCAAGCGGGCGATGGAGAAAATCTTCGATTACCCCTGGCCCGGCAATATTCGCGAACTCGAGAATGAGGTCGAGAGATTAGTTGTTCTGTCAGGTGATGAGGAACGGATTGCCGTGGATTTGCTCTCTCAACGAATCCGAGAGCACGGTGAACAGTCGAAAGTTCAAGGAGTTCGGGTCGCCGGAAAGCTCAAGGATGCTCTTGAAGAACTTGAAAGAACGATGATCCGTGAAGGACTGCGTCGCACCAATTGGAACAAGAGCCGTCTGGCGAAGGAACTTGGAATTTCACGAGCGGGCCTGATCATGAAGGTTGAAAAATACGGGCTCGACAAGCGCAAACTGGCTCGAGTGGGCGAGGGTGCCGCGTAAGGATCAGTCGTTCAGGGTGCAAGGCTAGCGGCCGCGGAGCTCGTTGCCGAACGGGTAACGCCAGCCCTTGAACTCATTCGATGAATTCGAGCGCGCTCCGGAGCCTCCCCCGGAAAATCCGAAGTAGAAGCGCAATACTGCGGTGATCTCGGCGACTGGTTGCGGACTCATGTCCTCACCGGCTTTCACGAACTGAGCGGCTGCGGCGGTGCCCAGGGAAAATTGCGGTGTTACGGCCCAGAGGAAGCCGGCTTCGCCAAGATAACTCCAGGCACCGCTTGGCATCGAGAAGTTGTCGATTCCCGCGGAGGGTTCTACTCTCCGCCAGATCAGGGGAGTAGCCCCCACGGTCACGAAGATTTGGCTCATCTGGATGCGCACCATCGGGTAAGAGGCCATTAAGGAATAGGAACTCTCGGTACCGTTGCTGCCGGTGCTCAAACGGTGGTTGAGCCCGATCTGTACCTCGAATGGGATTTGCCCGCCTGACGTGCTATAGGCAAGACTCAGATTGAATGCCGCGCCCATATCGGCCGTGGCCGGGATGCCGGTTCCAAAAAAAGGAGCTGCCCCGCGAATTTGGGTTACTCCGCCCTGAAGCTCGTAATAAAAGCTTGAGCCTGCCCAAGCTGGCTGCGCTGCCAGGAATATTCCCGAAATGACCGATAGTGCTATGAGTTGAAAGCGGCCTCTGAGCGAGGTCATAGACCATTATGGTATCGCTTCGACGCGGGGGGTGCAAACGATGGTTTATCGGGTCGGCGCAGCCGCATGAGTTGCAGATTGAACACCCACATGAACGATGGAACGGAAGCTGGTTTTTCGCACGGGCGGCCGATGGCTCTGCACATGTCTCCTGGTCCCGAGAAAGATTGCCGAAGAGAACAGCGATATCAGGACTAATACGGAAATAAGCTGCGTAAGAAAGCTCAGAAAGAGCGCTTGAAACAGCTTTTCGGGGAACCCCATACCGCTTTGCCTCTTGGGATTACGGCCGCGAAACGGCCGGACAAGCAAAGCGGATGCATAAAAAGTTCCAGGGCGTTTATTCGATTTCTATCTTTTCCACTCCAAGAAAATATGTCGTAACGGACATCTCATGAAATGCTTGACGGCCCGCGTCTGGCGTTGTGTATGCGATCCAGCGCTTTCCAACTTTTTGAATATCGGCGAAGAATTCCCCGTAACTTTGAGTCGCGGCATTCTTGAGATACCGAATTTTCATTATTCCGCCATCGCGCGCTGAAATGTCAGGCGCGCTCAGGGAGATGATCGTCATTCCGAACTTTCGCATGAAGACGACGCCTTTGCTCATCTGCTCCAAAGAAAACAATGCGGGTCGATCGACTCCGAACTCCTTGACTCCATCGCCCGTGCACGCATAGCCCATCGCGGTCAGGTCGTTCTGCTGGTTTGTTAAGATTTTGAAGTCACAAAAAATCTGCGGTTTCGGACCGCTCTTCATTCGAATCAGGGTTTTCGCGGAATCGGTTCTTCCTTCAGAAGAGTTGGCAGAAGAGCTGGCAAAAGAGCTGGCTAAAAGGCCTCCGAAAATGAATACCGGAATGATCATCGCGAATCGTGCAGCTTTCATCATAGGCGGGTTTGTCCTCTCAACTGGTTAGTCGGCATGAAAATCGGCTTTATGCGTCATCTCCAGGCAGCCGAAGCCGACTGCATTGGGATTCTTTAACGCATCGCATCATTTCGCGCAAGTCTGATTGCTCTATCTTAAATGAGCAATAATTTCAGCGACTTGTTCTAGGGTCTGATTTTCTGAATAATGGCGAGATGTTCGGCAGTGCCGATCTTCTGACCGACGTCCGAGATGGTTACCGGCTGATAGGGCTGTGGAAAGGCTTCTTTCTTAAGCGCTCGGATTCTCGCTTCTGCCTGAAGGACGACTTCAGGGCTCAAAGTCCCCGAATCCAGGGCATGCGAGAGGGTTTCGTAAGCTTTCCGCGCTGCCGCTTCTGTTCGATAAATCAAAATATCGCAGCCTGCTTGAAGCGCCAGAATCGGGGCTTCATCCGGTCCGAAGTGGTCCGTGATGGCTTTCATTTCCATATCGTCGCTGATGATCACCCGGCTATAGCGCATCTGCTTGCGAAGGAGTTCCTGGAGGACTTTGCTGGAGAGGGTTGCCGGGAATTTCGGATCCAGCTTCGCGTGAATAATGTGGGCGGTCATGACCATGGCGCAATGCGATCTGAATGCCTTTGAAAACGGCTTGAACTCCCGTTCCTGCAGCACTTCCAGCGGGGTTTCAACCTTAGGGAGCGCCATGTGTGAATCGGTTGAAGTATCGCCGTGTCCGGGGAAATGTTTTACACAAGGCTGGACGCCATGAACGAGATGGCCACGGACCATGGCACTGGATATTTTTGAAACGATTTCTTCGGTGGAGCCATAGGCTCGATTCCCGATCACAGGGTTTTTCGGATTGGACGCAATATCGACCACGGGACAAAAATTCAGATTAACTCCGACGGCCTTGAGTTCTTTCGCGATAAGTTCGGCCACGGCAAAGGCAAGTTTGGGGGAGTTTTCTGCTCCAATGGCAGCTGCGTCGGGTATTTTCGTGAACCCTTTTTTGAATCGCTGAACTCGGCCGCCTTCATGATCCGTACTGATCCACAGTGGAAGGTCTGTCCGGCATTCCTGGATCTGATTCGTGAGTTCAGCAAGCTGGGCAGGGGAGTCATAATTCGATGCGAACAGAATGACGCCGCCAATACCCGCCTGAGACAGGAACGCTGAGGTGTCGTCCGCTAATTCCAAACCGTTGAATCCGATGATGAAGAGCTGGCCGAGAGCTTTGCGGGCCTGATCAATGTTTGTCATTCAGGTAATCATATCCCGTTTAGGTTAGTTCGAAAGGAATTTCTGAGCCACTTCTTTGGAGACTTTTTCGACCACGGTCCTCGTTTCCGGCATCTCGATTCTTACAGCGGTCCCCGTCTCGTCAACATACCAGGTGCTTTTGACCTCCCGGTATTCGAGCGAGATCTTTCGCGTTCCCGATTTCGTGGCGAACTCGTCCGGCTTTTCCAGCCGTATTCTTCCCGGAACCGTGGCGAAATTCAAATCGAGATTGTCTTCAAGAATCGAGAGGAACGAAACGCTTTGGCCGGGTTTGAGCTTCGGAAGCTGAAACCCGAGCCAGACAGGAAAAAATTGTGAAAAGATTGTCTTAGGCGCCAGGACTTTTCGTATAATCGGAAGTTCTGTTTGGCCTTTGCGAACTTTGACGTGGAGGACCTTTCCATCTTTCACGTTGCCGTCGATGGTGAGCTCGCTGGAACGGTAAGTCGAATGAAAGTTGTAGAAGAGCGGAGCGAGATCGGGTGTGTTTTCGGAGAAAGCGCCGAGTTGTTCTTCGTTGATGTAATCTTCCTCTTTTTTCCAGACATGACTTTGGAAAAAGAGCCGGTTGCGCTTGAGCTCGACCCGTTCGTTGTAATAGCCGTATCGGATTGTTTTATCTACGGTCATCACGTACCAGGAATCCCTGGTCGGATTTTGGGGTGCCGCAAAACTAACGCACTCAGTCGCCGTCAAGGTGAGCAGAAAAAATGTGCTTAAAATATGATAAAAAATGAAAAATTTTCTTTTTCTCATAGTTTAAGACCTTATTAGAACAGGCCTTTTTCTTCAAGTCATGATTCGTGACTCTAAATATTTCGGAGCAAAATCCGATGAGTGGAATATGAGAACGAAACCTTGGCCGATCATTGTTCTAGCAATCCTGTATGTTCTTGGACCCTTCTTCAATACGTTCGCCGGCGCCCTTGTGATGCACCTGCCGTATTTTGAATACGTCCAGGCGCTTGTGAAGCATGGCACGTGGTGGGATCTGGTTACAGTCGTCGGATTGTATCCGCTCGCCGGGTTCGCGATTTTCTCGGTGAAGGAATGGAGCTATCCCGTCTACTTGATTATCATGGCGATCGCCTCGTGGGCGAACTTCCAAGATTACCGGCATTTTTCAAGTGTATTTACGCTGCAGCTTTTCATCGCGACCACAGTTCTGAATGTCGGTCTCGTCAGTTACTTTCTTTTGCCCGCAGTGCGCGCGGCCTACTTCAACAAACGATTGAGGTGGTGGGAATCCAAACCCCGTTATGAAATCGCGGTTCCGGCTGTTTTGGAGCGGGACGGTTTTCGAACGAAATGCACGATCGCCAATATTTCTGAAGGCGGGGTGTTTTTAAAGTGCGGCAAGAAGCTTGAGCAGAACGAAGTAGTGCAACTGCAGTTCACGGTATTCAGCCGGCCAGTCGATGTTCAGGGCAAAGTGGTTTATCGCCTTTGGAAGGGAATACGCGGGTACGGAGTCGAATTCATTCATACCGATGAAACTAAGCAGCAGATCATCAGGCTGACAAAAGGACTCCGGCTCATGGGAATGCAGACCCGAAGCAATGCTCCCGACTGGAAAACCAGTTTCGCTCAGTGGATCGTGAATCTCGTTACTTCGGGGCGCGGTTGGGTGCCGGAATTGCCGTCCGCGACTCTTGCCGCGAAAACTCCGGGTAAACGACTCACCGCTGTGGGCAGGAACTCGCCTGAGGGTAGGGGAGCGAATGTGTACCGGCTGAAGGACAAAAGACGTAAGCCGAAATCGGCTGCGGCGTAGGCCGAGCCTGAACGGGCGCCAAAGCCCGCTAGCTAGGCCGGACGGACGTATATGGATGCGATAGAAAAAGGCCAGCTAGTCATCTATACCGCGTATGCCCTGATCGGCCTTGGGACTTTCATTGTCGCGAGAATGCTCGTTCAGGAGCAGGAGAGCCGCGCTGCGCAGGACAATCTTGCCGAATTGGGCAATCGCGATGCAAGCAACTTCCTCGTAAAGATCACCCGGCCGTTTTTCACGCAATACGTTGTTCCGATGCTCCGAGGAAAGCTCTTCTGGGAGAGCCGTCGAGTTCACTATAAGCGGAAATTGGTCGCCGCGGGCCTGAGAGAGGAACTCACGCCCGATGAGATGATCGCTTTCAAACTTTTCTTGATTCTGTTTTTCCCGATCGTACTGGGACTTTTGAAAGTGGGCGATTTCATTGATGTCGCGATCATCACGGTGCTGGCATCCGGGGTGTTGGGTTGGTTTTATCCGGATATCTGGTTGAAAAGCCGTTTGCAGGGCAGACAGCGCAGAGTTCTGAAATCGATGCCCTTCGTGGTTGATCTGCTTGCGCTCTCGATGGAAGCCGGCTTGGACTTCGTGGGCGCCATTGGAAAAGTCGTGGAAAAGTCCAGCCCCAGTCCCTTGGTCGATGAGTTCGGGCAACTCTTGAAGGAAATCAAGGTTGGAGCTTCCCGCCAGGAAGCCCTTCGCGAAATGGCTTTGCGAATTGATATGATGGAAATGAATTCATTTGTCTCGATCCTGATTTCGGCGGATCAGATGGGCGCGTCCATCGGCAAAATTTTACGCCAGCAATCGGAACAAATTCGCAGTGAGAGAATGCTGAAGGCAGAAAAAGAGGGCGCAAAAGCCGCGCAAAAGATCCTGATTCCCCTGGTCTTCATCATCTTGCCCGCGGTCGGGTTGATGATTTTCGGGCCTTTCTTGCTCAGCTTCATATATCCGACGGGAAGCTAAGAAGTTCCAACAACTTCGACCGTGCTGGCCTGGGGGCCTTCTTCACCCATTTCCTCGGCGTAGCGCACTTCCGAACCGACCTTCAGCTCGTCAAAATTTCCATGAACCAGGCTATGGCCGTGGAAGTAGATTTCGCGGCCGTCCTGCGCCTCGATGAAGCCATAGTCGCCATCGCGTCCACCTTCCCTGAGAATGCGAACAACCCTACCCCGGGACGAGCCCTGTTGTTCCGACATGTGGACCCGGACACGGCGTTGCTTGATATAATCTTGAAGTTGTCTTTGAATTTTGTTGAACGCGTCTCTTACGGCCACATAAATATCCTCGTGGGCGCCGTCATAATCCGGTCTCCCGCTTGTCACGATCGCCTGGCCGGGTACTCTGAGGTCGATTCGGACGGAGTAAAGGTTTCCGCGACGATGTCTTTGATAAGAGCGCCCCACGGTGACATAGCACCAAGTGATACGGTTGAAGAATTGCTCGAGCTTGGCAACCCGTTCCTTTATGTCGGCTGTTACAGCGGGCGATGGCCGGAAGTCGCGATAAGCAATTTGAACCGGGATCATGACTGCTCCGATCTGGTCTCTTGATTCCGCTTCTAACGATGCAAAAAAAGTGCGGTCTATGGACAGCGTTCGGCTAAACGGTTATGAAATAATAATGTCGCATATTCTGTGTGTGTTCCGGCTCATAGTGATCGTGTTTGCATTTGCAGCGGTAAGCTCGCTCGATGTTTTGGCAGGCGGGCCTTGGAGCGAAGCGACGGCCGAGGAGCCGGCGTTCTGCGATCCGGACAGGTTCATGTCATTTGAAGAGACGCCGGTCGTGCGCGGAATCGACCGGCTTCGCGTCTTCCGCATCGGCCGGTTGACGTTAGCCGGAATGGCGATCGGGGCTTCCGAAGCCAGTGATGTGATCGGTCTTGCCGAAACTTATTCAGTAACTGCGGACGACCATTACTGTACTTGGTATGTGAACAAGGGAAATAAAGAGGCGGAAGCGGAATTTAATTTTCGTTACGTTTCGAATCCCCTTTATTCATCGCCCAGTCGCGCTGCCAAGGAATTCATGGGAACACTGGATTCGTCTTTCAAGGGCGGTCCGGGCGTTCCGAGTTTTTGGTCTTGCGCGATCAACCAGGGCTATATCGCGATGGGATGCAACGGCCAGATGCATCGGGGGCCATCTGTTTTCGGGATGATCCTGGCTTTCAGTGGCTGCTCCTCCGAACACGCCCTGACCATTGCCAACAGAATTTGGGGCCTGAACGGGGTCCTCCCTGAAGTCCGGCTGGCGATTATCCAGGCTGCGCGTGATTTTGGGGACAGTCGCCCCGATCTTCGTGCCAAATTGCTGGGTGTGATGCTGTCCGAAGTTCCTAGCTTTGCCCTGCCATAACGACGATCCACCGAAGGGAAAAACTCCCTACTAGAACAAAGGACGCGCCGAGAAACCGATAGCTTCCGATCGGTGGGCGAAGAATTTTCCCCATGACGAACGGTAGGCATAATCCGATCAGGACTGTGAAAACCCAGAATATCGCGGTGAGGCGTCCGCCCAGAAACAGATCCGCGGGCGTTGATCCGTCCGGATTGCCGATTCGCGTGAGGCCAAAAATATAAAGCAGTATCAACCCGAGCTCTGCCGCGATGGCATGCGTCTCCCAGCGGTGCAGACTGTTTTCTTCGGTAAAGAGCGTGAGCATTGCGGCACCCGCCGAGAACCCGGACACGAGAAACAGCGGGCCGAGCACGGCGGAGTTCCAGGCCGGACGCCCCAGGGAGCTGAGGAGAATGCCGGTATAAATCCCCAGTGCGATTCCGAGAAAGAGGTTTATCTTTTTCAAGGTTGCCTCGTGTGAAATAGCCCAGCGCCTCGCAAAATGGATCATCCTCAGCAGCGCGGCGGGCGTTACCCGGGTGATTTCGATCTCCTTGACTCGTGTCAATCCGAAGAGGAGGGCTGCGGGATAGATAGCCAGGAGAATCCATGACCCCCAGGACATCGGTGATTTCCACTGAAAGGCCAAATAGAAGCGATACACGTGCGTCTTGAACGCCAGGTCCAGAAATAACGCAGCCATTCCCACGGAAAGAATGAGAACTGAAAAAAACGGAAGAAGACGTTCCGGCCGCGAATGCGCCGAACGAAGACAGCTCAGGATCATGAGCCCCGCGCTCATTCCGCCCAGAAATAGATAAACGGCGATTTCCCAGTTCCAAATGAGTGAGTTCATCCGCTGCAGCCTCCACTCTTTTTCTTCGGGCTTCCGCCACCTGCCGCTGGAGGGGGAGGTGGCGGAGCTTGTTTCGCGCCGGTTAGAGAGGAATACAGGGCGGCCCGGAGACGATAGCTTTCAATTTCATCAGGACTGGACGAAGGGCCCGGATGTTTTGGAGCAGACAAGGCGAACGACTTCCAACCTTCGAATCCTTTCTCAAGAATAAAGACCCGGCCGGGGTAGTTCGCGGCCGCTGCCGGGATTTCATGGAGATCGATCCCGGCAACCAGGACGAGATCGCGTCCGCTCATGTCTTCGCCCAGGGCAAGGGTCGACAACTCAGCCAGGGGGATGCATTCCGAACCGGGAATCCTCGCTGCAAAACAAGCCTCCCGCTCTCGCAAATCAATAATGCGAAGCCGCCAGGGTTCCTTCAATACCCGTTTGCCCAACTCAGCTTGGGCTAAGGTCAGCACTGAGGGATGGCTTGCATCGGGGCGTACGTTGAGAAGAAGGGTCAAACAGGCAATGAGCGCGAGCCCGCCGAAAGTCGCGAAAGTGGATTGCCTCGCCGGCCTGGAATGCCGTTCGGGGAGGATGTTCTCTTCGAATTCCGTGTTTCCGGATCGCTTTAACCTTTCGGAGAAGTATTCTTCGATCTTGTCTGCGCCTCGGAAACAAAGAATGGCCATCAAGGCGACCGCTGCCGCGACCGCCGGAGCTGGAAGATGCAGTAGGTCGTAGAGATAAACGTGTCCGAGATTGCTTGCTTCATGAAATTTTGAAAAAAGCGGAAAAGCCTCGGAATAGATGAAGCTACCGATGATGACCCCGATGAAAGCGAAGAGGCCGTCGAGATTGCCGGAAGCCGCGGCAACCGCTGAAGTGCCGGGGCAATACCCCGCGATGATGAAGCCGATCCCAAGGAGAAATCCGCCAGCGATCATGGGCCAGAGGAATGTTTCGCTCGTGGCCCAATTCGACAACGTCCTGAGATCAACCAGCCCGAGTTGTGAGAACAGGACTATCCCGAGGGATGCGGTCACAATCGCGCCGAACATGACTTTGAATACCGTCATGTCGTAAAGATAAAATTGGGCCGCGAGTTTGGGGGCGCGTCCGAACCCGGCGCGCTCCAGAACGAATCCGAACGCGAAGCCGATGATGACGGCTACGATAAGGCCGAACTCCCGATGATGAGCGCTGAGTGAATCGAAAGGGAAAATCATAGCCATTCCCTTTTCATGAGCCGCGCTAAAGCGTAGCCTCCGGTAAATACCGAGAACATGAAGACCCAGCTGCCGAACGAGAGCAGAGCGCCGCCACTGAGTGCCTGCCCGGAGGTGCACCCTCTCGCGAGTCTCGCGGCGATGCCCATCAGAATTCCGCCGGTGAGCGCGAAGGCGAGCCGGAACTCGGAAGAGATCCTGGGGCCTTTCAGAACGCCAAGTTTCATCCGTCCGGCTGTGAGCGCCGCGACGGCTCCTCCCAGAAATACGCCGAGCACTTCAAAGACGAGCCAATCGTCGAGCGGATGCATGCCATCTTCCTTGAGGCTTGCCATGACGGGATTCGCGCTCACGTGAGCCGGGGCGATCGCGTCGACTACGGCGACGCCGATCCGGTTTGCCGCTCCCGAAGCCCCCAGTCCGCGGCCCATGATCAGGAAGCTCGAAAGGAGAACTAGGCCAAGTGCCATCCCGGCCAGATAGGGATTCCAGAAGGGCTTTTCAGAATGACTTTCGTTCATAACGGCTCCTTGCTTCAAATCAGGAAATACACGTTCGGCTTCGCACCCGAGTCAGGCCGGTTGATCTTGTGCCGGCGTTCCCGAAGCAGACGCGCGACTTGGCTGGTGGCGTCTCCAAGATCGCCGAATTTAAGCGCCTGCGTTGGACAAATTTCGACACACGCCGGTAAAGCTCCCGTTTTGGTTCGGTGGAAACAGAACGTGCACTTGTCAACAAACCCGTCCGGATGAACATAGCGGGCATTGTAAGGGCAGGCTCCGATACAGGCTTTGCAGCCGGTGCATTTGTTCCGGCTGACAAGAACCACGCCGGCTTCGCCGACATGGCTTGCCCGTGTCGGACACGAGTCAACGCAAGGCGGCCGGCTGCAATGGTTGCAGCGCTCGGAGCGAATTTCCTGGCTCAGACTCGGAAAGGTTCCCGCTGTTTCGGTAATCACCCAATCGCGACTTGTGCCCTCGGCCAAGGCGTTTTCCGTTTTACAGGCGATTACGCAAGCACTGCAGCCGACACATCGTCGGGTATCCACTGTCATGATAAAACGTTTCACAGATCACCCTTCATGATTTCTCGATTCGTACAAAGTTGACATTCATACCGGTCCCGCCCATCAAAGGATCAGTTTTGTATCGGGTTGTGAGTGCGCTGTCGGAAGCTCCGCGGCCGTTTGCCCGGCTGAGTCTTTTGGACGCGTGACCGAAGCCGTGCACCAGATAAACGCAATCGCCGCGGATCCGTTCGGTAAGTTTCACCTTTACCGGCGTGGAACGGACGCCGTCTTGGTTCACAAGCCGCACTTTGTCGCCGGTTTTCAGAGGGGAGGCGAATCCCGAAATCGCCTTGCTCGCGGCAGCATTGATCCAGACTTCGTTTTCCGGAAAGCTTTCCAGTAAAAGCTGGTTGTTGACTGTACGTCCGAACGTGTGAACCGGCGATCGACCCGTCAGCAGTCGGAACATCCCGGGTGGGGGTTCTTCAGGAGGATAGAAATTCGGGAGTGGATCGACTCCCAATTTCTTAAGCTCCGCGCTGAATAGCTCGATCTTCCTGCTTTCAGTTGCAAACGCGGGTTTGAGGCCCTCCTCTTCGCAGACCGGCGTTCTTTTTCCGAGTATGACCCCGTTTTTTTTGAGATGGGTCCAGTCCAGTCCGCCGGTTTCCACTCGTTTCCTCAAATATGCGCGGGCATCAGGCCAGGGAAATTGCGCTTCCAGTCCGAGACGCGCTGCCAGCTCCTTCGCGATCCACCAGCCTGGCTTCGAGTCGTGCAACGGTGGAACCACCTCCTGCCGAATCGCGACGAAGGGCTGTTGATATTGCGCCGAATAGAGGTCATCTTCCCGTTCGAGGTAAGTGCATTCCGGCAGGACAACGTCGCTCCAGCCACAGATCTCGGCTGGCATGGTGTCAATTGTGGCGATGAAATCCAGTTGCTGGATGGCCTCGATGGTTTCTTTCGGGTTCGGGAGGCTTTGAATGAGATTGGTCCCATAAACGAGCCAGCTCTTGATGTCGTAAGCAGCGGTTCCCGGAATGGAGGCCTGACGCAAGCCCGAAGCGAGGACTTCATCGGCGACGGGAAATCCGCCGCCCTTGGGGCGATCGGCCGGAGACCGCGGCTTGTGAGTTAAAGAAGACGTCGGATAGGCCGGAATCGGCATTTTTGATGAAGAGATATATCCGCCTCTCCTTCCGTAACTCCCAAGGAGAGCCGCGAGGATTGCCATGGCGCGGGTTCGCTGCGTATCATCCCCGTACCAGGTGGTATGGCGTCCCGGATGGATTAACGAAGCCGGACGGGCACTCGCGATCAATCGGATTGAATCGCGAATGAGTTTGGGCTCGAGACCCGTAACGACGAAGGCCCATTCAGGAGTCTTGTCCGCGACATGCGCCTTCAATTCGTCGAACCCGGTCGCGTAGTCCCGGATGTAATCGATGTCATAACGCTTTTCCTCAATGAGGACATTCATCCAGGCAAGGAGAAGTGCTATGTCTGTTCCCGGTTTTATGGGAAGCCAGTAACGCGCTTTGCCCGCGGCGACCGAAAACCGGGGGTCGACAACCACGAGTTCGGCGCCGGCGCCGATCGCGGCGGCAAGCTCCTGAATTTGCGTGTTGTGCATATTTTCGCCGAGATGGCTCCCGATGAGAGTGATACAGCGGGCATGAGCGATGTCGATCGACTCGGGCGATCCGAGACTTTGACCGAAGGTCAAGGTATAGCCCGCTTCACGAGGTCCGCGACACTGCGCGTATGACGGCGCCCCAATATTTGATGATCCGTAGGCTTTCATCAGTTGCGTGAACCAGGACCCGCCCCAGCCATGCGAAAACAGCGCGAGAGCTTCCGGGCCGTATTTCTCGCGGATCGACTTCAACTCATATGCGACTTTGTCGAGAGCGGTATTCCAGTCGACCTCCCAAAAGACGTCCTCGCCGCGTTTCTTGCTCCGGATGAGCGGTTTTTTAAGCCGATCCGGATCGTAAAGCATCCCGACTCCTCCCGCGCCGCGAGGACAGAGTTTGCCATTTGAGAGCGGGTGGTTTGGATTTCCCGTGAGTTTCGTGATCCGGTCGTTTTTTACGTGTGCCAGTACGCCGCATTTCCAGAAGCAAACTTCGCAAAAGGTCGGAACGATCCTGTCGCCATCTGTCTTGGGGTCTTCGCTGCTTGGATGATCGAGGTTCCACCAGTCTGTCACGAGGCCGGAACCGACGGCGAAGGCACCCGTCCCCAGGGCGCTGATTTTGATAAATTCCCTGCGAGTGTACTTCTTACTCACGTTGAGCAGCCTTCCAAGCATTTGAGGAGATCACGGAGCTTTGGTTCCGAGATCCGGTAACGTGCAAATCCGCCTTCTCGTGTGACTGCCACGAGTTTGCGAGCCCGGAGAATTCGAAGCTGTTGGGAGACAATCGCTTGCTGGGTCATGAGGCGTATCGCGAGAGCGTTTACATGAGTTTCCTCTTCGACCAAACTGGCAAGAATTCTGATGCGCAGGGGGTGAGCTATGGCCCTGAGAATCTCGGCAATATGTGCGCATTTTTCGCGTTCCTCAGGAAGTTGACGAGATTGTGATTTCAAAGGTGCCCCCCTGTCTGATTACGAGCAGTTCTCTCGCTGTGTTGAAAGTGTATAGCATTATAGCGATATCGCTATATCTTGCAACGAGATCGTTAGGACCGGTGTTTTGGGGATCTGCATTTCAAGCAAACCGCTAAATTATTTCTCTCATAACTACTGCGGGACTCGCCGATAAGACTATTGATGAGAGTGTCACGGTTACGAATACGTGATGTCATTGTGAGCGTCTCGGTGGCGTTAGGCGCCGCCATCGCGGGCGGATCGGCTTGGGGCGCGAGCGGCGGCGAATATGCTCCCATAATTGAAGTCGGAGCGAATTTTCACACGGGTGATACAGGCAAAAGCATAACGGGAGCGTCTGAATATGTCGTGAGCTTCAGGGCTGAGAAACGTAAGGGGCGATTTCGGCCGACCGTTGCTGCTGATCTGGGATACGCCAGGGGGAATGCCTCGATCGGTACTCATAGCCCGGCGTTTACGATGCTCGGAGCGGGGTTTCTGGGGGGGGTGCATGTATTCCCCTTTACGTCCGGCCGTTTTCAGCCATTTTTCGGCGGGAGCGGCATTCTGGGCTGGAATTTTCTGAAATTGCCCGCTCCGCCGACAGGCGTTGAGCCGAATACCCAGGCTATTTCCCTCGGATACGAGATTAGCGCGGGTGTTGATCTCCGATTCGGCAATATCGAAGGTAACGCGATTCGAATTCATGGCGGCATGTGGTCTGCGTCGAGCTCTCTTGCCGCGGTGAGTGGGTTTCAGCTGACCGGCTTCCGGCTGACCTTCGGGCTCTCCTATTAAAGTCTTAGAATCCACTCTTCTGCTGCCTGATAAATACTTAGATCAAATTCGCACAAATTTAAAAAACAGAGCCAAAATTCCGTGGTAACTGACGGAATTCTGAAAAAGCAAATTTCGTCAAGAGCAAGTTGGGTTTTTGCGGCGTGCCAGGTCTTAGATGGCCGCTTATATTGACGAGTCCAATTCAAAAAACCCAACTACCACCGGCACCTAACGCGGCCCGAGATATCCCATGCCTAGGGGGTCGGGTATATTGCACCACAATTAGTAGTGGTGAGTTTTGACACAACAGAAAATCCGGTGCAGGCTTGAGAAATCAAAGATTGAAATCGGACGCCTCAATCGAGATGTAAGCGGTTCGTCGAAGTTTCGCAGAATTCGGAATCTGATTGGAACTTTGCCCGCCGCAAAATGAAGCATTAGGTGAATAGCCCAACCCGCGATACAGAACACGGGATAAACATTTCGGA
>DATDSK010000147.1:0-5352 GCA_035291325.1 Bdellovibrionota bacterium | reverse complement strand
AATGCTTGAAAAGATCGCGGATTTCTACGAGGCCGATGTGGAAGCCCTCGTGGGCGGACTTAGCAAGCTGATTGAGCCAATCATTCTCGTCTTCCTCGGAACCACCGTTGGCGGCCTGATGATCGCGATGTACCTTCCCATCTTCAAACTCGCAGGAGGCGCCGGTGAATAGAACCATCCTGGGGGGATCTCCCTCCATAAAAGAACTTTTGAACCTGATCCGCAGGGTGGCGGCCTCCAAAACCAACATCCTCGTCACCGGGGAGAGCGGAACCGGGAAGGAGCTCGTCGCGCGCATGATCCACGACGCCGGCCCCCTCAAGAACGGCCCGTTCGTCCCCATTAACTGCGGGGCGATTCCGGAAAACCTTATTGAGAGCGAGTTATTCGGCCATCGCAGGGGAAGTTTTACCGGCGCGGTGAACGAAAAGATCGGATTGTTTGAGACGGCAAACGACGGGACCCTTTTTCTCGACGAAGTCGGCGAGCTGCCCCTTCCGATGCAGGTCAAATTGCTGCGCGCGATTCAGGAAAGAGTCTTCAGAAAGGTCGGCGGAACGGATGACATTCACGTGGACGTTCGGATCATAGCGGCGACCAACCGGGACCTTGAAGTCTCGGTTGCAAAAGGTCTTTTTCGGGAAGACCTCTACTACCGCCTGAACGTGATCCTGATCAAAACCCCACCCCTCCGGGAACGCAAAGGCGACGTCGAACTCCTGGCCGACCACTTCCTGAAAAAATTCGGCGGCCGGTTCAATAAGAACTTTACCGGTATCGATCCCGAGGTCATTCTCGCGCTGGAAGCTTACGACTGGCCCGGAAATGTCCGTGAGCTTGAGAATGTGATCGAGCGGGCAGTGACACTCGAAAACAATTCCCGAATCACGCTGGAATCGCTCCCGAGCGCGCTCAGAAATACCGCGAGAACCCGAATCGCGATCGAAATAGGCAGCGGCAACGGAAAACCGGGCGCCCATGCGGGCGAAATCCGGCTTCCGGCTCCCGATTTTTCAAAAGGCCCGATCCAGCTCGACAAAATCCTCAGTGACGTGGAACGAGCTTACCTGACCCAGGCATTGAATCACACCCGTGGCGTCAAACGAAAAGCCGCCGAGGCCCTGGGAATCACGTTCCGAAGCATCCGATATCGACTGACGAAGCTGGGAGTTGATCCTGGAACCAACGATGACGAAGAAGAAAGCTGAGCTGAAGGCACTCCTCGCATCCGCAGCTGCTATCGCGTTCTTCTTCAGCACGGCTGCACTCGTCAACCGGCACCTCAGGTTCTCGGATACGACCTGGGTCGAGCCGCCGCCTGACCGACAGACCAAGCTCGATCCACGCCTTTACAGGATCATGTCCTTCGGGAACATGCCGGTCGTGATCGAATGGCTCTGGTTGCGCGCCCTCGCCGATCCGACAATCACGCCGGTCACCCCGGGCAGACATGCTTCGATCTTTTTCGACCTGGACCTGATCACGGACCTCGATCACGCGTTCTATGAACCCTATTTTGGGGGGGCCAACATTTTGGCCGTGATCAGGCGCGATATCACCGGGGCGCGGCTTTTGCTTGAGAAAGCAGATCGTTTTATCAGACTGGAATTGCCTCATCTCCCCGCCTCCTTTCAGTCGCGTTTTTGGACCAGCCGCTGGAACATCTATATTCTCATGGGATACCTCCAAATCTTCGAGCTCGATAACATGCCGGCGGCAGCGAAGGCTTTCATTCAGGCTTCCGCGATTCCGGGGGCGCCCGATTACCTGGAACGGCTCAGCAACCGCCTGAAACAGCCCGGCGGTGAATACGAAGTGGGACTTCGATTGCTGAGTTTCCTCATCAAGGGAACGCGGGACGAACGAGTCAAGGATCGACTCTTAAAAAAGCGCCGGAACCTGTTTCTGGCGCAGTACCTCTTCGAAACGAACCGATCTTTCACAAGCTTCTTGGAAAGGATACCGAAGTACAAAGCCTCTCAGGTGATCACGAAAGTTCAGATGCAAGTCTACTGGAAGGACTACATCAGGGAGAGCCGGCTGCCGCAAAAGGACCCCCTCGGAGGCGATATTTACCTTGATGCCGAAGGAAAAGTACGATCAACGACTCCATACGAGCCGGTGTTCGGGTTGCGGTAATCTCAGAAATCCACTAATCTCGTTAGCATGTCGTCCATCGGAACAGACGGAACAAGCAGCCCCATTATCGAGGTCATCGAAGTCGACCAGTGTTTCCGAACGGGCTTCTGGCTCAACAGAGTCCAAATTCTGCACAAGATAGACCTGAGAGTGCCGCGCAAATCCATTACCGGCTTTCTTGGCGCCAATGGCGCCGGAAAAACCACGCTGATCAATCTGATCGTGGGACTCAGGCGGCCAACGCGCGGCACGGTCCGCGTTTGCGGATACGAGGCCACGACCCCCGAAGCCCGTTCACGACTGGGATACCTTCCGGAACGGCCCTACTTTTACGACCACCTCACGGGCGAAGGCCTTCTGAATTATTTCGGGACTCTCGCCGGAATGCGAAAACAGGAGATCAGAGCCAGAACACCCGAAGTACTCGCCCACGTTGGAATGGAACATGCCCGACGGCTGGAATTGAGGCGATACTCAAAAGGCATGCTCCAGCGGATCGGTATCGCGCAAGCCCTGCTGCATGACCCGGAACTCCTGATTCTCGACGAACCCATGAGCGGCCTGGATCCAACCGGCCGCAAAGAGATGCGCGAGCTGATCCTGAGACTTGCCGCCGAAGGCCGTACCATTTTTTTCAGTTCGCATGTCATTCCCGATGTGGAAGCGATCTGCGATCAGGTCGCCCTCATCGAAAAAGGAAAACTCGTCAATTGCGGCCCGATCGGCCAGTTTCTGGCCCGCGGCCCGCTCCAGACGGAGATCGCGTTTTCAAACCTCGAGATCGCGAAGGCCAAAGAAATCCCGGAACTCACCACGATGCGTGAAATACCCGATGGGGTGCGCGCGACAGTTTCAAGTCAGGACTCCGCGCATTCCGCTCTTGAACAGTTAATCGCGAAAAAAGCAAGAATTCTGTGGATAACCCCGATTCGGCCTTCTCTCGAGGACTTCTTCGGAAAAGGAGGACCGCATGTCAGCTAGCGTGTCCGTCAGACCTCGCTGGCAAAACGTAGCCAGAGCTGTCGGTTGGGTTACCTTACTCGAAATCGTGAGGGACAAAGTCCTTTACAACATCATCGTCTTCGCCCTTCTTCTTTTTTTCCTCGGCTTTCTCGGCTCGACGATGACCTATAACGCGCCTCAACGAATTATCATGGACTTCGGCATTTCTTCGGTCATGCTCTCGAGCGCCATGATCGCGATCTTAACCGGTGCCGGCCTTCTGGGCCGGGAGTTCGAACGGCGTACGATCTATGTTGCCTTGTCACGTCCGATCACACGGGCGCAGTTCGTTTTCGGCAAATTTCTCGGGCTTGCGGGGGTGCTGTCCATTAACTGGCTGTTGCTGACCGCTGTTTTTGCCTGGATTCTCGTGACCGTCGGCAACGGCTTTCAGGAATTACTCCACCCAACGCTCTTTGCCGGTTTATGCCTCATTCTTCTGCAAAGCTTTGTTTTGGCGAGTCTGGCGATTTTTTTTGCCTCGTTCTCGACCACGTCGCTTGCCGTAACTTTTACTTTCGGGCTATTTCTCATCGGCAACAACATCTCCGAATTACGCGCGCTCGCGGTTAAATCCGGGCTCGGTGGCGCTCAGTCCGTCTTGAATTTTTTGGCGGCAGTTCTTCCGAATTTCGAGCACTTTAATCTCGGCACTAAGATTTCTTACGATCTGCCGGTCTCGTGGCAATTTTTCGCCGGAAGCAGCGGTTACGCCTTTCTTCTCATCGCGTTTTTTCTATCCTTGGCCGGAGTTCTCATCCGCGCCCGTGAGGTTTGATGCAGGAAATCCCGAACTGGTACGGCAACGTTTTCGCGATTCTATTCGGGCTGGTCGTCGGCAGCTTCCTCAATGTCGTCGTCGTCAGACTTCCGCAAGGCCGTTCGGTTGTAAAACCGCGAAGCCGCTGCCCTAATTGCGATAAGGAAATCCGGTGGTGGGACAATATCCCGATCCTGAGTTATGCATTGCTTCGCGGCCGATGTCGCGAATGTCGGACACCGATTTCCATCCGATATCCCACGATTGAACTCCTGACCGCGCTGATCTTCCTTTCTGCCAAAGTTCG
The DNA here is from genome assembly GCA_035291325.1 of Bdellovibrionota bacterium. Taxonomy (GTDB): domain Bacteria; phylum Bdellovibrionota; class UBA1018; order UBA1018; family UBA1018; genus XYD1-FULL-55-31. Next base: position 1,144 of record DATDSK010000147.1, on the reverse strand, counting down.
TTTCGGCTTGTCGTGGACGCTTTTCATCAGGGATTGGCCGTTTCTCGCGATTCTGATCGCCGTGACCTTCATTGATCTCGAACATCGGATCATCCCCGATCGACTCAGCCTGGGCGGGCTGGTGCTCGGTTTGCTGACGTCTACGGCGTTTCCCCAGGCTCCACCTACTTTCGGATGGTCGAGTTCATTGATCGGCGCCTCGATCGGATTTGGAAGTTTCTACCTGATCGCCGCGTTATATCAAAGATTTGCCGGACGCACGGGCCTGGGCGGAGGCGATGTCAAGCTGCTCGCGATGCTGGGCGCATTTTTGGGTCCGAGTGGCGTTCTCGCGACCATATTGATCAGTTCGGTCCTCGGTAGCGTCATCGGTATTCTTTGGGCCCTCGTTAACCGTGAAAAAGACATCATGAAGTCCTCCATCCCCTATGGTCCCTTTCTTGTTGTGGGCGGATTATACTATTATCTGTTAGGCGACATCTTATGGCTCCAATTTATGACACCGACATAGCCGAAGAGCGTTGGTCCCAGGCGGAATGGGAGAGTTACGAGCTCTGGGAAAAGGCCGAACTCCGCCTCAAACGTCGAAGGCGGAACTGGATACTCGCGACCGCAGGAGTATTCGTATTTCTTTTTTCGGTTCCGATCATCGCTGACCAGCGGGCGAAATGGGCCACTTTGAAGTCCGCTCGCCTCCTTGCCCAGGAAATCAACTGGGTCAAACGCGAGGCCAGCATCGGGCATAACGCCCTCCGAATTCGTTTTTCGGGAGAAGGCATCTTGAAGTACGACATCGAAAGCACCCCGAGCTGCAGCACGACGGCCGGTTCCGCCCCGGTGCTTCGCACAGGCACCCTCTCCGAAGACGAAAATTTCGTGCTACTCACGCCGCAAAAGGGCCAGGAACTTGGGGTGCCCGGACTTGTGCGAGAATTCTGTTACGACGCAATGACCGGAAGCGAGCCGGCGGCCCAAGGCCGGCCCGTAGTGGGTTTCGGGATCATTCCAGAAAAAGACCTTCTCGAAAGTCGGATGGATCGACTCTCGGTTTTGATCATCACCGGACCATCCGCGGATATTTCTTTTGATTAGTTGACCAAGATTGACCTTCTTGAATATATATGTAGAATTATTGCAAGAGTTC
>DATDSK010000146.1:0-3637 GCA_035291325.1 Bdellovibrionota bacterium | reverse complement strand
TGACGACGACGACATTAAGATCTCGGGAATTCGTTGCTCGAAGCAGCAACTCGCCGTCCAACATATTCCGTCTGGCCTCGTCAGGGTTAATAAGAATTTACATGGTGAATTGTCGCCTCTGGAAAAGGTCCTGTTCGAAATACATGAGGCATACATCCGCATTAAGAATGACCCGAAAGGAACAAATAAGGTTCGCCCGGAAGTGAGAGGCATCTTAGATAGTTCATCTTTCGCGGATGTCTTGGCGCAATATCGGAAGCAAATCGAACCACCCCGCAAGGAAGAATCAAAGGAGTGGAAAATATTGAAGAACGGCGTTGTGTACTCTTACGCGTTTGGCTTTAGCGGAAGTGCTGTCCTTCCCGATGGGGCGGTTTTCGACAATAATCTTGTGAATGATCCCGCAAAGATTCGTCGTGTGCTTGATATGCCGAAATCGCAATTGTTTAAAGTGTATCATGACGGCTGGCACGATAAGCGTTTGCAGCACTCCACAATTGAGGCAATCCAATTCGTTCTCAAAAGCATTGCGGTCACGGATGAACGCGACATTTTGGATGCTTGGACCAAGAGCAAGACCCTGAATGAGTTCCTAAGCCTTGTTTGGGGCAAGCTCGCATGGCCCAATGACCTGAACCTGCAAATGGGGAAAGTAATATCGAAAGCATCTTCAAATATTTCGCCGAAGATGTACTGCACTGCGCTTGAACAAGAACTCATTAAAGGCGCCGGATCCGACGAGCTTAATGGAATGTCGGATCCGGCGAGCGTATATGCTTCTTTTTCGAATCTTAATGCCTTGCTGTGCCCTGCTGTTGCATTTCCTGCTGTGACCTCTGCGCGGACGATCACGGAGGAAAGATCAAAGCAGCTTGGTCCGATTCAGGCCAGTGATAGTCCCGGATCGAACGAGGCATCGGCGGCTGCGGCGAAGTAGTTTAGTTGGAGCACTCTGCATATCCCTCGCTTTTCGCATGTACTGACCACCAGCGTGAAATCGCGAAACTGCGGGCAATCGGGCCAGTGGTGATTGGAAAGTTGTGCTTGATGCAAGTTTGCGCGATTACTTCAGCCTCATTCTGATTTTCTAAAAATTTACTGAATGCACGTTCCCTGGTTGCTTGCTCAAGCTGCTCTCGGGCGTCTTCCTCCGACTGACGGCGTGCTTCGGCTTCAAATCGTGCGGCTTCTTCGGCGCGTCGCAGCGCTAAACGTTCTCTATCGCACACTTTCGCAAGAATCTCGTTCATCGCGACTGCTAGGTAAGCCATTGGTGAATGGCAAGTCTCACCTCCGGGCAGCTGATCATTCCGCACTGATTGCAGACACTTTGCGATTTCTGGGTCCGAGTACTGCTGGCGAAGGTCTTTGTAGGCTCGCCATTCGCTTTCTCGCTTTCTCGCGGGCATTGTTTCGGAAAAGTAGCTTTGAATAGAGTCCGGCATCGCACTGAGAGAGTTATTGTTTTCTTTTGTTGGAATATCTTTAAAGTGGGTTTCCGCAGGAATCCCCGCCGGGGTTGCCGGAGCGACCGACCCGTTGGTTTCGCTGTTTACCGGGGTTGAAGGCGCGACCGTGGTCGCCTCAGTGACCCTGGTTTCCGCAGAAACCGGGGGCTCAGCGCTGAAACCAGATTTCTTTCCGAAGAAGTCCCATTCATCCGTGAACCGGAGGCCGAGCAGGTTCGGGCGGTACTGGTCTCCCGGAATCTTCTCGATCAGGCCCTTCGCCAGCAGCGCCGAAATTGCCTGAAGAACGGCGGGGCCACGGAGTCCTGTTCTGCGCTCCAGGACGGCTTTGGAAAGAGGCGCATGGCGCTTTTGGAACGAGATCGTAAATCGGGCGATCAGGAGCAGGACTTGGATCTCACTACGGAGCAGGTCGCCGTTCACAATTCGCATCAGGATCGCGTTTGGGAGCCGGGTGTACCCGTTATCGAGCTTCGAAGCGGTTTGAGCCTCCAGGGTCACGGCGCTGTCCTGGTCCCTGGCCGCCGTGGAGTGTCCGTCGGAGACTGTCGCCGGGGTTGCTGTAGGAACCCGGGTGTTTTCAGAGACCGGGGGCGGTGGCGCAACCTCGGTTTTGCAAGACACCTGGGTTTGCGCCGGGACCGGGGTTGCTACAGAAACTTGCGCTGTAATTTCAGGGGCGGAGGTTTTCGTGGCAACCGGGGATTCTTCCGGAACCACGGTACTACGCGAAACCTCGGTTTCTATGGGAGCCTCGGTTTTCGCGTCAACCGGGGCCGGTACAGTTACCCCGGTATTTGTCGGAACCGAGGGCGGCACGGGAACCGGGGCTTCCAGCGTAACCTGGGTCGGGGCAGGCACCGGGGTAGGCGGTTTGAGCTGGACCGGGGTCCGCTTCAGCGGAAACGGTTTCTTAATCGGAAAGTCGGCCAGGGCCTGCTTCAATTCATTGCGCTCACTCATGGGCGCCTCCTTCCACGAGGCTCAGGCGCGGTTCGGCCTCATGGCCGTGAGTGGATTCCAGAACCGCTTTTAGACGCGTTAAAGCCTCCTGGGCCAGGCTCATGTAGTCCGTAGCCCCTTGGGAATGGGGAGCGTGATGGAAGATCGTCCTGCCGAATGCCGGGGCTTCTTTTAGCCGCACGTTTCGATGGATCTTCGTTTCAAATACCTCCTTGCCGAAGCTACCGATCAGCCCCTGGCAGACCTCATCTGCGATCCTGGTTTGATCCACGAGAGTGAGCAGGAATCCCAGCACCTCCAAGCCGGGATTAGTGGCGGTTCGGATTTCTTCCACCTCCGTTAGGAGTTCGCGAATTCCCATCATTGCGTAGAAACTTGAATCGACAGGAACGATGAGCTTTTGAGCGGAATTCAGCGATGAATTCATCAGAGGGCCGAAGGTTGGAGGCGTGTCGATCAGAATGACTGAATAGCTGTCTGCTATCGCCCGTAAACGCAGCGCCAGCCGCATCTCGCCATTGGTCATGCCGACGAGTTCCCGCTCAACGCGAGCGAGTAGGGGTGTTGCCGGAATGAGATCTAGTCCTTGTCCCTGGTAAATTGCGCTTTGCGTGGGGAATGACCGGTCCCGAATAAGTTCCGCAACCGAGCCGGTCACGGTATCGAGTTTAACGCCGAGCCCCTGTGTAGCGTTGCCCTGTGGGTCGAGATCGACGACCAGAACGCGCTCGCCGATGAGCGCGAGGGCTTGGGCGAGATTGACTGTTGTGGTGGTTTTTCCGACGCCGCCCTTTTGATTGGCGACGGCTATGATTGTGTTTTTTGATGCGCTCATTTTCTTTTCCTCTCTGTTGACAGGAGGCAGGCGCATCCATAAAGATAAAGATGCACCGGCCAGAGGTTTTCAAAAGGAAACCTCGGTTATGGTTGAGAGATCAGTCGCCAGCCGCCAAGCAGACAGACTGATCAACGAGAACTTTGAGAAGCCCGCCTCATCAGCGGGCTTTTTCATTAAGGGGGTTTGAACTTTGGGGCTGCCAAGACCACACTCCTTCCGGCTTGGACCAAGGCAAGGCGGCCGGATTTGCGGCGCACCTTGCCTACGTTTTTTAGAGGGTGTGTCGTAGGCCAAAAATAGGCAGGAAATAGGAAATTCCTGAAATCTTGCGACTGATCCAGAAATGTCGGAGCTGCTTCAAAAGACC
>DATDSK010000145.1:0-6926 GCA_035291325.1 Bdellovibrionota bacterium | reverse complement strand
CGTGGTGAGCGGTATTCTCGCGATTCCGCTCGCGGCCCTCAGGCTTAGCCCGGCACCTCTCGTCAAAACGGTCGTGAACGATCTTCTGATGAACCGGAATTCGCGAACTCTGCTTCTGTTCCCGGCAGCGGTCATCGTCATCTACCTGCTGAATTTCGTGGTCAGGTTCTTTCATTTTTACCTGTTGCGCATCGTGGTCGCGAGGGTCAATCAGCGGATCAAAAACCAGCTCTATGAGCATCTGCTCGGGCTTTCCGCCGATTACTTCACAGCGCAGAGCACCGGTACCTTGATTTCCCGCGTGGGAGTGGACCCTCAGTATATCGATGCGGGGCTTGCCTGTATCAATACGCTCATTCGCGAGCCGATCACCTTTGTCTTTCTTTTCGGGTACGCACTCACGGTGAACTGGAAGCTGACACTCATCACGATTCTGATCTTTCCGCCGCTGGCGTGGGTTTTCGCCGCAAGCGGCAGGAACCTGAAGCGTTACATCGCGCGTCTGACCGAAGAAAACGCCCGTCTTTATTCAACGATTCAGGAAAGTTTTTCGGGAATCAGGGTCGTCAAGACCTTCAGGCTGGAAAAGTACGTCCGAAAGAAATTCCGGGATAGAAGTGAACGTTATACGAAATTCTATCTCAAAATCGCCGCGCTCGAAGAAGCGACGCATCCGCTGGTGGAACTCTTGACCGCGATCGTGCTCGCCGCGATGATCTATTACGGAGGCAGGCAGGTGCTCGCGGGCAGGATGACGCCTGGTGACCTGCTGGCTTTTTTCGCCGCCTTCGCCCTCATGATCAACCCGCTTCGCACGCTGAACGACGTGAACATCAAGCTCAATCAAGCAGCCGGCGCTTGCGAACGGATTTTCGAAATTCTGGATTGGCGCCCGAACATCCGTGAGGCCGAAAACCCCGTCCGGTTGATGACCCTTGAAAAGGAACTCGAGGTCCGGGACGTCTCCTTCGCGTATCCGGATGCGCCGGCCCGAGGCGTCTTGAAGGGCGTGAGCTTCACGCTGCCGCGCGGACGGGCCGTCGCCCTGGTCGGTGCGAGCGGAGCGGGCAAGAGTTCGATGGTGAGCCTGTTCCCCCGGATTTTTGATGTGACGGGCGGAAGCATTCTGATCGACGGCCACGATATCCGCAATGTCGCGATCAACGATTTGCGCCGGATGATTGCCGTCGTGAGCCAGGATGTATTTCTGTTCAACGATACGATTGAGGAAAATATTCGCTGCGGTCGCTTGTCGGCAACGCGCGAGGAGATCCGCGAGGCCGCGCGCCGGGCGCATGCGCTCGATTTCATCGAGGCGGCTCCGCAGGGGTTTCAGTCCGTGATCGGGGACCGCGGGCAGAAGCTTTCGGGCGGGGAACGGCAGCGAATATCGATCGCGCGCGCATTTCTACGACAGACCTCGATTCTGATTCTCGATGAGGCCACCTCGAGTCTGGATACGACTTCTGAAAGAGCGGTTCAAAGCGCGCTTGAGGAATTGATGAAAGATCGGACCACTCTGATTATCGCGCACCGGCTTTCGACGATCCGTAACGCGGATCAGATCCTTGTCCTCAAGGACGGCGAGGTGATTGAACGCGGCAGGCATGAAGATCTGATCCGTCTCGGCGGTGAATACGCCAAGTTTCATCAAGCATGAGTTCGTCGGGCGTGAGCTGGAACGGGTTTTTGGAAGCGCTTCATTCGGCCTGGATAGACGAGCTGACGGAGCGGTATCCCGAGCCCAAGCCGACGCTCGGCATGCCCATCCGGGCGAAGGGGTTTCTCAGTCCGTCAGAAGACATTCTTGAGACGCTGGTGATTTCGGTTACTTTGTCGGCCAGCCGGGGCTGGGTTGTTTTGGCCGGTGAGCCAGGGCTCGATTTACGTTCTATTTGGACCGGGGTTCAGAGGCGGGCGCAAGCTGAATTCGCCCGGCGGTCCATTTTGCCCGCTCTCGGTGAGCCGGCTTTCAGCGCGGACGAGGCGACGTTTCCACCGGCCGCGCGCGCGATCTGGATCCCGATCGAGCTTGGCGCGAGCAAAAAATGTTTTCTCGGCTTCGGAGCGTGAACGTTGTTCAGTTCGTCAAACGTAGGATTTTAAGGAACAGGTAATTCAAAGGGGAGATTTTGATTTCTTTGAGACGTCTGCCGACGAGCACGGTGTGGTGCTTGAAAAACAGCGGGTTGATGACGGCTTCGTCCTGAAGGAGAATCTTTTCGGCTCGTGCATAGGCCGCCAGACGCTCGGACATTTCAAGCGTTCCCCGCGCCAGCTTGAGCTGGCGATCGTACTCGGGGTTGCTCCATCCGGTGCGGTTTGAGCCGCTTTCGGACGCGAAGACCTCGAAAAAATTAGCCGGGTCCGGAAAATCCGCTCCCCAATGTCCCACGAACAATGCGGCTTTTCCCGAGGCGAGGATTTTCTGGTACTTCGAAGGGACCACCACATGCGCACGAAGGTCAATTCCGAGCTTTCCGCGCATCGATTTGACTAGAAAGTCGGCCAGGATTTCGGCGCCGTCGAACTTCTGGACCCAGATATCGAGTTTTGGGAAGCCCTGGCCTTCGACGTAGCCGGCTTTCGCGAGATTTCCGCGAGCGTCGTAGAGGCTATCCCGCATCAGAGGTTCGGACCGATAGCCGGCCATGCCGGGAGGTATCCAGCCTTTCGCGGCCACCTGACCGCCTTGGAGCGCCGAGGCGATACTCTCGCGATCAATTGCGGCCGAAAGAGCCCGTCGCACGGCCGCGTCGCGAAGAGGTCCGCTCTTCACGTTGAATCCGAGATAATAAGTGGCGAGATACGGAAATTGCGCGGCCATGACGTGATTGGCTTCAACCGCTGACCTGGCGTTTATGAAATCATCGGTCGTTGCGTCGAGCAGAAAGTCGAGTTGCCCGTTTTTGAAGAGCTCTCGGGCTTTCTTGTCATCGGCTTCGACCAAGACCTCAATTCTTTCGATTGCGGGTGCGCTCTCCGTACCATTTGCGAAATACCCGGGATTTCGTTTGAGCGTGAGCAGCTTCCCTCGCTTCCAGTCATCCAGCTGATAAGCCCCGAGCGTTACGATGTTTTTCGGTAATGCCCACGCCGGGCCGTGTTTCTGGATCAGGTCCATCCGGATCGGAAAGGTCACCCAAAAGCTCGGCAGGTGAAGGAAATAGGGAACGATTCGTCGGAGCGTCACTTCCAAACGAGTGTCACTGAGAGCTTTGATCCCTACTGATGCCGAATTCGTGATTTTGCCGTTGTGAAAAGCGTCGGCATTCTGGATGTCGAACAGGAAATCGGCATAGCTCGACTTTGTTTTTGGATCGAGGAGTCTCAGCCAGGAGTTCCTGAAGTGCTCCGCGATGAGGGGTTTGCCGTCGGACCACTTGATCCCTTGTCGCAAATGAAAGGTGTATGTTTTCCCGTCGGGGGAGATATCCCATTTTTCGGCGAGCGCGGCACGCGGCTGGAGGTCGGGACCTTCTTCGGTGAGCCCTTCCATGATGTTCATGATGACGTGCGTCTCTGCTGAAGTATGAGCGAGAGTCCAGTCCAGGGTGATCGGGTCAGAAGGAAGGCGGAATCGCAGGACTGACGCGTTCATCGAGCCGGGCTCCGCCGCGGGCGTCGTTTCACAATAGCCATACTGGCCATACAGGAGCATCGAAACCAGGATTCCGCGCAGCAGCTTTTTCAAAACCATACAAAAATTCTAGAGAATTCAGGTCCGCGAGTAAAGAGCAACGCACGGAGTTAGGCAAAATTCCTTTTGCAACTCGTTGTTAGATAGATCAAGCTTTGTTATCCCCATATGCCTATGACGGAACACGATTCACACGGTTTAAAGGACATGAATGAGCTGGTCTCGCTTTGCAAACGAAGGGGGTTTGTTTTCCCTTCCAGCGAAGTCTACGGCGGCATCAATGCGTGCTGGGATTACGGGCCGCTCGGCATCGAACTCAAGCGCAACGTGAAGGAGCGCTGGTGGAGAGCAATGACCGATCGCGACGATGTCGAAGGTCTGGACGCCGCGATCTTGATGCACCCCCGGGTCTGGGAAGCTTCGGGGCACGTCGCGGGGTTCGTCGACCCGCTCGTCGATTGCAAGAAATGCAAGTCGCGTTTTCGCGCCGATAAACTCGAGCCAGGCGTGCTTGAATCGAAGAAGTGCCCGAGCTGCGGAGGTGAGCTGACCGAGCCGCGCCAGTTCAATCTCATGTTCAGGACTTTCATGGGTCCGGTCGAGGACTCCGCTTCGGTCGTCTATCTGAGGCCCGAAACTGCGCAAGGCATTTACGTCAATTTTCTTAATGTCCAGCAGTCCTCGCGCCAGAAGATCCCGTTCGGCATCGCCCAGATCGGCAAAGCGTTCCGTAACGAAATTACGCCGGGAAATTTCATCTTCCGCACGCGTGAATTCGAACAGATGGAAATGCAGTATTTCGTCAAGCCGGGAACCGATATGGAATGGTTTGAGAAGTGGAAGGCGATCCGGATCCAGTGGCATCTCGACAACGGGATACGGCCGTCGAAGCTCCGTTTTCATCAGCACGGTCCCGGCGAACTCGCTCATTACGCGAAAGCCGCGTTCGACATCGAATATGAGTTCCCCTTCGGCTGGCAGGAACTCGAGGGTATTCACAACCGGACGGATTTTGACCTCAGCCGGCACCAGGAATTCAGCGGGAAAAAACTGGAATACTTCGACGAGGAGAGCAAGGAACGCTTTGTTCCTTACATCGTCGAGACTTCCGCCGGATGCGATCGCTCGCTGCTCGTGATCCTTGCTGATGCCTATCGGTTTGATGGTGAGCGCACCTGGTTGACGCTTCATCCATCCATGGCCCCTTACAAGATCGCGATCTTCCCGTTGATGAAAAAACCGGAGCTTCTCGAGTTTTCGAACCGTGTTTATGAAGACGTGAGGAAGCAGTTCCGGTCGACGACAGACGCAGCCGGCTCGATCGGCAAACGCTATCGCCGGCAGGACGAAATCGGTACGCCGTTCGGAGTCACGATTGATTATGACACGCTTTCTAACCAGACGGTCACGGTCCGTCACCGGGACAGCATGGCCCAGGAAAGAATCAGTGCCGAAAAGCTCGGGAGTTACGTGGCGGACAAATTCCAAAGCTGGGGGAAATAAAGCGGTGACTTCCGCCAAAGGGAAATTCGTATTTTTCTTCGGTGGAGGCAAGGCCGAAGGTTCCGGAGATCGAAAAGATCTGCTCGGGGGCAAGGGCGCGAACCTTCATGCGATGACCCGACTCGGGCTTCCTGTTCCGGCGGGCTTCACGATTTCGACCGAGGTCTGCACCTATTTCTACGCGCACGACAAGAGCTATCCGAAAGCGCTTCAGTCGCAGGTCAAGCAGGCGCTTGGCCGGGTCGAGCGCTTGATGGGGCGTCGTTTCGGAATGGCGAAAAACCCTCTCCTGCTTTCAGTGCGTTCCGGCGCGCGCGCCTCGATGCCGGGAATGATGGACACCGTTTTGAACCTCGGCTTGAATGACCAGACCGTGGAGGGGCTGATCGCGCTCTCGTCCCGATCCGCCCAGGCGTCCCGATTCGCGTACGACAGCTACCGCCGGTTCATCACGATGTATTCGGACGTTGTGCTCGGGATCAGTGCCAATCAGTTTGAATCCGCTCTCGAAGACCTGAAGCACGCGCGAGGTGTCCAGCTCGATACCGAGCTTACGACGGAGGATCTCAAAGAGCTTGTTTCCAAGTTCAAGCAGATTGTCAGGATAGCCGGTAAGGAATTTCCCGAGGACCCCTGGGTTCAGCTTTGGGGCGCCGTGGGCGCGGTCTTTGGTTCCTGGATGAATCCGCGCGCCATCACTTATCGAAGGCTGAACGATATTCCCGCCAGTTGGGGAACCGCCGTGAATGTCCAGGCGATGGTCTTCGGCAACATGGGCGATGACTGCGCGACGGGCGTGGCCTTTACTCGGGACCCCGCGAACGGCGAGCGAAAATTTTACGGAGAGTATCTCCTCAACGCTCAGGGCGAGGATGTGGTTGCCGGGATCCGTACGCCCCAGCCGATCAACGAAGTCTCAAGAATTCCTGAGAGCGAAAAACTTCCCACTCTCGAAGAGCAGATGCCACGTGCCTATGCCCAGCTGGTCAAATTTTATCAGAAGCTCGAGAAGCACTATCGGGACATGCAGGACATTGAGTTCACGGTCGAGCGCGGAAAGCTTTACATGCTTCAGACGCGCATCGGGAAGCGCACGGCGGCTGCCGCCGTGAAAATCGCGATCGACATGGTTCGTGAGAAACTGATCACCAAAGGCGAAGCGATTCTGCGGGTTAAGCCCGAGCAGCTGGACCAACTCCTTCACCCCTGTCTTGATCCCAAGGCTCCGAAGGACGTGATCGCAAAGGGGCTACCGGCGTCGCCCGGCGCGGCTACCGGGCAGGTCGTTTTCGATCCGGATCAGGCGGAGCAGTGGGTGAAGGACGGAAAGAAAGTGATTCTGGTCCGTTTGGAAACTTCGCCCGAGGATATTCATGGCATGTCCGTGGCCGAAGGAATCCTGACGGCTCGCGGAGGTATGACTTCACATGCCGCCGTTGTCGCGCGAGGAATGGGAAAGTGTTGCATTTCGGGGTGTGCCGCGATCCGGGTCATTACCGAAAGCCGTGAGATGGTCGTGGGTCCGCATACGATAAAAGAAGGTGATTTTATCACTCTTGACGGAACCGCGGGAGAAGTCATCAAAGGTAAAGTTCAGACGGTTTCACCCACTTTGAACAAGGATTTTCGCGAGCTGATGGGCTGGGTCGACGAACTCCGCGTTCTCCGGGTCCGGACGAACGCCGATACGCCCCATGACGCGAAGGTCGCCCGTGAATTCGGGGCCGAAGGAATCGGGCTCTGCCGGACCGAGCACATGTTTTTCGATGCGGAACGGATTGAT
>DATDSK010000144.1:0-2544 GCA_035291325.1 Bdellovibrionota bacterium | reverse complement strand
CATTCCCGCTCCGGAGACCGCCCTTCGAAAAGTTTTTTCGTGCATGTGGGGCGAACAGGCGGCGACGACGACGCCGGTGAGACCCTTTTCGGCGATCGCCTGTTTGATCAACGCCTGCCCCGGATCGGAACACATGTACTTGTAATCGATCGAATGCGCGACCCCGGGCAGCTCCGCGAGCCGCTTCGCGACGGCGGCGCAATCCACGGTCCGCGCGATATTCTCACCGCAGTGGCAGACGAATACACCGATTCGCGACATCAGGGACTCCTTTCGAGCACCGAATCCGTGCGAACGTAGTGCCGGTTGAGCCCGAGCTGTGCCGGGCTCGCCCCCAACGCGAGACCGACGAGTTCCGTGATGTAAAAGACAGGAAGGTCAAATTCCGCTCCTGCTTTGCGCGCGATCGCCTGCTGCCGGAAATCGAGATTCACGTGGCAGAGCGGGCACGCAACGACCAAAGCCTCGGCTCCGGAATTCTTCGCATCCTGAAGGATCTCCCGGCCGAGTCGCGCGACCGAGTCGAGGCGCGAGAGGGAAAAACCCGCGCCACAACAGTCCAGACGCTTGTTCCAGCGAACCGGCTCAGCGCCCGTTGCCCTCACCACCGTTTCCATCGTGGAAGGGTCTTCGGGATCATCCCATTGAGTGGGCCATTGCGTGACCTCGGGAGGTCTGACGAGCAGACAACCGTAGTAGCACGCGACCTTGAGTCCTTTCACCGACGGTGAGGTTACCGATGGTGAGGTCGCCGATCGCGAGGCCGTTTCTTCAGCTTTTTTCTGGATCACCGGAGCAAGGTCCCGCAGCCATTCCACACTGGTCTTCACGCGAACCGAATTCGAAAACTCGGGGCGCTCCAGGACTTCTCTAGTCTTCTCGAAAGCCCGCGTGTCCTTGGCCAGCGCGTGCCTCGCCGAGGCGAGCCGGTTGTAGCAGGCCGCGCATGGCGCAAGCACTTCGGGCATGGCTTGCTTTTCGGCTAACGCGAGGTTGCGGGCCGCGAGCGCAAGACTCAGCTGGTGGTTCGTCGCATGCGCGGAACTCGCGCCGCAACAGTTCCAATCGTCGATTTCCTGAAGAGTGACGCCGAGAAGGGGCGCAATGACCTGGAGGCTTTCGTTGTATTCCCTTCCCGTCGAGGACAGGGAGCATCCGGGATAATATCCGATTTTCATGACTGGTCTCGATTCTCGACGTTCTCACACTTTTCGAAGATCTTTCGCATTTCATCGATGCCGCTGATCCGGTGCGGTTGAAGAGCGAGCTTTCCGCGCGAAAACACCCCCGGACCCGACAGTGCGTCGTCAAACAACCGGCCCGTTCGCAGCTTGAAACCGAGGATCAAGCCGAGCTCAAACACCCTGCCGTGATTCTTGACCTGTTTCAGGAATTCCGCGTGAAAAGCTCCGATTGCCCGAGGCCATCTGGAAGGGTCGCGCGCCAACGCCATCTCGCGAAGCGTATCGATCACCCGCGCGGGATCACAACCGTTCGGGCAACGAGCCGTGCACGTCTCGCAGGTCAGACAGAGCCAGATGGACTCGTCTCCGAAAATCCGGTTAGCCTGGTCGAAAGACGCCAGTCTCATCAAGTCGTGGGGCTTGAGCTTCATTTCTTGAGACATGGGACAGCCGGCCGAACATTTCCCGCACTGATAGCAGCGCGCCACGTTTTCGCCGGTCGATTCCCGAATTGCCGCCGAGAGGTTATCTTTCTTGGACTCAGTGTGCGTCATCGATCCCGCCAATTCTTGAATAAAAGCTATGTAAACGTAGGATTGAGAGGCCGTCAAGTAAAGTTATGTAGGCCTCGTCCGTGTCAAGCCGGGCGCGAACGGACCGTTCCTTAACGGAACGCAGCGCAAGAGAATCCAGCAAAGATCAGCGGAATAGTCTGACCACGCGTCGTGCCAGAACCCATCCGCCAACGAGCGTCCCAAGGGCCATCAAAACACTCGTCCAAACCAGCACGCTCCAATAGCGCGGTCGATACTTCCACTCGATGACATGAACCCCCGGAGGCACCTGCACGCCGCGAAAGTAAAGATTCATCAGCAGCTTTTTTGCGGGAACCCCGTCGATCGAAACACTCCAACTCTTCCCCCACCGCTCGGAGCTTGCCAATAAAGCGGGCGCAGCTCCGGGCACTTCAACATTGAGAAGGACCCGCTCGGGGGCGTACTTCCTGACCGAGACCGCGCCGAAGCTCCCGGGAATAGCCGCTCCATATTTCACGAAACCAGCGGCCGGATCCTCTGCGTGATAGGCCGGGACGGCCGCGCCAGTCGGAAGATTCGAGAGCTGAGCCAGAACTTCGTTCGCCGGGAGCGCCGCTTTTTTATAATCCCCGGCAAACTCCCCATTCTGAGCCGCTCCAGGCACAAGCCAGAATCGCCGCCCCGATTCGAGGACCTTGGCGTATCCGCTCGTTACGAGCTTCTCGTCATAATCGCGCACTTGCATCGCGATGTAGCCGAGAGTGGTTGGACGTTTGTTGATCTGCTGCGCATTCATCAACCCGAAGAACCTCGCGGGCAACCTC
>DATDSK010000143.1:0-2753 GCA_035291325.1 Bdellovibrionota bacterium | reverse complement strand
TCTCGTGGGCTCGGCTGCGTTGTTGCTGACAACGGCTTGCGGGACGAGCACCTTTGATCCCGCGACTCCGGAAGGAAAGCGCGCGATCATCGAGGCGACGAATAGACATCTTGCCGCGAAGAACTGCTCGAACGCGATTGCGACGATAAAAGACCTTTATCATTCCGCCAGCACGGATAACGAAGTGCGCATGATCATGGCTTCAGCCTATGCATGCGGCGCGAACGTCAATTTTTTCAAATTACTCGGGGATCTCCAGCTGAATGGCGCGTTCCTCGGCGGCCCGACTTTCTGGGCCGTGATGGCCAAGCTTTTTCCCGCGACCAATGCGGCCGACGACAAGACGGTTGAATCGGCCTTGCTCGCGACCGATGCCCTGATGGCGGCGCTTAAGCCGGGTGCCGTGATTCTTCCGTCGCAATACATCAATCCCACCAGCTTCAATCCGGGCGCGACGGTTTACACGGATCGTATCGAGGACTCAAACATCTATCTTCTTTTCGTCAGCCTGGCCGCGATTGGCGCGATGGAAAACCGTTTCGCCGCTCCCGATCCGACGCTGGGCTACATGAAAACGACGGATCTTCCGTGGACGATGCCGGATTCAGCCGGGATGAAGACGGATGGCTGCGCTTTCGCCTCCGAACTCCTGAACTTCGCGGATAGCCTGGGCGGAGTGATCAGTTCCGCGAAAGGTGCTTTAAAAGAGTCGTTCTCCTCGATGTCGGCGGTTCAGCAGCTTTTGTATCAGACGTGCGAAGCGGGCTGTTCGGTGCCCAACCCCGGGCCTTGCAACCTGGGCTGCACGGCCTGCCCGACCGCTTTGCGTGACCGGAGCAAATGCGCCGGAACTCTCACGGACGAAGCCTCGTGTTCGGCGGCCGCGCTCGTCAATTCCATAAACACCTCGTGGGCGCCCATCGTGCCATGAGAAATTCCACTTTGGCCAGTTTGGCCGCGGCATTTCTGGTCCTGAGTGGAGGTTTCGCCGAGCGGGCCAGCGGCGAGGAACTTCGCGAGTTTTACCGGGGGGCGCGCGCCCAAGCGATGGGGAACGCGTTTGTCGGTCTGGCCGACGATGAACAGGCCATTTTTCTGAATCCGGCCGGGCTGGCCGGACTTAAACGGTACGGAGTGCAGTACTTCATCGCGGATATCGAGGGTTCAACCGACATCCTGGCGGCCGCGCAAAACCGCGCTGCCTATAATAACCTGAGCGGCGATACTCTGAACGAGGTCATGGGTAAGAACATCTACGGCCGCGTCCAGCTCACGCCGAGTTTCACGATGCCGAACTTCGGGATCTCCGTGATTGTCGACGGCCAGGCGGCTGTTCTGGCCAAAAATCAGGCGCTCCCGCAAATCGTGCTCGGCGATCAGATGACCAACGGGCTTCAGTTCGCCTGGGGCCAGTCAGTCATGCGGGCGCGCGCAAAGTCCAAGCACGACTTGAGAGTGGGAGTCGGCGGGAAGCTCCTCTGGCGCCGAGGCGGCTACCGGCTTTTGTCGCTGACGCAGATGATGAATGTGAGCAGGGACAGCTTGCAGGAAATCGTCGGCAAATATCAGCGTGGTTACGGCATCGACTTCGGCTTACAGTACCTTAGGACCGTCAACAGCCGGTTGAAGATCGGGTGGGGCCTGGTTTGGACGGATATCGGCGATACCAAATTCGGAACGGGTCCGGACCCGATCAAGAGCAACATGGCGACGGGGATCGCCGCCACCTATCAGCTTCCGAAACTGAGTACGACATTGCTTTACGATTACCGTCATCTTCTCGAGACGGCCGATTGGAAAAAGAAGAGCCACGCGGGCGTTGAATTCGCGCTCCCGATGATCAGCGTTTATGCGGGCATCAGTCAGGCATTTTTCACTTACGGCGCGAGCTTCGATGCCTGGATCTTCAAGGTCACCGCGCTCTCCTATGCCGAAGAACAGGGCAGCTATGTGCAGGACGATACGGAACGCCGGTTCATGCTTCGCCTGGCTCTGAAAGTAGGGCTCTGAGAGACCGCTATCTCAATGAAAGCTCTTGCGAGTCTCGGCGGTTCTGTTCTAAATTCCTAGTAACGAAGTTTATTGTTCAACTTTGATCACGGCGCACGGCTTGAGCCTGGCGCCGGCTGAGGAGGCCCTTTTGCGGAAAGCGTTTATCCTGGATACCAACGTTCTCCTTTTCGATCCACAAGCCATTTCCAAGTTCGGGAACAACGACGTCATCATTCCGATCGTCGTTATCGAGGAAATCGACCGGTTCAAACGCGATATGAGCGAGAATGGCCGGCACGCCCGAATGCTCTCCCGCTCTATTGACGATATGCGCGCCGATGGCGAACTTTCGAAGGGCGTCAAGTTGCCGAATGGCGGCTTGCTGACCATCGAATTGGGAGGTGATCATCCGCTTCCGATCGAACTCGCGATGGATAAGGCGGATAACCGCATTCTCGCCCTCGCGATGTCGCTCAAGAAGGACCATCCCAAGCGTCCGGTCGTATTCGTCACGAAAGACACGAACCTCAGAATCAAAGCCGACGCGCTCGGCATCGCGACTGAAGATTACGAGCCGGCCAGTGTTGAGCCTGATCAGCTTTACGCCGGTACCGCCACGGTCACCGCCGAAGCGCACCAGGTCGACGAGTTCTACCAGAACAAACGACTCGCGCGGTTTGAATCGATGCCGACGCTGAAACCCAATCAGTACGTCATTCTCAAGGACGGAGTGAACCCGAATCACACGGCGATGGGTCGGT
>DATDSK010000142.1:0-29822 GCA_035291325.1 Bdellovibrionota bacterium | reverse complement strand
GGAAGGGGGCGATATCGTTTTCATCGCGGGCGGGATCGGGCTTGCGCCGGTCAGGTCCGTGATCTGGAATGTCCTCGATCGTCGTGAAAAATATCAGAACGTGACGATTATCTACGGCGCGAGGACGACGGGGGATCTCGTATACAAGCGGGAGCTCGAAGAATGGTCCCGGAGGGCCGACGTGAAGCTTTGGCAAACCGTTGACCCGGGCGGCGAGACTTGCGACTGGAAGGGGCAAGTCGGCTTTGTTCCGGCGATTGTCGAAAAGGCGGCGCCGTCCTCGAAAAATGCGCATGCGGTCATCTGTGGCCCTCCCATCATGATCAAGTTCACCTTGCCGGTTTTGTCGAAGCTTGGTTTCAGTGACGATCGGGTTTTCACGACTCTCGAAAACCGGATGAAATGCGGTCTTGGTAAATGCGGCCGTTGCAATATCGGCGAAGTCTACGTGTGCAAGGATGGCCCGGTTTTTACCGCGGCGCAGCTGAAAAACCTGCCGCCTGAATACTGATACCGTTGCCGCCCTAAAAAATAGTGCTACGATGGGCGCATGACACTTATTCTCAAACAGATTTTCGCGTTTTTTAAACTCTTGAATTCGGATACGGAAACGAACCCGCTCGCGTTCGGCATCGTGCTCGGAATGTTTCTGGGCTTCACTCCCGCGTTTTCGTTGCAGACGGTGCTCGTCATCCTGATTCTTTTCTTTTTTCGCATTCAGATTGGCGCGGCCATGGTGAGCGCCTTCTTTTTCGCGATTCCGGCTTTCCTGCTCGATCCGGTGTTTCACGCCGTCGGGAGCCGCGTGCTCGAAATCGATGCCTTGCGTCCCTTGTTCACCACGCTTTACCACCTGCCGCTGGTGCCGCTGACGCGGTTCAATAATTCGGTGGTGATGGGGTCGGGCATCGTCGCCCTGTTTCTGGTGATTCCGGCTTTCGTGATCTCGAAAAAATTGATCGTGTCCTATCGGGCTTCGGTCGTGGCGCGGGTGAAGAACACGGCAATCTGGAAAGCCCTGCAGGCTACTTCATTTTACAAATGGTACGTCAAATACGAGGAACTCCGTGGATAATCAACAACAGCCGGCGAAGCCAAGCAGTAAGAAGAAAAAGGGCCCGATCCGAACGGAGGCGATCGTGCCGTTCGCGATCGTCATGGCGGTGGTCATTCTCTATTTCACGCTGTTTTTTGACGGTCATTTGAGAAGGGGAATCGAGTGGGGTGCCTCGTACTTGAATGCGGCCGAAGTGAACGTCGGATATTTGAAAACGAGCTTTTGGAAAGCTTCTTTCAGAACCGGCAATATCGAGGTGACGGACAAGGAACAGCCGGAGCAAAACAAGGTCGAGCTCGGGAAGATTGAATTCAACCTGCTTTGGGACGCGCTTCTTCGGGGGAAGGCGGTTGTCGAGCTTGCGTCCATTACGGACATCCAAATGGGGACGAAACGAAAACGGCCCGGGAAAGTGTTTCCACCCGCTGAATCACGGTCCAGGTTTCTGGAAGTCGCGCGAGCCCAGGTCAGTGGAACCGTTTTGGGCGATGTCGCCCGCATGCTCGAGGGCTTTGATCCTTCGAAGGCTCTCGGGGAAATCGGCAAGCTCAAGTCAGCGGAGTTTATCCAGCAGGTGAGCACGGATCTTCAACAAAAAGAAGAAGCCTGGACGCAAGCTTTGAATGTCATTCCCGGCGAAAAGGATTTCACCGCGATTCAGGGAAAGTTGAACGCAATTCAGGTCGGCGGCGCGAAAAGTCCAGCTGAAATTCAGAGCCAGGTCTCGCAGGTGAGTGGCCTGATTTCGGAAATCGATCAGAAGGTGAAAGCGGTCGAAACTCAGGGCGCCACATTGAAGGGAGACGTGAATTCCTTTGGAAGCTCGGTCGGGAACGTCGATCAGCTCGTGAAGCAGGATACGCAGGCGCTCGAGAATCGCATCCAGCTCCCGAAGCTCGATGCAAAGAATATCGCGAAAGATCTTTTCGGCCCCAAAGTGGTGAGCCAGGTTGCTCAGGCGGAGAGATATGTTTCGATGGCGCGCGAGAACATGCCCGCGAAATCCACGAAATCGAAAGACGCCAAACCCGTGTCGCCTCCGAGGAGCACGGGCAAACTCTACCAGTTCGGCCGCCCGAACAGTTATCCCCTGTTTTGGCTGCGCAAAGCCGAGATCAGCTCGCGAATGGAAAACACGCCGCTTGGCGGGAACGTCTCGGGAGAGTTGCTCGATTTCGCGTCAAGCCAGACTTCGATCGGCAGGCCCGCCCGGCTTCAACTCGCGGGCGATTTCCCGAAGCGCGGGTTCATGGGAATCAAACTCGCGGCTGTTTTTGATCACAGAGACGAGGTTCCGGTCGAAAGCATGACCGTGTCGGCCGCGTCTTTTCCGGTGGCGCAGCGAGAGCTCTCATCTTCGGACGACGTGAGGTTCTCGCTTGCCAAAGCGATCGGAAGCGCGGGCTTGGAAGGTGTTCTGAAAGGCGACGCGATTCAGCTCAAAATCGACAGCAGCTTTAAGGAAATCGATTATCAGATTTCGGCGAAGTCGAAGCTGCTCGAATCGACCCTGAAATCCGTGGTCAAGGACATCCCGAAAATTTCGGTGCTGGCCTCGGTGAACGGAACATTGAGTAATCCGATTCTGGACATCCAGTCGAACCTGGCGAGTGCGCTCGCACAGGGCTTCCAGAAGCAGCTGCAGGCGAGGGTGGCGGAAGCCCGACAGCAGATCCAGCGTATCGTCGATGAAAGAGTCGGTAAACAGAAGGCCGAGTTAACCAGCCGTTATCAGAGCGTGCGTGGAAGCGTCACGGGCCAGATCGACGAAAAGAGAAAGAAGGCCGAGGAACTGAAGAGTCAGGCAACGGCCAAACTCACGGCAGTCAAGAACCAGCTTGCCCCGAAAGGGCTCGAGGGGATCCGGAAGAAGCTGCCGTTCTAGCGTCCCGGCCTAGAGCTGATAACTGCCCGTCAGATATACGGCGAAGGTCTTGAGCGAGACATCCTGAATCGCCGTTGAGCCGCCGAGTGCCTGCCCCTGGCCGGTTCCGGCCGCGTAGGAAAGGCCCAGGGTGAGGGACGAGCCGGGCTTGCAGAGCGCTCCCGCCAGGGTCCCGCCGAGCTGGTTGACGTGCGTGAGCTGATTTGTTCTCCCAACGACGACGGCGGGCGTGTTTGCATTGTTCGTGAAAACTCCGGAGCGTAGCGCGAATACATCCGAAAGATAAACCTCCTGCCCGAGCGAGAGATTTAACGTCGATTGCGGGTTCAACCCGGGGCTTGAGGCGCTGCCGAAGTAGTCGACCTGGCCCGTAAGCAAATAGGTCTTGCTGAAGAACAACGCGGTCCCGAGGCTGAGCTGTAATGCTCGCGGTATTTTGTAACCCTGGTCAGCCGCTTCGCTCAGGGTTTTGTCGTTGGTGAAGGTTCCGTTCGGGGTGACGAGATTGCCCGACGCGTCTTCCGCGGATTTGAGGGTGGTGACTTTTCCCGAGCCTGAAAGCGTGTAAGGCACTGCGGCGGTAAGGCCTACCGAAATACGGGGAGTCGGCATGAACTGCAAGCCGAGTTTGGGAAGGAGTCCGTAGGTCGTTTTCGTCTGGGTCGTGTACTGTTCGAAATAGGTACCGGTGCTCAGGGGATTATCGAGCATGAGTTGATGGTCGATGGCTTTCAGAGTTTTGAAAACCCCGAAGATCGAAATTCCGATGGTGACTTTCTTTGAAAGCTCGGTCGCGAACCCGGGGCCGGCGAGGTAAGTCATGTCCTGCTTGAAAAATCTTCGCCGAAACGTGTTTACCGCGCCGTTGGTTTGACTCAGGTTGGTGAGAGTGTCTTCCTGATCATTGAGCTCTGAATTCGGTACGATCACGGCGAAGCCGTATTTGTGCTTGCCGAGCGACTGGGTCATCCCGAAGAAAACCGGAACGAGGCTCTGGGACTTGTAGGTGTAGTTTTGCCCACCAGCGACGTTCGTATAGGTTTCGGTCGTCGTGCTGAAGGCGTTCGCCGAAAGGCTGAAGTAATTTTCCTGGCTGAACACAATGCCGGCAGGGTTGTGATAAAGCCCGCTCGGATCGTCCGAAATCGCCGAAAACGCGCCACCCATGCCCGAAGCACGTTCTCCGATAAGGATGTTTTTGTAGTGAAAATCGTCGGCAAGGGCGGCGTTGTGGACGAAACAAGAAGCGGTGGCCAGCAGGATGATGAGATATGTTTTCACAGAGCCTCTTTCTTCAATACGGCCAAAAATCGCGCCTCCATCACCTGTTGGCGGGACGCCGAAAGAGTGGACTTCAGATCGTTTTCTTTAAGGAAAGCTTGAAAAGACGCGGTCCGTTCGTCAAAGGGCGGATGGGTTTTGGAGAGCTTGGAGCCTTTCGAAGCTTCTTTCAACCGTTCGAGAACCGGAAGGAGCGCCACGGGGTCGTAACCCGATGACTTGGTGTAAAGAGCCGCCGCCTGGTCGCTCGCATACTCTTTTTCCTTTCCGTAGCCCGACTCCATGAGCATTTTCATCCCGTTGTCGACGATCTGGGCGAGGTTGCTTCCTATCTCCGATTTGCCGCGTGAAAGGAGCCGCACAAAGGTCTCGCTCGTGCTGACCTCCCGCTTCGGAACGATCGTGCTGTACATGTGTTTTTCGTTCACGTGCGCGATCTCGTGTCCGAGCACTCCGGCAAGTTCAGATTCGTTTTTAACGAGCTTCAGAAGTCCTTTGGTCACGAAGATGAACCCACCCGGGCAGGCGAACGCATTCGGGTCATCGGAATCGAGAATGGCGAATCGGTAACGGAGCTCGGGACGGCCATTCTGAGCCGCAAGGGTCGCGCCGACGAGATTGACGTATTCGATGGCGGCTTTGTTTTTTTCGTAATGCTGAAAGCGCCCGAGAAGTCGTGATGCGATCTCGCGGCCGACGAGCAATTCGTCGTCCACCTCGCGGGCCAGCCGTTCCCGTTCCATCGCGTCCTTCTCGGCTGGATCAGGGGTCGTCGAACAAGCCGGTCCGATCAGGGCGGCGGCCAACAGCAATGCAAAAAATCGCGGTAGAGTATTCATGGGGACTCCTTATTCCAAGCCGGCTTGTTTGCGAAAAAGCTGCAGGCGATCGGCGGGGATTTCGTACTTTTCAACCTTTTGAAGGGCCCGGAAATCCGCTTGGTACATCTCCCGGCCCTGGCGGACGCGCTCATCCGCCTGGAGTCCGCGAGTGGAGGCGGTGGCCGCGAAGGAAGAGGACCTGCGGCGATTGGCCTTTTCAAGGCTGACTTCGTTGGCCTTTGCGAGTTCCGCGGCCCCGACGGGTTTGTTGGGCGAGAGGAAAAGGCGTGAGATGAATCCTTGCTTGTTTTCGACCTGCACCTTGTACCAGAGGCCGCTTTTCTCGAGAACGGAAACAGAGGCGCCGCGGGCGAGTTCTGTGACAACGACCGCGCCGGATTTGGCTTCGGCGAGAACGCCCGCTTTTTGAGCCTGGACGTACATGGTTTCAGCCGCCACGCCGTTCGAGACGGGCAGACACAATACAAGCATCAGAATCGCCGGTTTCATTCTCGTTCTCCTTGTATAAAAAGCATACAGCGCTATTTGGATTTTGCGACAAAAACTCCGTCCCAATTTTCGGGAGAGTCGGCGAGAAGCTCGCCGCACCTTTCAACAAAAGTCTGCGAAGGCCCGTCCTTCGGTCTTCGGGCGAGGATACTCTCAAATTGTGTCTTGGCTTCCTGAAACATTCCCTTGCGGTAGTGGTCCAGTCCGGTCTGGAACTCGGCTGCGAGAGCCCCATATTCTTGAGCATCGGGGGCGGACTTCTCGCAGAGCGGTTCGAAAATGCTCACGGGTTTGTTTTTGCCCTTGGCTTTCACCCAGTCGAGTTCGCGGCAGATGAACCGTTCTTTGATCATTTCGCGAGTTCGTTCTCCGACCAGGAAGTCGACGTGATACTGCTTGGTCAAACCCTCGATTCTGGAGGCGAGATTCACGTTATCGCCGATCACGGTGTAATCGAGGCGTTTCTCGCTCCCGATGTTGCCGACGATCACGCGGCCGGTGTTGATTCCGATTCCGATATTGAGTTGCACGTCTTTCAAGCCCGCATCGGCATCGCTCTCGGCGAGCTCTTTTTTCAATATGGCAAGCTGTTTGCGCATTTCAAAGGCGCAGGCCACGGATTTGACCGCATGCTCCTTGTCCTCGAGCGGGGCGCCCCAGAACGCCATGATGGCGTCGCCGATGAATTTATCCAGGGTGCCATCTTTTTCGAAAATCACGTTTGTCATCCGTCCCAGATATTTGTTCAGCACCTCGACGACAATGGGTGCCCGGAACCTTTCAGAGAGCGTCGTGAAACCGCGAATGTCCGAAAAAAGAACCGAGAGTTCCTGATCCCGCCCGACTTCAGCCTGCGGGTTGATGCCG
The DNA here is from genome assembly GCA_035291325.1 of Bdellovibrionota bacterium. GTDB lineage: Bacteria > Bdellovibrionota > UBA1018 > UBA1018 > UBA1018 > XYD1-FULL-55-31. The sequence continues at coordinate 23,401 of DATDSK010000142.1, read as the reverse complement.
TTGGCGACGAGATGCGCCGCGACCGAAGGGGAGAGATACTTCGAAAGCGCTCCCTGCATTTTTTTTCGATCGCGAGCCTCGATGAAGCTCATATAAGCAAATCCGTGAAGGATGGCGGCAAGCCCGCCGAGAGTGGGGGCGGCGAGCGGGATGTGAAGGCTTTGCTGCTGAAACGCCCAGATCCCAAACACCCAGTACGCGGCGAGAAGAAGCATCGGGAGTACGAGTTTCAAGGCGATATGGCTCAGAAAAAGCCCGAAGTAGTAAAAGGCAAAAACCGCGAGAGCCGTGATGACCAGGGACGCGGAGGAGGGGAGTGTGCGCAGAAAGTCGCCCTTCAACATATTCGAAATCGCGGTCGCGTGCAGAAGTACGCCCGGGTAGGACGATGCGACGGGCGTGACCTTGAGGTCGGCAAGACCGGTGGCGCTCGCTCCGACGAGGAGGAGTTTGTTTTCGAGCGAGAGCGGGTTGACTGGGAGCTGCGCGGGGTCGGTGACTTCGCCTCGGGTGATTTTGATCTGGGAGTCGAGTGCCGACGCGATCCGGGTCATCGGCGTGGTTTTTTCTGAAGAGTAGAAATGAAGCCGGAGCCGTCCGTGAGAGTCGACCGGAATCCGCAAACCTCCCGGAGGCGTGCCCTCGGCTGTTATGATCAGGGCACCGTCGCGATAGAGAAGAACGGGGTCTTTATAAGTCGCGAGAACCGCCGCGAGCGAAAGAGTGGGCATCCATTGCTCGCCGTACCGGACCAGGAGAGGCACATGCCTGAATACTCCATCCGCGTCCGGATCGGTATTGACGGCGTGAATGCGCGGACTCTGGCTGTAAAGGGTCGCATTCGGGACCCGGTACTCGGTGAAATGGATGAACTGCGGAAAGCCAGCAAGCCCGGTAACGGAACGCTCATTCGAAACGGCAAAGCGGCGGGCGAAATCCGCGGGCAGGTTTTCCTGCTCTGTTCCCGGCGCGCCCGGTTCCATGAAAGCCATCGCATGCGAAACGACCTGCGCGTTAGCCGACGCTTGCGCCAACTGCGAGTCATCGTCGGTACCTTTTTGCGATTCCGAGAACTCGATATCGAAAAAGACGCCCTTGGGCTGACCCGTCGCCGCGAATTCGATGAATTCCTTATGCGCACGTCGCGGCCAAGGCCATCGCCCGTAGATCGGCTCGAGTACTTTCAAGGTGATTTCGTCGACGTCGAAGATCTGAACCTGATCTGACATTGCCGTCGAACGGTTGAAATGACGGTAACGCCAGTCGAGAGTGGCGTCTTCGAATCGTTCCATGGCTGAAAAGGCCTGAAATAGCGCGATAAACGAAATGATGAATAACCCTCCGATGAGGGCGGACTGAAGTTGACGTCGAGTTTTTTGGGTCATGAGAGAATATTGTATAGGGAGGTTTCGCGAGTTGTCTTCAAAGAGAAGCGAAGAGAGAGGTTTATGCGTCACGTCATAATTTCCTGTCGATTCGAAGCTGAGTCAGTCCGGGGCGTTCGGGGGATTTTCTTAATGATTACGTACGGACTATTTTCAGTTGAGAGCCGGGCCCGCGCGATTCCGAAAAAACTTTCAGCAGGCAAATTTTGACCGTTTACTTTTTTGCGCTCGGTCCAAATACTATTATCTTCTCTGTATCGAAACCTTCAGGGCCGCAATCATGTCGGGTCTTCTTTTCTTTTTTGGGCTCTTTTGGCGGGTGTACGGGGTTAAGAAAAACGATTTTTCGGTTATTTCAATTTGGAGGAAATTTAAAATGAGGAATGTAGTTGGAATAGGCGCGCTCCTCGCGAGCGCCTTCATCGCCGGCTGTGGTGGGGCAGCAACCACCGCGACCGACACAGTTGTACCGCCAGCGGCGACACCGTTGACCATCAGCGGAAGGCTCGCGAGCACGCGTTCCGAACCGGCCATAGCTTTTCTGGCTCGTGGCGCCGAGAGAACCGGCAGCACGGCCCGAATGTCGGCAGTCACCGTCGACGATCTTCTCGTCTCCTGCGTGACCTTCTCGGTCCCGCCCCTGGCCGGCACCGGAGGTGATGTCAATGCTTCTGGCGATTTCAACGTGCAGTTCGCCGCCGACGCCAAAGGCAAGAACTTCGGCTGTTTCGTCACGGCAGCTGACCCGGAATTCGAACCCATTCCGATGGTATTCATTGACCAAACGAAAAAAACTTTGAGCGGGACCGCCGCGAAGAGTTCCCGTCTGGCGGTTCAGGACAGCGTGGCCATGCCCGCGATCAGTCTTGACCTCGATGAAAGAACGGTTGAGGTGGACGTTGCCACGATCGAATCCGCCGCCGATAGCTCTCAGACCGGCAGCGACGTTCTCTCGGCCGCGACCGGGACGAAAATGGACTTTACGGGCGAGTATGTGGTTGCCGATCCGGTTGCTGAAGGCATCACCCCTCCGACCGGGTACAGGGGGCCTTTCACCTACGCTGAGCTGATCACCGATGAAGGCAAGGGCGGCCCGATGAAGGGTATGCACCTTTACTTTCAGCGCTTTGCCGCGAAGAAGTTCGCACCGACCAATGCGGCAGCGTGTGCCACGGCTCAAGAAACCGAACATGATGCGCCGACTCTGCTTGCTGGCGCGTGTACCGGAGCGACAACAACGGATGATGTGTTCGGCATCGCCCTCTGGGGTCCGGACATGGACAGCCTGTTCACGGGTGGACTGCCGACGGAAGCGGAATTCAACGCCGCATTGGCGGGCGCGATCGCGCGTGATTCTGCCAACACCTGTAAGCGTAAGCTCGGGTTGACCGCGGTCGAAGGCAAAGTCTACGGTGGTGTCGACTTCACGACCGATCCTAATTATGACGCCAATACCGCCGGCGGCGAAGTTGAAGGTAAGTACTACGAAGGTGGCTTCCCATTCCCGACGACGCTCAATATGAGCGCTCATGCCGATAAAGCGAATGTCTTCGGTGATGGCAAATCGCTCAATAATACTGACGGTGATTTCATCTCTGCTCTGACGGAGGGGTGGAAGTTCGCGGAAGCGCAGCTGCGTTGGAGCAACCAGAACTGCATGACGGCGTCGATCACCTTGGGGACGAGGAGCTTCCCGGTTTGGCGTTGCTGGGGCAAGTATTCGGCGGAACATCGGCCGGATGCCGGCGGTGGCGTTCCTGATTTCTCCGCGATTGCAGCCAAGAACGCCTATCGTGATTCACTCGGCGGTGGCTGTTATATCGTTGCGACCAATGAGCCGATCAACTTCGGCAATTGGACGGATTTCTGGAGCGACACGGGGAGTGGTTTCCCTGCGTACACCAATCTCACTCAGTTTGGTGGCGTTAATCTCCCGGCCGGCTTCATGGGAGGCAAGTACGTGAAGACAGCCTTTATGCCGAACTCGATTCAAGGCGGTGGGGCTGGAACGAACTTGTTGACCGAAGCGGCCGACATTGCCTGCGAGAACTTCGAAGGGTTCTTCATGGCGAATGCCACTCCGGTCACTCCGCCGGCTGACTCGCACTGGGCTGGCGACTATTGGCACTTCCAGTACGACAGTGCTGGTGGAATGGGCACGAAATGCAGTGCCTTGGCGAGTGACACTGATGCGGAGAAGCTCCAGCAGCTTCGCTGCTATGCCGATGCCTATTGGGATCCTTCGCGGTACCTGACAGGTTGTAAGAGAGGTGTTGACTTCAACTTCAACGCCCAGAATCCTTGGGACTTCCTCCAGGAAAACGGTCCGACAAGGGCCAGTTCTCAGTTCATCTTTGAGATGTTCAACTACACCGCAAATGATGCCGGGAACTTCACGACCCAGGAGGTCTATACGCGTGGCTTCGAGACAAAAGACGCCGCGGGTATGTTCAAGTGGATCAACTGCCGAGTTCGGGAAAACCTCTCGATTTCCGTAACGGCCGTGAACGGCAACGCGAACAAGCTCTTGGCTGACTTTACGTCCGTCACCAGCTTGGTCGATACGTTCAACGGCGCCTGCGTCGCTGAAGCCGACAAGGGCCTGGATGGGCAGTTGCAAACAGGTACTCTGAAGATGATGTTTGTGTTGAACAAACAGCCGTAGTCTTCGTCTGAGTTCCTCCAGGAACTCAGATTCTATTTGAGACGCTTCAGCCGGGGAGACTTGGCTGGAGCGTTTTTTTTTTGTAAGCTGGTGCGAAAGAGGATCGAACATGCTGAAACAGTTCAAGCGCACTTGGGTTCTTGTGAGTGTGGTCGTTTTTGGAGTGGCTGCCGCGTGTGCAACGTGGTGGGTGGTCAAAAACAAGAACGATCAAGCCGCCTTGGCGGCGAAGGGAACCCAGCAGGGTGGAAGCCGGCTTTTCAGCCCGCGGAGCGTCCCTTTCACGCCCGTCCGCGGTTTGTCGCCGCAAGAGGCGCCCCTGATCGCGAAGGATTGCGAAAAGGGCAATCAGGAAGCCTGCGCGAGGCTGCAGGCGTTTACGATGGGATTTTCGAACTTCGCGGTCCAGCAGCAGAGCCAGAGTCGCAAAATGCTCGAGACTCTCTGCAAAAACAATAAACCGGACGCTTGCAAGGCTCTCGCTACGCTCAATCGCCAGGCAGGGCAGGGGAAGGCGCCGCCCGCCGCGAATTGATTCGTTATAAGAATTCCTTGAGCTCGCGAAAAACTTCCTGAACCGAAGAGGACGACAGTTTCGCGCTGCTTTGCCAGGTCTTGAGCTTGCGATCGACTTGAAGCAGGCGTGCGTTCCCCTCGCGGGTGACAGAGAGGAGTTTTCGTCTCGCATCGAGCGGGTCCTTGGCTACGACGATCAGGCCTTTTTTCTGTAGCCGCTTGATGCTTTGAGTAAGAGAACTCGCCTGGATTCCCAATAAGTCGGCGAGATCCAACGCCGAAATCGTGGGATGATCGACGAGGCATTTCAGAAGCGACCATTGAGTGAGGCTCATCCCCGTATCGCGTTCAAGCTTCTGGTTCACATGCTGAATCCTGATACCCAATTGAAGAATCGAAAGAAAGTGAGTGCTTTCAGACATGCTCGCTCACTCCTCCACGCCATGAAAACGCAAAATCAACCGAAGTAGCTCGTTGATCTCGGATTGCCGGCGCAAGTAGTACCTGGCCTGTGATTTCTTGCTCCTGCCGATCCTGACAGTCATGAGTCGGTTTTCGTTAATCGAAAAAACGTCCTCATCCGTGTGATCGTCGCCGATATAAAAGCCAAACCTCGCTTTTGAATGGACGATCACCCGGTTCAGTGCCAGGCCCTTATGGGGACCTCGGGCCGGAACGACGTTGAAAACAAGCTTTCCCGGAATGATTTTGGCGTGCTCGTCGATCGATTGCAGAATTTCGGTGATGTTCTCGCGCGCAAGTTTCTTTGCCCTCGAGTTTCGGTAATGAATCGCGAGGGAAAAGCCTTTGTCTTCGAGCATAATGCCCGGGTCGGGGTTTTCTTTGAGCCAGGGGTTCAGAACCGCCTTCCAGGCGTTACACATCTCATGGAGTTCGCGAATGGCGGAGGCTCCAGGAAGCCCTTCAAGGCCGTGATTGCCGACCAGGTATTTTGCTCCGGGAGGAATCCTGGGTTGAAGATCTCTGAGGCTACGGCCCGAAATGACGGCGGTCGGAACCGTCGCGCTGACCCTCTTGAACAGGGACTCGGTTTCGGAGGACATTTTCGCGGTATCAGGTTTTGCCACGATCGGCGCCAGTGTGCCGTCGAAGTCAAAGGCGTAGAGTGTTTCCGTGAAACAAAGTGATTCGAGTATTTGGATATTTGCGCGTGAAAAAAGATATTCCACGGTCATCGTTCCTTCGCGAAGTAGGCTAATCCGCTTTTTCGGATTTTGTCGAGAAATCGATTTTGCTGCCTGATTCGTGCGGCGTCAATGAGCATTCGTCCGGCCCATCTGAAAACGTTGAATTCCTGAAGAAGCCCTCGCATGCTCCGCATCCGGTCGCGTTGTTCCCGGTCAGGCATGTTCAGGGCGTCGGCCAGGGCGTGCGCGCACTGGTCGATATTATACGGGTTCACGATTACCGCTTCCGGGAGTTCCCGAGACGCTCCCGCGAATTGGCTCAGGATCAGGACGCCTTTTTCGTCATCACGCGCCGAAACGAACTCCTTCGCGACGAGGTTCATTCCGTCATGAAGGCTGCTGACAATGCAAACGTCCGCCGCCCGAAAGTATTCGAAGATCTGCTCTGGTCCGTGATGTTCGGCTTTGAGAATGATCGGTTGCCAGCTCGACGTCGCGAATCGCTGATTGATTCGCGTGACCAGCGCCCGGACGTCGTTTTCGAAATGTTGGTACTGCAGAATCGAGGAACGGGTGGGAGCCCCGATCTGAATGAACGTGAACTTCCCGATCCATTCCGGAAAAAGCTCGAAAAGCCTTTCAACCGTCACTAACCGTTCCAGGATGCCTTTCGTATAATCGAGCCGATCGACGCCGATTCCGAGTTTGCAGTCAGGTGTGACGTTATTGGATTGCCGCACCGAGGCTCGACATTCCGGTACGGGCTTTTGCCCTTTGAGCCAGCGCGAAGGCCACTCGATCGAGATCGGATAGGCATTGACGGCGGTGAACTTCTTATCCAGCGAGATCGTCGACGTCTCGCGGTCAATGCGGCATTCCATGAAGCGATCGACAGAGTCCAGAAAATTGTTGCAATGAAATCGCGTATGGAACCCGAGAATACTGCTCCCGAGCATTCCTTCCAGGATTTCCTCGCGCCAGGGGCAGATTCCGAAAGCTTCGGGGTTGGGCCATGGAATATGCCAGAATGAGATGATCGTGGCCTCGGGCAGTTTCTCCCGGATCATTCGGGGCAGGAGGGCAAAGTGGTAATCCTGGACCAGGACGACTGGGTCTTCGGTTTTCGCCTCGCTCACCACGGCATCCGCGAACTTGCGGTTCACCTCGACATATTGCTGCCAGTCGGCGGTCCGGAAGATGGGGCGAGTGTGCGCGATATGGCAGACCGGCCAGAGTCCCTCGTTCGCGAAGCCGTAGTAGTAACCTTGCTCTTGTTCCCGCGTGAGCCAGACGCGGCGAATTCGGTAGGCGGGGTTCTGAGGTGGCACCATGATGTGATCGTTCTGATCGACGACCTCTTTATCGGCGGTGCCACTGCCATGGGCGATCCACGTCCCGGAGCAGGCTCGCATAATCGGTTCAAGGGCGGTCACCAGGCCGCTCGCGGGCACCTGGACGACGACTTTCCCTTCTTTGTGGTTATGAATGTACGGCTCCCGATTGGAAACGATCAGAACTTCGTCCCCGGCGAGTTCGTTGTGAAGGAGCTCCTTCAAAGCTCGGGGCGTCCAGGTGGTATTCAGTTCATCGCGGATTTTTCTATCGCGCTCCAGGTCGCGTACGAGGGCGCGCACGTCCTTCAGAATCGGCTTGAGTTCGGGCGGGTGAGAAAATGGCCGTACCAGTCCCTCTCCTTTCAGCATGGCGCGTATCCCGGAGATCCAACCTTTCCAACTGAGCTGAGCGATGAAGACGGTCACCAGGGACACGACTGCGCCGAGTATGAGGAAAAGGTAAAAGATATACTGTTTTGTCAATTCGCTGCGTCTTTCGACGAAGCTCATGTCGTGAATGATGACGAGTTTGCCCGTGTCTGCTAGGCCCTCTTTGAGCGGTCGAAACGATACATGCACCGCGCCCTTTTTCAGTCCGACGACCTCGGGGGGCGAGGCGTCGTGACACTTGATAAAATCAGGGAAGGTCTGGGTCTGGTACAGCATTTTATTCTCACCGTCGCAGTAACCCAGGGCAAAAAGCCGCTCATCTTTTGTAAATCGCTCGAATAGCGTTTTGATTTTCGCGGCTTCCTTATTTTCGATCAATACCGCCAGAGGCTCCTGGATAGTCGTACTGATCAACTGCGCGCGGATATCGAGATCTCGGATGAACCACTTGTTGGTCAGCTCATCGGCGAGAGGAACGAGTCCGTAGGCCATGAGAGTCAAAATAGTGGCGAGAGGAACGATGAACCGCAGCGAAAGTCTCATTCGCCAAGCATAAATTACCTTGATACCATAGTAAAATATGTTCGATAAATCCTGGGGTCTTTTGCTTTCGCTTCTCGACCGGTTAATCAAACTCCTGTCCGGCTGCGCGGATCCGAGAAGTCATCTTCCCAAGGCGACGAGTGACCGCACCATGCGGGAGTACTTGGAACAGCAGGAACGCTATCGGAAGCATGGCCCTGTCTAGCCTGAACGCGCCAATACTTCCGGCTTCTAAAGGGCGGGGTACGAGCCGGCCGCCTTATTTCGTCTCAGGCGTGGAGCCTGTCTCGTTCTTTTGGTCCATGGGGCCGCCCATGGGACCACCCATCGGGCCGTGGCCGCGCATACCTCGGTGCATTTTCCCGTTCATTCGGCCCATGCGTCCCATTGCGGGGCATGCCGTCTTGTCCTTCCGGCAGGTTTCCATCATCTCTTTGCGGCAGTCCTGAACGGACTTGTCCGAGCGTAAGCAAGCGGCCATTTTTTCATGGTTTTTGGCCATTTTTTCGCGAACTTCCGCACTCGGAGGAGCCTCTTCTTTGGAAGGGGCGGGTTTATCCGCAGCGAAGGCGGGGCTGCTGAGTAATAAGGTTGCGAGAAGCAATTGTGTAAGAGCCATGGGATTCTCCTTTTTAGGTTCGGACTGTTTCCAGGTGTAGCATTGAACGCGAGTTGACATCAAGGCCGGCTGGCGTTAGCTATGTGCAAAAACATACCAATCATACTGAGGGGGATCAGTGGAAGACTCAAAGAATGCGGATTATCTTGAGAGATTCTATTTAAAATACGGTTTTGGAACGCGGTGCATTCATGCCGGCGAACACGTCGGGCAACCTCAGGCTGCGACGCATACCGGCGCGATCTATCAAACTTCGACCTTTGTTTTCAAGAATGCCGAAGAAGGCGCGGACATTTTTTCAGGTAAGAAGGACGGCTATTCCTATTCCCGAATGGGCAATCCAACGGTGAAACTGCTCGAAGCGAAAATGAATTCGCTCGAAGGCGCCGAAATCAAGAAGCTGAATCCGGATCTTCGCGTCTCTACTCAGGCGTTTTCGTCCGGCATGGGCGCGATTTCTTCCACGTTGATGGCCTTGGCGAGTCAAGGCGACACGATCATTCTTGGCGATGTTCTCTACGCCGCGACCGACCACCTCGCGTTCAACGTGCTGAACCGCTTCGGGATCAACTCGGTTACGGTGAATCCCGCGGATCTGGACGCTTTCGAAAGATGTTTGAAGCAGAACCCGAAAGCAAAAGCCTGCCTCATAGAAACGCCGACGAACCCTCTCTTATCGGTCTATGATATCAAGGCGATCTCGAAGCTCATTAAATCGATCAATCCGTCGATCAAGCTCGTCGTCGACAACACGTTTGCCACTCCTTATTTGCAGCGGCCGCTCGAACTCGGCGCGGACGTCGTCGTCCATTCGACGACTAAGTATATCTGCGGCCACGGAACGGTGGTGGGCGGATTGGTGACGACACATTCCGAAGAGGTCAAGACCTCGCTTTATACGGTTTTGAAGGACGTCGGTGCCAATCCGAGTCCTTTTGATACCTGGCTCGTGAACCTCGGGTTGAAGACTCTGCCGTTGAGAATGGAAAAGCACTGCGATAATGCGATGAAAATCGCACAGTATCTTGAACGGCACCCAAAAGTGAAGCAGGTCAATTACCCCGGCCTTGAAAGCAGTCCGTACTATGCGCTGGCGAAAAAGCAGATGAAGCGTCCTGGAGGGATGATCTCGTTTGAACTCAAGGGGGGACTGGATGCGGGTCGAAAGATGATGGATAGTATCCACCTGTTTTCGCTGGCCGTATCCCTGGGTTCCGTCGATTCATTGATTCAGCATCCGGCGTCGATGACCCATGCCTCTGTTCCGCGTGATAAGCGCGTGGCCAGCGGGATCACGGACGGCTTGGTTCGCATGTCCGTAGGCGTTGAGGATTGCGAGGATCTGTTGAGCGCCTTGGAAGACTGCCTCGGTAAATTATAAACGGGGCCTTCGTTTTCGCTGAGGTTGTCTGGCGCGTGTCCAGAGCTGCCCCCAGAGCTGTCCAATAAAGTGGAGCGCAATCCCGGCCGCAAAGCCGACGGTCAGGTTGCGCGAGACGACGCCGGTCACTGCCGTCACGAGGGCGACCGTTAGTGGAAACCAGTCCGCGAGCCAGTTCGGGGACCAGTCCGTGGGAATGATATCCCGGACGAGCGTGGCATGAAGAACGCCCACTGACATAAGAAGTACGCCCAGGATTCCGATCGGAAACGCGGAGATCACGTTCAGCGCCGATTCCCCGAACAGGAGCGCGGTCACAACGAGAAAAGCGCCGATGATGTACCCGGATCGCTCACTCCTCGCTCCAAACTTGGCGTGTGCGGTCAGGCCTCCCGAGCCATGGCACATCGGAACGCCGCCGAGAACTCCGGTCACGATATTCGCGATTCCCATGCTGAGCGGGATCGACTTTAGATTCAGGCGCGCCGCGCTTGCGCCATAAAGAGTCTTGGCGGTCGCCTCCGTCGCGACGATCGCATTGCCGAAGGTGAGCGCGATTTGCGGGATCACGAGCACCACAAAGCCCGTCCATAAATCAGCGGGTGAGGGGAGCGCGGGTACAAACGAAACGGGGCCGAAAGCGCTGACGTGTACCCGTTGAATTGAAAGGACCAGGCCGAGTACCAAAACGGGAATGAGTGGTGGAACGGCTTTTCGAAAAAAATAGGTGAACCCAAGGAGCGCCAAGGCCAGCAGCGCGACCTGAAGGTCGTCTGTGATCATTCCCCAGGAGGTGCGGATCAAAATCATTCCTAGCCCCAATTGAATGCCGCGAATCACCGAAGTCGGAAAGAGGGCACCTAGCTTGAAACTCCACCTGGTCAGGGCCAAGGTGATCAGGAGCGCTCCCATGACACAGCCCGCGGCGTGAATGGTTCCGACGCCGATCCCGGAGGCGATCGCGATGGCGGCCATCGCCTTGAGCGGCTGTACTGGCATGGTGATTCGAAAGTAGCAGGCCGAGCCGATGTAAAAGAGCCCTGCGGCGAGGAAGAGCGCAGTCGGGTTAAACCCGTTTTTGGCGATGAGCGGAATAGCCAGGGGGAACAGCACGCCAATATCCGCGAAGGCTCCCGACAAATCCCAGAGCCAGGCGGACAGCTTCCGCGTATTTGCCGGAATAGCCATTACACTCCGCATATTCATAGAGCATGATTGTACGATTTTGGCGCAATTCGCAAGCTGAACGGCGACACCTTTGCAGCTCTGTTTCGTAATCGAGCCATTGGAGGTTTGACATGAATAGAGCTTCAGCCGTGCTGCTTATTCTCTTTTCCTTGCTGCCAGCCGCTTGCGGTTCCGAGTCGAGCGAGCCGCGCCTCGCGGCCGTGGCGCCAAATGAATTTCCGAGACCAGGCGTTGATCCGGTCCAAACAGACGCGGGAGGTGTCCCGGTAAACGCCGCAACAGCGCAGCGCATTTTCAGCCGGGGAGGAAAGACATACGTTCCTGCGGATTTATCGCGCGTCGAGCTCGACCTTGTGATCGATAATTCAACCCAGGAAACGATTGGGACGGCACGAATCATCTTTACCGTTCCTCAAGAAGGCTATCCCTACCTCCTGCTCAATGCCCCGGTGATTTCGTCTTCGCTCGATGGGGCGACGATTTCGTCGACATTGGTTTCGGATTTCGAGGATCGAAATTCATTGCTTTCGCTGGATCAGGCAGCTTCACCGGGCCGCGAGCACATTCTCGAGATTTCCTATTCCCTGGGCACTGAAGAGGTGGGCTACCGGAGCGGGGGCGTCGGGCTGGTTACCGCGATGGCCGATATTTCCAGCGGGAACTTTTTTGAAGACTATGGACCCGCATCCTTCGAGGATGATCAATTCAAACTTACCTTGGACTTGAGTCTCAAAGGAGTGTCAAATCCACATCGGGTATTCACCAACGGCGCTCTCACCAATTTGGGTTCTTTCAGCTGGCGGATTGAATTTCCTGAGTATTACAATTCGTCTTCGTTCTATTTACATGTCACCGATAAGACGTTCACGATCCGCGAGTTGAGCTATCGCGGTCTGACAAAAACGATTCCGATCACGGTCTATTCGGAGGATTCTTCGGGCGCGGTCAGTGCCGCGGCGGAACTCCCGGGTCTGTTCGCGGAACTGGAACGAGATTACGGGCCGTTTCTTCACGACCGATTCGTTGCTTATATTTCCGGTTCCGGGGGAATGGAACATGCGGGAGCGACGATCACGAGCGTGTCCGCGCTTGGCCATGAGCTGCTCCATTCCTGGTTCGGGCGGGGAGTGATGCCGGTGGGGGGGCGCGCGGGGTGGATCGACGAGGCGGTGGCGAGCTGGCGGGATTACGATTATTTCAGGAGCCCCGTGCCCTCAAATCGGGTTTCGGTGAGGCTGGACAATGAATCCATTTTTGAGCGTTTCACGCCTTTCGCAGCCTACGCGAGCGGGCGATCCCTGATGAGCGAGCTCGATTCGATGTTTCTGTCGAGTACGGGGGGCATGAAGCCGCTTCTCGCGGGCTTCTTCGAGGCTTATCGAGGTCGGGTCATTGGAACCGCTGAATTGGAAGCCTACCTTGAGGCCGCAACAGGAACGGATCTCGGTCCCATTTTTCAGGAATACGTCTATGGATCGCAGGCGGCCGGAAAGTTGCCCGGAACGGAGGAGCCAGGTACCGAGGATCGTGGCAGGCATCCGCCCGCGTTGACTCAGGAGGACATCGAGGCGCTGAGGTGAAAACGCCCCGATTCGTACAGCAATAATTCCTCTTCCGCGCCGGCTTCTTCCTCAGGTCCGCTGATGTAGCACATGCTCCAAGGCGTATATGCGAACGGATTACAAAGGCTGAGGGTTATTTCCTCGGGCGTGACGGTAATGCGGGAGAGCCACTCCTGTATCGTCTGAGCCCGGTCGGGGTTGACCGTGGGATCAAGGACGAATATCTGCCCTTCCGCCGCAACGACCGGGGCAAGGTGATACCACCAGTTTGCGACTTGGTCGTCTTTTGAAACAGAAAGGGGGCCGAAAGCAAACAGCCTTGCCGGGCGGCGAAATCCAGCTTTTTCCAGCGCCTCCGAGGCAATCGCCGCGCGTGGCGAACACGCGTCTTCGATAAAATCCCACGGGATGCGACGAAAACCTGCTCCGTTGCGGATGATTTTATCATCGCGGATCATTCGAAAGCCCTGTTCAACGGCTGCTACAGTCTGCCATTCGGGAAGCAAGCCGGGTTTGAATTTCTCAAGAGGCTGGCCCATGTCCATTGCCGTCATTACGGAAGGATCAACGGACGAAGCGTTTCGGTTGGCGCCCCGGGAGCTATTGATCTTACCGGTCACTTCGCGATCGTAGACGCTGACAAACTCGAACTCGCCCTCCTCTTCAAAGGTGCGCGTGAACACTTCTCCCGGCTTGATACGGCCCGAATCCCACAAACCGATCGGAGAAGTGACGGAATGATTCTTTTTATCCATATTGACCCAAAGGATCTGTGTTCCGGGGCGAATGGAGACTTCGGTCCTGCCGGGCGCGATGATAATCGTGGTCGTGGACAGGGCCTCTTGATCGCGGGTCTGACTCGTCCCGTTGACGACGTGCGCGTCGTCAGCACAGCCTAAAATGCCGGAAATTAGAAGTAGAAGCAGTGTTCCTATTTTGCCGGGCAGCGCGCATTGCATACCGGACTTTCATCAATTTTCATACCGGCCGCCCGGGATTCTTATTCCGGACGGCTTATGGTACTTCTTTATCGGGCATGTCTTCGATTGAATATTTGATTTTGGGAGGCGCGATCCTCCTCTTTTTCAGCGTGATTGCGAGCAAGGCATCCGGGAAGCTCGGTATTCCCGCATTGTTGCTCTTTCTCGCGGTCGGCATGCTCGCCGGGTCTGACGGAATCGGAAAGATCTATTTTGACGACCCGTATCTCGCGGAGGGGCTTGGAACGGTTGCACTCGCGTTCATCCTGTTCTCCGGGGGGTTGAACACGGAATGGAGTGAGGTTCGTCCCGTAATCGGTAGCGGCATTCTTTTGTCCACGATCGGTGTGCTCGTAACGTGCATTCTGACCGGGGCGTTTGCGACTGTGGTGCTTCAGCTATCGCTTTTGGAAGGGCTCCTGCTGGGCGCGATCATGTCTTCGACGGATGCCGCCGCGGTTTTTTCTGTTTTGCGGTCCAAGAGAGTCAGTCTTAAAGGTGAGATCAAGCCACTCCTTGAACTGGAATCGGGCAGTAATGACCCGATGGCCGTGTTTCTCACCGTCGGGTTGCTGCTTTTACTGGGGCAGCAGGAAGTTTCAAAATTCAGCCTTATCCCGATGTTCTTTCAACAGATGATTCTCGGGACCTTGCTCGGATTTTTCTTGAGCAAGGGTATCAAGCGACTCTTGAACGGTATCAGGCTGGAGTATGACGGGCTTTACCCGGTTTTCACGATCTCATGCGTGCTCATTGTTTTCAGTCTGACGCAAGTACTCGGGGGTAATGGCTTCCTTGCGGTGTATGTCTCCGGGTTGATCTTGGGACGGGAGAACTTCGTCCATAAGAGAAGTCTGACCCTTTTTCATGACGGGCTTGCCTGGCTCATGCAGATATCGATGTTCCTGACGCTCGGCTTGCTCGTATTTCCGTCCAGGCTCCCGGCGGTAATGGTTCCCGGCTTGGCTATTTCCGCTTTCCTTATTTTCGTGGGGCGTCCCGCAGGCGTGTTTCTCACCCTGATCGGCTCACGATATCAGTTTCGAGAGAAACTCATGGTGTCCTGGGTCGGTCTTCGGGGTGCCGTGCCCATTATTCTCGCGACGTATCCTCTGCTTGCAGGAATCGCGAAAGCCGATACCATTTTCCACATCGTCTTTTTTATTGTTCTGACGTCAACACTTCTGCAAGGCACTTCTATTCCCTATGTCGCGAAATGGCTTGGCGTTGATGCCCCGCTGAAGGAGAAGTTCAGATATCCATTGCAATATGTTCCCGCGGCGGACGTCAAGAATGATCTCGTCGAACTTGAAATCGGCCCGAACTCACCCGTGATCGGCAAAACGATCATCGAAGTGGCGATCCCGAAGGACGCTCTCATCGTACTTCTGCAAAGGAAAGGCGATGTCTTCGTACCGCGCGGCGGGACCCGATTTGAAGCGAATGACACGATTCTGGTGCTATCGGAAAAGTCGGCACTGGAGCAGGTGAGAAGAATAGTGTCTGGTGGGAATTAGTTTTTTTGGCTCATCGGTTTGCATTTGCCAAAGTTGTATGTACGATGAATTGAGGGCAGCTTTGTCCCTTTCGAGGATGTCGTGCGATCTACTTTCAGCCTTTTCGGATCGATCATGTTTTTTTGTGCGGTTGTTTTGTTCAGCGCCCCCGTCTTCGCGGGAGCCTTTTACGGAAAAGTTACGGTGCTTAGCATCGGTTTGAAGCAGATGGAAATACAGATGGGCGCGATGAGGTGCTCTATTCGAAAGGGCACCCCGGGAGCAGAACGGATCTGGAAGAGTCTCTCAACAGCGGAGGCTCAGACCAGAGGGATAAAAATGGGGATTTCATCGCAAATTTTAAAGAACTGTCGCAACGCCTTAAGCGAGGGGAAGGTAAAATGACTCGAATACTTTTTATGGGTTTTGCTTTGGCTTTCTACGGATCAAATGCGTTCGCCTGCATCGGTGGCGTGGAAACCACGATCACGTCTTACGAAAGCACGCCGGATGGCTACAATCTTCTTTTGAGTCACGGCAAGAATAGTTTTGTCGTTCGAGGGTCGGACGGCGCTTTCATCATGCTGAACAACATTTTTGGCGGAAAAAGCGAAGATTATAACAGGGGAGCGAAGAAGGACGGGTTCATGCACGGGTGGAGCGAGGAAACCTGTAAACCCGGGAAGGCCCGGGAAAGCACGATTATTTTGAACGGCCCCGAAGCCGCGCTTTTTTCAGAATCCGTGGGAAAAATAAAAAAGGTTCTGACTGCGGAAGCGAATAAATCAGATTCAAAGCTTTTGACCGCCTCGGCCAAGCAACTGGGAGATATTGTCGATCGCCCGATCGAGCAGGCGAAATCGGGCGCGATTTCGTTCCCACTTTCCGAATGGTGCAAGCTCGGACAATGGCAAGGGAAGCTTCTTAAGATCGATGAAGAGCAGGTCTACGCATTCGAGTATGTTCCGGTCAAACAAGGAGAAAACTGGAAAGATGTCGGGTCGGACCCGAAGGTCAGGGGCTATCTTGTTCCGGACAGATCCGGTGTTGACAGTGGTTCTTCGCCGGAAATGAAAGCGTTTGAAGATGATTACGAAGCGATCGCAGAAAAAATGGCCTCTCCGCCTGATCAGGTCAGAACACGCGGCAGTTGTAATGCGAGCTTCGGAAAATTCGCGGTCATTCAGATTCCGAGAGGAGAGCCCGCCGAGAGCTCAGCAAGGCCCGCAAGGAACGCTGAGTCAGCCAAGTAAAGCTCGAGGATCTGATAACAACCCGAGTCACTGATGCCCTCTTGATTCTCCCAGTCGAGGCACAAGACACGCATTGCAGAGTTCTCTCTTGAGGACTCATATGACGAATAAATCGGAAAATAATTACATTCGGCGGTTTTCTGATCTTGGTTTGAACGACGTGTCGATTGTCGGCGGCAAAAACGCATCTTTGGGGGAGATGATCCGCGAACTGACGTCGAAAGGGATTCGTATTCCTGACGGGTTCGCCATAACAGCGGAGGCGTACTGGCATTTTTTGAAAATCGAGGGATTGGAACCAGCCATTCGCCGTGAACTTGGGCGGGGCGATCGCGAGCGCGGTTCGCGTATTCGACACCTTATGCTCGGAGCGCATCTTCCGGCGGATTTGTCGGAGCAAATTGTCGCTGGCTATCATGCGCTTTGCCAGGAAAGCGGGGCCGACGCGTTGGATGTTGCTGTTCGGAGCAGCGCGACAGCCGAAGATCTGCCGCAGGCCAGCTTTGCCGGACAGCAGGAGACCTATCTCAATGTGCAGGGGGCTTCTTCGCTCCTTGAGTCCTGTCGACGATGTTTCGCATCGTTGTTTACGGATCGTGCCCTGTCCTACCGTGAAGAGATGGGGTTTGATCACATGAAGGTGGGGCTTTCGGTTGGTGTACAGCGGATGATCCGCTCGGATCTTGCCTCGGCGGGTGTGATGTTTTCAATCGATACTGAAACGGGGTTTAAGAACGCCGTTCTCATTAATTCGTCCTATGGTCTTGGAGAAAACGTGGTTCAAGGTTCCGTGAACCCGGATGAATACATCGTTTTTAAGCCGACTCTAAAGGAAGGGTTCCGCCCAATTCTTCAGAAGCGATTGGGTACCAAGGAATTCAAGCTCGTCTATGACAACGGTGGAGCGAGAATGGTGAAGAATGTTCCTGTTCCCCAAGATGAGCGAAAGAAGTTCGCGAGTAGCGATGGAGAGATTCTGACGTTAGCGAAATGGGCTTTGTTGATTGAAGATCACTACAGCCATTTTCGAGGCCACTTCACGCCTATGGACATGGAATGGGCCAAAGATGGCAAAACAGGGGAACTCTTCATTTTACAGGCCCGCTCTGAAACGGTTCAATCAAGAAAGAATCTGGAAATGCTGGATTCCTTCAGTCTGAAAGCTAAAGGCGAAGTTCTCGTGACGGGCAGCAGTATTGGAGAAAAGATCGCACAAGGCGTCATTCGGGTGATTCGTTCAACTGAGCACCTGGAACTCCTTAAAGAGGGTGAAATCCTCGTTACCGATAAAACAGATCCCGACTGGGAGCCTGTCATGAAACGGGCCTCCGCTATCATCACCAATCGTGGCGGAAGAACCTGTCATGCCGCGATCGTCGCGCGAGAGCTTGGCATTCCCGCGATAGTTGGGACCGAGCGGGGAACAGAAATATTGAAAAACGGGATGCGTGTAACTGTTTCCTGTGCTGAAGGTGCGCAAGGATTTGTTTACCGCGGAAGTCTTCCCTTTGTGAGGAAGTCAGAGCAACTCTCAAATGATCGACGGCCGAATACCCGAATCATGATGAATGTGGCTGATCCAGGCGAGGCGTTTCGCTTGTCCATGATTCCGAATGACGGCGTTGGTTTGGCGCGCCTGGAATTCATTATCGGCAACACGATCGGAGTTCATCCAATGGCACTCCTTCGGTTTGATGAGTTGAGGGATACAGAAGCGAAAGCAAAAATTGAGGATCTTACGGCTCTTTACGCAAGTAAGCCTCAGTTTTTTATCGAAAAGCTTGCCGAAGGTGTCGGTATGATCGGGGCGGCCTTCCATCCGAAGGACGTCATCGTCCGGTTAAGTGACTTTAAGACGAATGAATACGCGCACCTGCTCGGCGGCACCCAGTTCGAACCCGCCGAAGAAAATCCGATGCTCGGTTTCAGGGGAGCGAGTCGCTATTACCATTCCCGATATCGCGAAGGTTTTGCGCTGGAGTGCATGGCCATAAAAAAGGTCCGGGATGATATGGGTTTGAGAAATATAAAGCTGATGATTCCATTTTGCCGAACGGTTGATGAGGGGCGGCGGGTAGTCGAAGAAATGAAGAAGTACGGGTTGAATCGCGGCAAAAACGGCTTGGAAATTTATGTCATGTGCGAGATTCCCAGCAATGTTCTTCTCGCTGAAAGTTTTGCGGAAATATTTGACGGGTTTTCAATAGGATCCAATGATCTCACTCAACTGATTTTGGGGGTGGATCGTGACTCAGAGGTTGTGGCGCCCATATTCGATGAACGAAATCAGGCTGTCCAATGGATGATCGGTCGAGTAATACGGGTGGCCAAGTCGAAAAAGAAAAAGATCGGCCTTTGTGGTCAAGCTCCCAGTGATTATCCGGAGTTTGCCAGGTTTCTTGTTCGTTGCGGCATCGACAGCATTTCCCTCAATCCCGACGCGGTAGTCAGGACTACGCAGATCGTACTTGACCAAGAAGGCGAAATCTCACCCGATGAACGTGTCGCATGAGAGGTTAATCGATTTATGGCCAGGGTTGATGCGCGAGCGAAAGCTTCATTCATTTTCGGTTTCTGACACCTTGAAGGCTCTCCATAGCCACTCAGAGGGTCTAAATCATGAGGAGGTTCGCCGGCGACAAGCAGAGTTTGGCTTCAATGTCATCAAGGCGGTGCGTAGGCTTGGTTTCATCCGTTTGCTCTTAGCGCAGTTCACACATTTTTTCGCAATCATATTGTGGTTGTCGGCTGCTCTCGCATTTTTTGCGGAGTGGCACCGTCCTCACGAGGGAATGTTCTAATCTGGCGATCGCCATTATCGCGGTGATCCTGGTGAACGGCGCGTTTTCGTTTTGGCAGGAGTTTCGGGCTGAACGGGCTTTGGAGGCGTTAAAGGGTCTCTTGCCTGAACAGGTGAGGTGTGTCCGTTCCGGAAATATGCTTCAGATTTCCGCGAGCGAACTGGTTCCTGGAGATATTCTCATTCTTCGCGAGGGCGACCGGGTGCCGGCGGATTGTCGAGTACTTAGTGCGAGTGGGTTCCTCGTTAGCATGGCATCGCTCACGGGAGAGTCATCGCCGCAGTTGCTCGTGGCTGATCCCGATCTCGAACAGACACCGTATCCTCATAATTTCGCCCCTTCGGGCACCACGGTGACTGCGGGGAACGCTCGCGTCGTGGTCACTGCAACGGGAATGCACACCGAATTCGGACGTGTCGCGCATTTGGCTCAAGCGACCGGTGATGCCATGTCGCCCCTCCAAAAGGAAATCGTCCGGTTGACGCGAAGAATCGCCATTCTCGCCACGCTGCTTGGGATTGTGTTTTTTACGATGGGACAGGGGAGTGGGTTGTCTATTTGGGTAAGCTTGGTTTTCGCGATCGGCATTATGGTCGCGAACGTTCCGGAGGTCGAGCTCTTCCTTTTCTCGAGGTGGTTCTTCTTTGTCATCAACTGACCGACGTCCGGGCGGGGGACCGTCACGAGCGGATGGGCGATCCCATGGAATTGGCCCTTCTGGAGCTCGCTCTTAAGAGTGGACTCTTCGAAAGCCGGTACCGAACTTTGGACAGGTTCTTGTTTGATCGTGAACGCCGGCGCGGGTCCGTTCTATGCCTCACTCGCGACGGGCCGCGGATCTACTGCAAAGGCGCTTCAGAATCGGTATTGCCGCTATGTGAGACGGTTTTGAACGTCGACCGGCTTGAAACTCCTTTAACCGAGGAGGAGAAACGCAAGATTGAGTATGAGGTCGAGAGCATGGCGCATGAAGGAATGCGAGTTCTCGCGTTCGCATTTCGTCCGGCTTGCGATTTGACCGAATCGAAGCATCTTTGGGAAAAGAACCTTGTCTTTTTAGGACTCGCCGCGATTCAGGACTCTCCTCGTCCGGAAGCACCCGAAGCGTTGAAGAAATGCAGCGCGTGGCTATGACTGGGGACGGGGTGAATGATGCGCCCGCACTTAGAGCGGCCGACGTGGGTATCGCGATGGGCGAAGGTGGTACCGAGGCAGCGCGAGAAGCTGCCGATCTTGTTCTTCTCGACGACAATTTCGCGACGATTGTAACCGCGATTGAGGAAGGTCGGGCAGTTTACGAAAATATGCGAAAGTTTCTCACGTATATTTTAACGTCAAATGTGCCCGAAATAGTTCCATATCTCGCATTTGTATTATTCAGAATTCCACTTCCGCTCACGATTCCGCAGATTCTCGCGATCGATGTTGGAACTGACTTGGTCCCGGCGCTAGGACTCGGGGCAGAAAGAGCAGACCCCGGGGTCATGAAGCGGCCGCCGAGAAATCGTGACGAGCGCTTATTGAACGCGAACATATTGGTTCGAAGTTACCTATACTTGGGTCTCTTCGAGGCTGCTGCCGGAATGACGGCCTATTTCTTCGTGTTGTCACAGGGGTCATGGTCATGGTCCCCGACAATCGTTGGAGTGTCGCAGGACGTTTGGGAGTACTCCCTGCTTCAGCGACAGGCCCAAACGGCTTGCCTATCGGCAATCGTGATAATGCAAACGGTTAACGTATTCATATGCAGGAATTCGAGAGATTCGTGGCAAGGGCGGAAGGGATTCGCGAATCGATTGATCATTATCGGGGTATCCATCGAATGGCTTCTTATTCTGGGAATCAATTACACATCGGTAGGGAACTCGATATTCGGAACGCGACCCATTGAGCTATCGGCTTGGCTCGTTATGCTGCCATTTGCCATGAGTATGCTCGGAATCGAAATATGGCGAAAACGATTTCATTAACGTCTGATCGAATTGCCTTGGGCGCGCCTTCGCCCGTTTTCGGCGAACTCTTTTTAGCGCTCCGGGTGCCGATTCCTGATCTCGGCGATAAGTGCGTCCACTTTTGAACGGTCCTGTCCGGCCCACTCGGCAGGGAAAAAATACTCACGACTTCCGATGCGGACGTAAAAGCCGGATTTCAGATGAATGTCATTGCTCGAGGGGTCATAGTCCTGCTCAAGGTCGGGGCTGCGGCGCGTTCCAGACGGACCCCGAAACGTGACCTTCACGTCCGGGTAGTCCTTGAGTTCGTCTTCCAAATAGAGTTCGAGCGCAACAAGTGCGGGGTTCATCATATCGGGAATATGCTGTACCACAATTGCTGACCGCAATCACGTGGCCAGGTAATCGGGTCTTTCTCTAATTCCTGTATTAAGCAAACAAGCTCGGCCTGCTTCTTCTCAGTTGACTTTACGATCTCAAGGATATTAAT
Organism: Bdellovibrionota bacterium; assembly: GCA_035291325.1. Classification (GTDB taxonomy): domain Bacteria; phylum Bdellovibrionota; class UBA1018; order UBA1018; family UBA1018; genus XYD1-FULL-55-31. Next base: position 1,698 of record DATDSK010000142.1, on the reverse strand, counting down.
TATGAACATATGCCTAAAAACAGAGCGCGGGCAAGTGGTTTCCACAAAGGGGCCAAAACAGCAAAAGGAGGTAGTGTGAACATTTGTATTCCTATTGATTCGGATCAGGGGCTTTTGAGCCGAGTTTGCCAGCACTTTGGGTCTGCTCCCGCGTTTTTGATCCTGGACGCGGATTCTCTGCAATACACTACGATTATTAATACGAAACAACACCACGGTCACGGTGGCTGCCATCCGCTTGCAGTGCTCTCGGGTCAAAATATCCAGAGTCTTGTTGTTAGCGGAATCGGAATGGGGGCTCTTCAGAAATGCCAGGCGGCGAAAATTCGGGTTTACCGCAGCACCACGGGAACCGTTCAAGACATCGTCAAGGCGTTTAAATCCGGTACTCTTTCAGAGGTGTCTCTTGAAGATGCCTGTGCACACCATGGCGAAACTCACGGTCATTGCCAGGGTCACGGGCACTAGCAGCAGAACCATGGGACGCCCAAAAATTTGCAGACGGATCGGCGCGAAACCCGAAGTAACGCTATTTAAGCCGAGAGGTGTACCCGCATGCGAATTGGATATCGTAATGCTTGAGATGGACGAGCTGGAAGCGGTTAGGCTTGCGGATCTGAACGGGCTTTATCAAGAGGCCGCTGCCGAGAAGATGCATATTTCACGAACGACTTTTGGAAGAGTTCTCGGGAGCGCGCATCAGAAAATTGCGGACGCATTACTGCACGGCAAGGCTCTGGCTTTCAATACGGACAAGGAAAAAGAAAGCGCGCGAGCTATTTAAATCACCGTTTCAGTTACTGTCTTACGATGCGAATCGCGCTCACTTTCGCGTTGTCCCGGACCGATACGAAATCGATTTTCATCGTTCCATTCGTCACTGTAACGGTGAAGAACTGGTTGTATGCGGCGTTTCTTCCGGCCCTTGCGTAAATATCGAAGTTCGTCAGAACCGTTTTGCCATTGATCGCGACATTGAATAATCGTTGGCCCGCGGCCGAGAAGTAGATCTCCGCGAATTTCAGATTCACGCTATAAGTCCCGTTCGACATAGGAAAAGTGTACGAAAAATTCCCGTATCGCTCGCTCTGATAAACGGGGTCATTCGTGGTGCCGGTGATTGGAGACGTCGTGCGGGCAGTCGCGCCGCCGCTGAAGTTTCGGTCAGCGGAATAGTATACCCCTGAGCTATCCGTGTAGGCTGTGCCTCCAGCGACAACGGCAACCGAGGTCGGGGCTGGGGTTGGCGTGGGTGTCGGCGCGGGCGTCGCAATCGGAAGCGGCACGAGAGTCGTGGCTTTTACGATCCGGATTGCGCTTACTTTTGCGTTATCGCGGACCGAAATGAAATCGATTTTCACGCTTCCGTTCGTCACCGTGACCGGGAAAGTCTGGTCATAAGCGGCGTTTCGCCCGGCTCTCGCGTAAATATCGAAATTCGTAAGGACCGTCCTGCCATTGATTGCGACGTTGAAAAGTCGTTGGCCCGCGGCTGAGAAGTAGATCTCCGCGAATTTCAAATTGACGCTATAAGTCCCGTTCGACATCGGAAAAGTGTAGGAAAAATTCCCGTAACGCTCGCTCTGATAAAGCGGGTCATTCGTCGTCGCTATGATTGCCGAGGTCGTGCGGGCAGTCGCGCCGCCGCTGAAGTTGCGGTCAGCGGAATAATAGACACCTGAGCTATCCGTGTAGGCC
>DATDSK010000141.1:0-6815 GCA_035291325.1 Bdellovibrionota bacterium | reverse complement strand
TTGTCTGAAACTCGGGGCTGTCATTCTGGCTTTTTCGAATCTCCTGCCGGTTTTCGCGCCTACCTACGGCGGGTTTCTCTGGCATTTCGTGCTCGTCGCGCTCGCGAGATCCCTGATTTCAGGGGCGGGGAGCGCTTATCTTTACGATTATCTCGACGGCCGCGGGCTTGCGCGCCTCTATAAGAGAGCCGAAGGCCGGGCGCGCGCCTATTCGCTCGCGGGTAAAGTGCTATTCTGGGCGGGAATCGGGGTTCTGATGGAATGGAAGCTTTCGCTTCCATACACACTAACGGCGATCGCCGCGGCAGTTTCTCTCGGTTTCGCGTTTTTCCTTCCCCGTGCGCTCGATGGCGGCAGCCGGCCGGGAGAAACCGAATCGCGTCTCACGACGAATCTCCTGCCGGTGTTCAAGGTTCTGAAAGCCCGCCCCGTTCTTATTCTGATCATCCTGCAAGGGATTTCGATTTTCGTCCTTTCGCGGGTCTGCCAGGTGAATTTGTTCCAGCCGCTTTTGACCGAGCGTTATCTCGGTCCGGCTTCCTTCGGCTGGATCATGTCGGTCATCACGCTTTTTGAAGCGATGGGTTCGGCCTATCCGGGGCAGTTTCAAAAAGGGCTCGGCCGGCTGGGCAAACGGATTTCGGTTCGGCTCGAATCGGATTTCAATTCGATATTCGTTTTGACCGGGGTGATCGCGATCAGTATGTCGCTGATCGCGTTTTCCGGAGCGGTGGGGGCCGTCTTCTGGCTGAGTGTCCTGTCGTGGGCGACGGGGCTGGCTTTCCCGATCCAGCGGCAGCTCATGAACGACGCGATTCCGGATACGAGATTTCGAGCGACTCTTCTTTCGCTGGAATCGATTTTTGATCGCGCCGTGACGGCTTGGGTGGTCTCGCTTCTCGGTGCGGTTGTTGCGAACGGTCGGATCGGAACGTTTCTTCATGCTTCAGCGCTGTTCACCCTCCTGGGGATCGCCGGTCTCGCGGTTGCTTTCATTTCGATCCAGCGAACACGAGAAGGTACTTTCAATCCGAGTGGTATCGCCGCAAGGCGTTAAGTGCTGATCTGGATTGTCACTGAATTGTACTGAAAGCCGAGAACGGCCCGGCAGTTCACGTCAGTGCGAAAACTGCAGGCTTTCGAAACCGGAAAGGTTTGCTCAAATACTTTGACAAGCTTTTTTTGGTCATTTATGACTCTAAACACTTAAGACAATTTTCCAATTCGTTCCAATTCGAAGGATTACAAATGAGGACTCTCATGCCTACTCAGATTACCCAAATTACACGGCTCATCACTTGGATCGCGGTTACTGCCGCGTTTGCGTTCAACGGTTCGGCATTTGCCAGCGAAGTCGAGCTGAAAATCCCGGAACTCAGCACGATGTACAACCTTTTTGGGGCCACGATCAGTGGCACGAGTATTCTCGGGTTCGGGATGATCGTCTGTCTCCTCGGTATGCTTTTCGGCTGGATCGAATTCCGTAAAATCAAGAGATTGCCGGCCCATCAATCGATGCTGGACGTTTCGCATCTGATTTACGAAACCTGTAAAACGTATCTGCTTCAGCAGGGCAAGTTGCTGATCCTGCTCGAAACCTTTATCGGTATTTGTATTTTTTATTACTTTTTCGTGCTGCAGGGCCTCGAGCTTTCTCGAGTGCTTCTGATTCTTCTTTGGTCCATTCTGGGGATTCTCGGTTCGTTCGGCGTTGCCTGGTTCGGCATCCGCATTAACACCTATGCGAACAGCCGGACGGCTTTCGCCTCCCTTCGCGGCAAAGCCTACGAGGTCATGGATCTCCCGCTTCGGTCGGGGATGTCCATCGGCGTGCTTTTGATCTGCGTCGAACTCTTCATGATGATTTTCATCCTGCTCTATGTCCCCCGCGAGGCGGCCGGCGCATGTTTCATCGGGTTCGCGATCGGTGAATCTCTTGGTGCTTCGGCGCTTCGTATCTGCGGCGGTATTTTCACGAAAATCGCCGACATCGGGTCGGATCTCATGAAAATCGTTTTCAACATCAAGGAAGACGACGCGAGAAACCCGGGTGTGATCGCGGATTGCACCGGCGATAACGCGGGCGATTCGGTCGGTCCGACCGCGGATGGTTTTGAAACCTACGGCGTGACCGGCGTCGCGCTTATCAGCTTTATCGTGCTCGCCGTCGGCATGGGCTTTGACGCCGAAGGAAAGCTTACTTTGGCTCCGAACGGCATCGAAACCCAATCGAAGCTGATCGTCTGGATCTTCGCTATGCGCATTCTGATGATCATCACGTCCATCGTTTCATATTGGCTCAACGGATTCATTTCGAGAGCACTTTATGGAAATAAGCCCCACTTTGATTTCGAAGCGCCTCTGACCCATCTCGTTTGGATTACCTCGATCGTGTCGATCCTGGTGACGTATTCGGCCAGCTACCTGCTGATCGGTGACATGGGCGAGGTCTGGTTCAAGCTCTCGACGATCATCAGCTGCGGTACTCTCGCGGCCGCGTTGATTCCGGAACTGACGAAAGTCTTCACTTCAGCCAAGTCGAAGCATGTTGCGGAGATCGTCGCGGCGTCTCGTGAAGGCGGCTCATCACTCACGATTCTCTCCGGATTGGTCGCTGGCAATTTCAGCGCCTTCTGGAAGGGGATCACCATGGTCGGTCTGATGCTGATCGCTTATCTGACAAGCACGTCCGGGCTGGATCAGTACATGGTTTATCCCGCGGTCTTCGCCTTTGGCTTGGTCGCCTTCGGGTTCCTGGGCATGGGCCCGGTCACGATCGCCGTCGATAGCTATGGTCCGGTGACTGACAACGCGCAATCGGTGTTCGAGCTCTCGCAGGTCGAGCATCTTGCGGGCGCGAGTTCGGATATCCAGCGTGATTTCGGCTTCACGCCGGATTTCGTCAAAGGCAAGCATTACCTCGAGGAAAACGATTCCGCCGGCAACACCTTCAAAGCCACGGCGAAACCGGTTTTGATTGGCACAGCGGTGATCGGCGCGACAACGATGATTTTTTCGATCATCCTGCTCCTGAATCTGAAATTGGATCTCCTGGACCCGAAGGTTCTTCTCGGGTTGATCACCGGCGGGGCCGTGATCTACTGGTTCTCCGGGGCTTCGATGCAGGCCGTGACGACCGGCGCTTATCGCGCCGTCGAGTATATCAAGCAGCACATTCGGTTGGATAGCGATGCGAAAGCATCCGTGAAGGACTCGAAAGAAGTCGTGAAAATCTGTACCCAGTATGCGCAAGCCGGTATGCTGAACATCTTTGGCGTGATCTTCTCGTTTACGCTCGCTTTCGCGTTTTTCGATCCCACGTTCTTCGCGAGCTATCTCATCTCGATCGCGGCTTTCGGTCTTTTCCAGGCCATGTTCATGGCGAATGCCGGTGGCGCCTGGGACAATGCCAAGAAGGTCGTTGAAGTTGATCTGAAAGAGAAGGGGACTCCGCTGCACGCAGCGACCGTCGTTGGCGACACCGTTGGTGATCCGTTCAAAGATACCTCCTCCGTCGCTTTGAATCCGATCATCAAGTTCACGACTCTCTTTGGACTCCTGGCCGTTGAGATCGCGGTTGCCGCCAAGGAAACAGCTTTTTACCTGGGCATCGCTCTCTTCCTGGTCGGACTGTACTTCGTCGTACGGTCGTTCTACGGAATGCGAATCAGCCGCTTGTCCGTCAAAGAAGCACAGGCCAAGCTCGCAACGCGTTAAGTTCGGAATGGGAGGCTCGGGGTTCTTCCCGGGCCTCCGTTTTAACCTGGCCGACGTTTTTGGGGGAGGCGGTTTGCTCGCCCGACTGAGCGCGAGCGCTTGACTGTGACCTCTTCATCACCATAAATAGAGCTAGGGAGCATTCAAATGGCATGGTTCAAACGCATTTTTCTTTTCGTTGCCGTTAACTTTTTGGTCATCATCACGATTTCGATCGTGCTGCAGGTGCTTGGGATTCAACCTTACCTCACGGCTTATGGAATCGATTACGGTTCCTTGATGGCTTTTTGTCTTGTTTGGGGTATGGGCGGAGCCCTCATTTCATTGGCACTTTCGCGAGTGATGGCGAAATGGATGATGGGCGTCCATCTCATTACGCCGGATACCCGTGACCCCCAACTCCAGGCTCTTTTGCAAATCGTTTATGACCTGGCAAGGGCGGCCCATCTTCCCGTCATGCCGGAAGTGGGAATTTACAATTCACCTGAGTTGAATGCTTTTGCCACGGGGCCGACAAAGTCACGCGCCCTGGTTGCCGTTTCGAGCGGCCTGCTCTCCCGTATGAAGCGCGAGGAAATTGAAGGCGTGCTCGGACATGAGATCGCGCACGTCGCGAACGGCGACATGGTGACCATGACTCTCATTCAAGGCGTCGTAAATGCGTTCGTCATGTTTCTTTCGCGAGTGATCGCATTCGCGCTGATGCAGGCGATGCGCGGCGAGCGGGATGATCGTGACCGGGGTTTCGCGGGTGGCAGCTACTTCATCGTACAGTTCATCCTCGAGATCATGTTCATGATTCTTGGCTCGATCGTTGTCGCCTGGTTCTCTCGCTGGCGTGAGTTTCGCGCGGATAAGGGCGGTGCGCGTCTCGCCGGGAGAGACAGCATGATCCAGGCGCTCGAAGCCTTGCGGAGAACCTATGAGCTGGTTGATCCGCAGGCGCAGCCCGCCGTTCAGGCTTTGAAGATTTCGAGCCGCCCGGCAGGCTTTATGCGGTTCTTTTCGACGCATCCGCCGCTTGAAGAACGCATTGCCCGGCTGCGAGCCGCTGGCTGACGTCGCTGATCACCCGCCGGGTCACTCCGGTGTGAGGTGATCAAGAGCGTACCTGAAGATCGTACCCACATCGACGATAGAGCCGTCTTTGAAGCGGCAAAAGCCGTTTTCGTCGCGCTCGGGGGTATTCTCGATTCCGATCACGAATTCACCCCCAAGCGGGTTCCGGCAAATGGCGGCGCCAGGATGTCCACCGGCGTAGTGCGCTTGCTGGAGTTGAATCGTACTTGCGATCCGCAGAGCGCGATAGGCCGCACAGTCGAAAACAATTTTGCCCGGCGCGCGGCTCTTCACACATCCGGATGAAATCATCAGGTGACGTTCAGGAACGACGACGAATTCGACGTTCTTTTTCGCCGTGTGGGAGCTATCCGGATTATTCGGGATCGCGAATTGAAGGGACTGCTTCGCATTCGGAACCGCGGCGACTCCGAACGAGAGAAATGCCGAAATAACTGTGACCAGTACGCGTTTATTCAAGGTATGAAACATTGTAGACGTTTTCCATCAAGGAATCAGCATCGACCCAGATGTTCCCCTTTTCACAGTCCCACTCCCGTGAATAGGGACAGCAACTTGTCCCCCAGGAGTTCCTGACGAGAAACTGGCATGTTCCGTTTTTTACCCTTCGACCGATAATGAGCGCCGCGTGGGGCTGGCAGTTCTTGGCAAGAAGGGTCGTGAGTCCGATATTCGTTACACCGCGGTAACTGTTCCCCCGAAACAGGATGTTCTGACAAAATCCGATTTTAAACGGTTGGACGGGGTCAGGCCCGCTCAGCCGTTCGTTGATGATTTTTTGCAGGAGCTTCCGGGTATAGATCGCGCCTCTTTCGAGCGTGTGTGCCTTGTATTCGAAGGGGCGTCTTGGTTTTTCGCTGCAGGAGCGTGTGATCGCCGCGTTTAGCTCGATCACACGCTCGCCTCTTTCGAAGAAGCTGTTCACGACGTCGTAAAAGCTTTGGACGAATGTATCCGCTACGTTCGTGTTGCCGTCGCAGCTGCTCATGTTTTCGAGGAACACGGGGTCTTTTTTCTGGAGCCTTGTGATCAGTTTCGAAAGTTCATCCGGGCTCATTTTTTTTACATCGGGCCTTGTTTTCAGGTATTCGCGGGTGGTCTTATCCAGCGGGGGCACTGTTGTGGGAGTCTGGGACAGTGCGCGGGATTTTTCGTTTTTTTTCTGCTCGGCTTCATAATCGCGAACCGCGCGCTCATAGGCGGCCCGGTTGAGATACGGCTTCATCGAGGCGAGAACCAAACGTTTGCTGTACCAGTTGAAGCGGCCTTCAACGAGCCTGGAATCGCACGACCCGCTGCTCCTCAAGACGTCGAGCGCGCGATGCGTTTCGCCCCCATTGAGAATTGGATCACGGTTGTAATCATGGGTTTGTGTTTGGGTCGCGACGGCGAGCGGCGAGGTGAGCCTGGAAAAGTCTCGATCACCTTCGGGAGGGGCGTGACTGAACCGGTACGCGTCGACCATTTGTGCCGCCACGAAGGCGTAGCAGATTCCCAGGTCGCCTTCCTGTGTCTTGACGGGAACGTGAGACATGGAGCGTCCGTCCTTGTCGAGACGAATTGCAGGGCCGCATGTTTGAGCATGCGCAATCGAGTGAAATACCGAAATGGAAACGACGCAGCTTGCGATCAGAGTCGCTAATAGAAAGGTCGGAGATCCCCGGTGAGAAGGTCGCTTGGCCACCATTCTCTATTTTGACTCGAATAGAAAGGTACGGTCAACTATTCTAGCATACTTTGGCAAACCGTAAAAATTCGAATACTTACGAGTCCAAATGGCGTTGCAAGTTTTTGGGCGCGCGTATGTGCCGCGGCATTTTTTACGATCAGGAGCGGTGCTTCCTCGAAAAGCCCGAATTGTTTCTTGGCGAAACGCACTGCATTATGCTAAACTATTGCAGTTAGTTTGTCCTGTCCGCGCTAGAGTCCTCGAGCATAGTGCTCATGTCCTCTTTAGCGGCCCCTAAGCCTTAAGGAGGTTACATGGGTAAAAAACTATATGTCGGCAATCTTCCATT
>DATDSK010000140.1:0-3514 GCA_035291325.1 Bdellovibrionota bacterium | reverse complement strand
GAATCTCCTTCCGGTCGATCTTTTGGAACTCGAAGTCGGCTATGGATTGATCAATATCGTCGACGCGGACCAGAACGGCGATCTGCTTGAACGTATCACGAATATCCGCAAACAATTCGCGTTGGATCTTGGCATCATCGTTCCGCCGCTCAGGATACGTGACAATCTTGAACTCAAACCCGGAGACTACCAGGTTCTTTTGAAGGGTGTTCAGGTTGGATCGGGTTCGCTCATGGTTGGCCAGCTTCTCGCGATGGATCCGGGCAATGTCATGGAGCCGGTGAGCGGAATTCCGACCAAAGAACCGGCGTTCGGGCTGGATGCGATCTGGATTACCCCGAAGCAGAAGGACCAAGCGACCTACGCCGGTTACACCGTCGTCGATCTCTCGACCGTCATTGCGACGCACCTCACGGAATTGGTCCGGCAGAACGCGCACGAGCTTCTCGGCAGGCAGGAACTCCAAACGCTGCTTGATGCGTTCAAGCAGAATTCCCCGAAAGTCGTGGATGATCTTATTCCGAATCTTCTGCCGGTCGGCGCGGTTCTCAAGGTTCTCAAGAACCTGCTCAAAGAGGGTGTTTCGATACGCGATCTCAGGACTATTCTGGAATCGCTCGCGGACATGGCGCAACAGCAGAAGGACCCCACTATTCTCACCGAGCATGTCCGAACGGCGCTCGCGCGGACGATCACCAAGAAGCTCGTCGGGCCGGATGGACAGATCAATCTGCTCACGCTCGATCGCGCGATCGAAGAAACGGTCGCGGGCGGGATTATTCAGACTGACCAGGGACAGCAGCTTTCGTTGGATCCCGAGTTCGTCCGTGGCTTCATCGCGCAGCTCAACAGGCAGGCCATCGAGCTTTCGGCGCAGTCCAATCAGGCGGTCGTCCTCTGTTCCCCACTCATCCGCTCGCATTTGAAGGCGCTGATTGACCGGTTTATTCCGAATATTGTCGTTCTTTCCCATAATGAAATCACTTCGAACGTGACCGTGAAATCGTTCGGAACTGTGAGGTTGTCGTATGCAAGTTAAGAAATTCGAGGCCCCGACGATTCAGGAGGCTCTGGATAACATCAAACGCGAACTCGGTCCGGAGGCGATCATTCTTCAGACGAAGAAAAACAAGCGCGGGTTCGGGCTCCTGTCGAAAGCCTCCGTCGAGGTGACGGCCGCGGTTTCGGATAGATCGATCCAGAAGAAAAACTTCGTGGAGACGAGGCTGCCCGAACCGAACAAGGCACTTGTAAAGAAGCTACCGGCGAGCCGCCAGGCCGAACTTTTCGACAAGTACACGCAAAAGCACATGGCTCGCGCCCAGACGACCCGTGACCGGGTGGAGTTGAGCACCAAGGGCGCGGGAGCCGCGGCGCTTGCGCGGGCCGGAAGCGCGCCCAAGGGGCTCATCAAAATCGAACCTTCGTCGATCGAGGAAACGCCGATCACGGCCAGACGCTACATTGACATCACGGACGAGGAGAAACAAATCGAGCGGCAGCCGCTCGGAATGGCCTCGGCCCCGAGCGTTTCCAAACGGCCGGCATCGGGCGCGACGGCGGGAAGGCTTGGCGCGACCGGCGCGGAGGGCGGAATGACCGTCGAGGAGGAACTCCGGCAGCTCAAGCGGATGTTGGAGGAGATGAAGAACGCGCAGGATGAGGGCGGCTCGGCATCGGGCGCGCAGGCGCTGCTTTCACAGAGCGCCTTGAGCTCTCCCTTGCTTCAGGACGGTTTTGATCAGCTCATCATCAACGGAGTTGATAAGCGTTACGCTTTGGCTTTGGTGAAAAAGGCGTCGTTTGAGGCCGGGGCATCGGGCGCGACGAACGCCGGACGGGCAATCGCGGGCCGGAATCCCGAGGAGATTCTGGATCAGGTCGCGCTTGAACTCATGGAAAGCACCGAGGTGATCTCACCCTTGGGCGGAATCGAAGCCGAAAATCAGCAGAATGGTCCCGCGGTGATCGCGCTTGTCGGTCCCACCGGCGTGGGCAAGACGACCACCGTCGCCAAGATGGCGAGTGAGGCACTCCTGAAGCGCAATCTCAAAGTGGGCCTCATTAACCTGGACAGCTATAAAGTCGCCGCGTTTGACCAGCTGGGTACTTACGCGAAGATCTTGAATGTCCCGTTTCGCTCCGTCTCGACGCAGGAGGAATTGAAAGCCGCGCTTCTTGATTTTCAAAGCCTGAATCTCGTGCTCGTCGATACGACCGGCCGCTCGCAGCGGGATCCCGGGTCCCTCAAGGATATGCAGGCGATGCTTTCGTCTGTTCCGAACCTGAGGACGCACCTCGTTCTCTCGGTTATTACGCGCGATTCTGAACTGTACGATATGGCAACGCGGTTTTCCATATTCCGGCCCCAAGGGCTGATCATGTCGAAGCTCGACGAAGCGACCATCTTCGGCTCGATCTATAACGTTTCCCAAAAAGTGAAGTTGCCATTGCTTTACTTCACGACGGGGCAACGTGTTCCTGAAGATATCGAGGAAGCTTCGCGTGAACGGGTCGCGTCTTTGATTCTGAACCTCTAGGGGGTTGTCGGTGAGTGATCAGGCGGAAACACTTAGAAAGTTAATGATCGGACGCGTTCACTCCGGTGAAGGGGATCCCGACGACAGTTGTTCTCCCCGGGTGGTTACGGTCGCAAGCGTAACCAGGGCCGGCAGGAGTTCGTTCGTCGCTCATCTGGGAGTTCTTCTCGCCAGGCTCGGCCATCGCGTTCTCCTCGTGGATGGCAATGGCATCGCTTCAACCGGTTCCTCGCGGCTCGAGGATGTTCTTGGCGTTTCCGGCACCGCGACCCTGGAAGACGTGATTCGCGGCATGGCCGACCTGAAACAGGCGGTCTTTGGCGTCGAGCCGAACCTTTGGCTCGTGCCCGCCGGGGCTGGACTGTTTGAGCTGACGCAGTCGGACCCGGAGACGCGCGGGCGCGTTCTGGAAGTCCTCGGAAGGGCGGATCACGAGGTGGATGTCATTCTCGTGGACGCAAGATCGGGGATGCACGCGCCCGGTTCCGGGACCGTCATTGTATTGACTCCCGGAGACTCGGCGCTCACTGAAGCTTACGCCCTCGTGAAGAGGCTTAAGACCGAAACGGGAATCAGCGAAGTCAATGTCATCGTCAATCGGGTGACGGATGGTGCCGAAGGCGTTCAGACGTTTAAAAGGCTGAAGAATGTTGTCGGACGTTTTACCGATCTGTCCGTGGAATATCTCGGACACTGGCCGAATGATGAAAAAATCACACAGGCCGTGAGGAAACAAAAAATTCTGTTAGACTTGTATCCAAGGGCTCCTTCGATCGCGTGCCTAGAGCTTCTGGCGAAACGATTTCGCATCAAGTATCTGGGGATTTCCGAATCGGATCAGGCATCGCGTATCGTGAAGAGGCCGCTCACGTTAGGTCGGTTTAGGGAAGAACCGGCGCGATTAGCGCCAGGGAATACGGCAAAGTTCTGGCGAACTTTGCTGTGCGAGGTGAAAGCATGAGGCTCAATCAGGG
>DATDSK010000139.1:0-13130 GCA_035291325.1 Bdellovibrionota bacterium | reverse complement strand
CTGGACGTTCTCGCGAACCGTCTTCTGCTCCTCGAGCACCGGCTCCTGAGAGAGATATCCGACGGTGATTCCGTCACCCGGTCGCGCCTCGCCGTTATGATTCTTCTCGACGCCGGCCATGATCTTCAGCAGCGTGGATTTGCCGGATCCATTGAGACCGAGAACGCCGATTTTTGCCCCATAATAGAAAGACAGGTAGATATCCCGCAAAACCTGCTTGTTTGGGGGATAAATCTTTCCTACGCCTTGCATCGTGAACGCGAATTTTTGTGCCATTCCCGTTCGTATACCCCGTACTCGCGACGATATGCAAGAGAGGCCGTCATTATGCCAGGGTCTCAGGTCAGGACTTGGTCAGGAGCTGGTCAATCAGCTTACCGAGTCGCCCCGCCGCTTCATCGACGGTCTCGGATTGGGTTCGGATAGTGGCCGCCCGATCGGCATCAATCGGATCATCGGCGGCGAGCTTTCGGATCAGCTTCGCGTTCATCACGATCACGCTCAAAGGGTTCTTCAGATCATGGGACATCGTGGCGGAGATCGTGGCCATCCCGGCTGAGTGGTCCTTCTTTCTCCCGGTAATGTCCGTCGAAATGGAAATAAAGTGATCAGCCCTAAACGGAATGATCACGCTGGAAATCCAGAAGAGCCGCCCGTCCCGCGCGCGATTGAGAAATTCGCCAGACCAGATTCTGCCAGCCAGGATTGTTGCCCAGAGTTTTTCAAAGAATTCGCTCGAATGATACCCCGAATTCAGAATCCGTTCATTTGCCCCGACCAGCTCCTCGCGGGAGTATCCGGCTGTCCTGCAGAAATGGTCATTCACATATTCAAAGTTTCCGGCCCCGTCCGTGACGGACACCATCGAAACCTGGTCAAGAGCCGATAAAATCAGCTTTGAAATTTCGGGACTTGGCTCCAAAGCCTCCTCCATCCATGTCTCAGCGCTCATTCCGCGCGGTGTTGCAAGTCCATTGCCCAAGTCCATTCGATAGCCCACCGCATCAAGGAGTTTTTTGTTCAATTTATCGCGTTCGTGCTGCTATATTCCGAACCATTCAATCATTATGCGAAACCGCTGGCCCGATCATGAGGCCGCGATCAGGGGGTATTATGCAGGAACAAAAAAGATCTTGGGCTGAACCTTACAAAATCAAATCCGTCGAACTTCTGAAAATGACTAGCCGGGAAGACCGCGTACGCGCGCTCAATGAAGCGGGCTATAATACGTTCCTGCTTAAATCAGACGACGTTTACATTGATCTTCTGACGGACAGCGGCACTAACGCGATGAGCGAATATCAGTGGGCCGGGATGATGATGGGCGACGAAGCCTACGCCGGCAGCCGCAATTATTACAACCTCGAACAGAAGGTTCAGAAGTATTACGGCTACAAGTATCTCGTCCCCACGCACCAGGGCCGCGGAGCGGAGCACCTGATTTCGAAAATTCTCATCAAGCCGGGCAACACCATTGCCGGCAATATGTACTTCACGACCACCCGTTTGCATCAGGAACTCGCGGGCGGGACCTTCGTCGACGTGATCATCGATGAAGCACACGATCCGACAAGCACCCATCCGTTCAAGGGCAATATCGATCTGAAAAAGCTTGAAGCCCTGATCAACAAAGTCGGTGCGAAGAACATCCCGTATGTTTCCGCCGCGGCCACGGTGAATCTGGCCGGTGGCCAACCGATCTCGCTCGAAAACCTCCGTGCCGTACGCGCCCTCTGCAAGCAGCACGGGATCAAAGTCATTCTGGACGCGACCCGCGCGATCGAAAACGCCTGGTTCATCAAGAATCGCGAAAAGGGCTGCGAAAATCGTTCTGTCGCGGACATCCTGCTTGAAACGTGCTCCTACACCGACGGCTGCACGATGAGCGGCAAAAAGGATCTCCTCGTCAATATCGGCGGCTTTCTCGCCCTGAATGACTGGGATGTTTTCGAAGAAGCCCGCAACCTCACCGTCGTTTATGAGGGCTTGCACACTTATGGCGGACTTGCCGGACGCGACATGGAAGCGATGGCACGCGGAATCGAGGAAGCCATTCAGGAAGACCACATCCGCGCGCGCATCGGCCAGGTTGAATATGTCGGCGAAAGACTGAAAAAGCTCGGTATCCCGATCGTTCTCCCGATCGGGGGCCATGCCGTGTTCCTGGACGCGAGAAAATTCCTTCCGCACCTCAAGCAGGATCAGTTTCCGGCCCAGGCGCTTGCCGCCGAGCTGTACCTGGAATCCGGCATTCGCGCGATGGAACGCGGAATCGTGTCGGCCGGCCGGAACAAGGAAACAGGCGATCACAATTATCCGAAGCTCGAACTCGTGCGTCTCACGTTCCCGCGCCGGGTTTACACCCAGGCCCACTGTGACGTGCTCGTTGAATCCGTTGAAGCGCTCTACGCCAGGCGACACAAGATCGCCGGCCTGAAGATGGTCTACGAGCCGAAGTACCTGCGATTCTTCCAGGCACGCTTCGAACCGTTGAAGTAAGTCGGAAATTCCCGGCGGGCGAACTGCTTATTGCATCGCCCGCCGCCTGAAGCCGATTCGGCTCTCGGGCGGAAGTTTCTTATAGATGTTGTTCAAGTGAGTCTTGAGCGTCGCTTTGGTGATCGCGAGTTCCTTGATGATCTCCGAATTCGTGGCGCCGCGCACGACCCTTTCCACGATCTCAAACTCTCTTTTCGAAAGGCCTTTGTCCTTGAAAAATTCCAGTTCACGCTCGTGCTTGACGGCAACCGGATAGAGCAGGGTCACGATCTCACGACCGTTATTGAGCACGACGATATCGACGAACTGATCCTTGATTCTCTTATTGGTGAAAAGCTGCGCCCCCAGACCCCGCGCCGGACAGAGTTCATTCGAAACGTAGAGATCCATGCAGCCCTTTTTGCAGACGTTCGAGAGCTGTTCACCGCAGAGCTCGATCGAAAGGTCGTTTTGAAAACTGACTTTGCGTCCTGAATCCTTAACGCATAAGCCGATTTCTCCGCCCCGCCCGAAAATCCTCGTCAACGTCTCTTCCATTACGATCCCCTTGACGCTATTCAGTCTGGTGTTCACCTTGCATGTAGGCCCGCCGATGCGAGGTGTTTTTTATGACAAACGAGATCGTCCCGCAACGATATTATCGTCTGCCCTGGACGCTGACCGATAATGGCATTTCCTGGCTTGAAGTGACATCCCGCTGCAACCTCGCTTGCGAAGGCTGTTACCGCGATAAAAGTGAAGGACACAAATCCCTCGATGAAATTTCGACTGATTTAGCTGTATTTAAACAATTACGAAATAGTGATTGCATCAGCATCGCGGGCGGAGACCCGCTCGTTCATCCGCAGATCGTCGATATCGTGCGCATGATCTCGAAAAGAGGTTGGAAGCCGATTATCAACACGAATGGAGTGGCCCTTGACCGCGAACTCCTTCGCGAGCTGAAAAAGGCGGGTGTTGCCGGTTTCACCTTTCATATCGATACGTCACAGAAACGAAAAGGAGTCCGCGCGCGAACCGAAGCCGATCTGAACCCGGTACGCCAATTCTATGCCGAAATGCTCGCGCGCGAAGGGGGCCTTTCCTGCTCATTCAACCAAACGGTGACAAGCGACACGCTCGATCATATTCCTGAAGTCGTGAAATGGGCGCAGCGTCATCCCGATATCGTTCATACCGTCGTGTTTATCCTGTACCGGGAACCGCGCCTCTTCGGCGAATTTGAATTCTACGCCCATGCGCGCCAGGTGAACCTCGCGGCCACCTACGAAAAGGCGACCGCATGGGGCGGGGATCGCGCCCTTCGTGCCGCCGAGGTAGCCGCGAAAATTCAGGAAGCCGATCCCGAATACGAACCGAGCGCCTGTCTTAATGGAACGGAGGACGCCGCCAGCACGAAATGGCTCTTAGCCACCCGGATCGCGAATAAGGAACGAGGCTTCGGTTATGTGAGCCCGAAATTCATGGAATTCGTTCAACAAGGACATCGCCTCGTGCATGGAACATGGCTCAGCTACTCACATCCCAAGTTTCTCGGAGCAGGCCGGTTGTCAGCCGCGCTCGCGGGCTTCTTCGACAAAAGGATGTTTGCCATTGCGACCAGGCAGGCGCTTTCTGACCTCAGAAAACCTTCCTCTCTCCTCAAGAAAAACTATCTGCAGACTTTCACGATCATCCAGCCCATCGATGTAACGAGCGACGGTCGAATGAGCATGTGCGACGGTTGCCCCGATATGACGGTTTACAAAGGGAAGCTGCTCTGGAGTTGTCGCCTGGAGGAATGGAAGCAGTTCGGCTGCTTCGTCTCGGCAAAACCGCGGAAACAGCAGACGGGCATCGTGTCGAGCGTCGGCCCGGCTTCACGCGCCATAAAATCCAACCCGGAACAACTTGTAGTTTAAAAGCCTACCTTGAACACTGCGGGCTTCGCCCGTTCGACTTGGTCTGATTAAACGTGACGACCGCTTCCGGCATGTGCTTCTGGAGGTTGTCTATTCTCGCCTGATTTGCGGGATGCGTGGACAACCATTCGGGAGGTGACTTCCCCCCCGCTTCAGCAGCCATGTTCTGCCACAATCCCACGCTCTCACGAGGGTTGAACCCGGCCTTCGCCATAAGGTCGAGGCCGATCAGATCCGCTTCGCTTTCCTGGGTCCGGCTGAACGGCAAGAGAAAGCCAACCTGAATCAGGCCCGACAGCAACTGCTCACGGCCCGCTGACTGGCCCCCCAACGCGGCATCCAGCGCCGCAAGCCCGCCCTGAGCCGCCAGACTCTGAGATACGCGCTCCGCACCATGTTTTGCGATCACATGTCCCACTTCATGACCAAGCACTGCCGCGAGTTGATCGGCCGTCTTCGCGACTTTGAGAATTCCCGTATGGACGCCGATCTTTCCGCCGGGCAGTGCAAAAGCATTCGCCGTGTCATCCTTGAAAACGACTATCTCCCAATCTTTCACACCCGTAGCTTCACGCGCCGCTTCGGTAATCGGCTGCGCGACACAACGGACATAGCTGTTCAGCGCGGGTTCGGAATCCGTGGGCGTCGCGCTCTTCATCTGCTGAAAAGCCTGCGCCCCGAGAGCACTCATCTGCGCCTCGGGAACGACGATCAGCTGCCGCCGTCCCAAGGGAGATGTTGCGCACCCCGTGAGGCCGCTCAGAGCTGAAATGGCGGTGATACCGACCCAAGCAAAAACAACGGCCAGCCGAGTTTGTCTTTTTGATCCTTGCATAACCGCTTTCCTAGCAAGCGGGGTGCTAGTGTTCAAACCGAGACGACTTCCTTCACTTCGGGAATCGCCTCTCGCAGCCTGTTTTCAACACCCATTTTGAGAGTCATTGTCGCGCCCGGACAGCCCGCGCAGGCTCCTTGCAGGTGGAGATAGACAATTCCGTCCTTGTAGCTTTCGAACACGATGTCGCCCCCGTCCATGGCGACGGCCGGCCGGATTTCCTGGTCCAGAATTTCGCGGATTCTCGTCACGATGCGATCGGAACCTGAACCGGCATTCTTCGGAGTCTCATTCAGCTCTTTGAGCGCTGCATCGGTCAGCACCGGAAGACCGTCAGTCAAATGTGTCTCGATGATCGCGGAACACTTCTGATGCACCTCGTCCCAGTCACCATCCTCGGCCTTGGTTACCGTCACGAAATTGCGTCCGACCATGACCCCCTCGATCCCGGGAATCGAAAACAACTTAACAGCGAGCGGGGATTTCTGCTCGGCTTCGTTCCGGTTCCTGAAATTGGCCGCCCCTTGCGAAAGGAACGAGCGGTTGATCAGATACTTAAGGGTATTGGGATTAGGCGTGAATTCCAAGGACACCAAGATTTTTTCCATTTTTCCTCCGGGTCAGACAGCCTCTATACCACGAAGAAAATCAGGACTACACCTGAATGTTCTTCGAAAAAAACCGAATTCCGCATAAAATCACCCCATGGCCGCCTGGAATTCGACAATCTTATTTTCAGCTTCTCTGTTTTTTCTCTTGAGGACCGCCCCTCTCATCGCCGCCGCCGAACCGGTGACCCCGGTCGAGAACGCGATCGACGTGGACAGGGTCGAGCAAGGCACCGTTTATTTTCGCGCTCCGTCCGGGACGGAAACGCCTCGTCCAGTGAAGACGGATTTGCATGAGCTACGATATCTCGGAGCCCTCCATGACCTGGGAGGCTCAACACCGTACTTTCTTTTCACGGGTCGGCCGTGCGAAAACTGCCTTCAAAGCTCCGCGGTATATGCTTTGCGTCCGACCACGGGGGCGCTGGCGCACACTCTGACAAGCTTTGTTTACCCGGGAAAAGTACTCGAAGCGAAGACGAGAGCCGTGCTTCTTGATTCACGTGCCTTTTTCGGCCGATGTCTTTTCCGCGAAAAATCGGACGTCTATGTTGTCTTTCAAAAAGAGCGCGTTGACCGGCGCAGAAGCCTTCAGCAGAGCGTATTCATCGCGGAGCCGGGCCCGGAACACCTGGATGAACGCCTCCTTGAACGAGGCTTGCCGCGACTCCAAGACACCCTCAAGCTCGTCCGGGCGAAACAATGCCGTGAGCTCGACGGAAGAAATCGTCTCATGCTGCGCAAGCCCCTTGATTTGACGCCTCGGCGCGGAACTGATCGCGACGATAACGATGAAGACGACGATGATCCTCCGCCCAAGGAAAACCAGACGGATTCAGAACTGTCGCCTCCTCCGCCGACGGTAAGTCCGGTCAAAACTTCCGTAACGTTGGGCACCCCGTCCTCCGCTCCGACGAGCGCACCGCCGATTTCCGACCGATAGACCGATAGCAGCAAAGCGCGCCTGGCCGGGCCTGGTTTGTGCAACGCTACTGTGATCGCGAACACGGCGCTGCCGCGTTCCGGGTGATCGCATGCAACTGACAACGGATGCTCTCGACGAACACGGATTTTTTGATCCGCGCTACACTTGCGAATTCGACAATTCTTCCCCGGAACTCCGGTGGGAGAATCCTCCCGACGGGACCGCGCTGTTCGCGATGCTGGCCGAGGATCTCGATTCCGTTAAAACCGGCAAACCTTTCAGTCACTGGGTGATTTACGATATTCCCGCCCATATCCGGCATCTCCCCGCCGGCATTCCACCTCAAGATGCACTTCCGAACGGGATCCGCCAGGGCGTCAACGGCCTCGGAAAACTCGGGTACACCGGCCCCTGCCCTCCCTTGCAGGACCGCCCTCATCATTATGCTTTTCGCCTTTTCGCGCTTCGCGCCGGAATCGGCACGATTCCGAATCGTGTTACGGCGGATCAGCTGCTTGAAGCGATTCAGCCGTTCACGATCGAAACAGCTGAAGTCCGCGGCTCCTACGGGAGAGCGGTGCGCAAGGTCGGCTGAGCTGAGCGTTTCGTGGCACCTGGGTTGCAAATAGGCGGATTCATAACAAGGAGATTCGTATGAAAAGGTTGATCGCAATTTTGTCCACAGGTCTTGCCATTGGATTCGCCGTCGCGCTCGCTAATGCCCAGGACACCTCGAATACCGGGAGTTCTGACGCGACTACACAGGGTACGATGACGCAGGATCAGGCAGGGACATCCGGTGAAACGACGACTCCGCCCAGCAAAGAAGGCACCACCAGTGACATGAGCGGAGCAAAGAGTGGAGAGAGCAGTGACATGAGCTCGGCGGACACGTCGAAAAGCGCCAAACAGGCCCGTTCGGATCGCTGGCGCACGGCGAAGAGTTGCACCGATGAAAGTGGCGTCACGCATCGCAAAGGCACGAAGTCGTTCAAAGAGTGCGTTGATGCGAAACGCCGTCAGGAACAGCAGATGGGCGGCCAGACCGGCAGCGAGATGAGCCCCCCGGCAACCAGCCCGGATCAGAGTGGCACGGAACCGCCTACTTCGGGCGATACGACCGGCCAGAGCGGCCAGACCGGCCAGAGTGACTCGACATCGTCCGGGTATTAATCCTCCAAAAACCGTAAAAGACCTGACTAAGCCGATGCATTCCGAATGCATCGGCTTTTTTATTTTCCTGTGCTATGAACAAAACCATCATGAAAACGCAACAGTCCTCAACTTCCATCGCCCTATCCACCTTGCGTCCTGACGGCGCGAAACTGATCCGCGAAGCGCGCCTGCAAAGATTTCCGAACCGTACCAAAGTCCGGCGGTATGAAGTCGAGTTCAGCTGTCCCGAATTCACGTGCGTCTGCCCGGCTTCCGGTTTTCCTGACTTCGCGACACTGCACATCAAGTACATCCCAAGAAACTGGTGCGTCGAACTGAAGAGTTTGAAACTGTACATCAACCAGTATCGCGACCGGGGCATTTTTCACGAAGACGTCGTCAACGTCATTTTGGATGACCTGATCCGGTTGCTTGACCCTTGGGAAATCGAAGTAGTCGGGGATTTTAATGTCCGCGGCAATATCAAAACGGTTGTTCGCGCGAAGCACAGCCGGGGCCGGGGAAAAGAAAGCAAACGATAAGTCTCTTGCCTCGTTGAGTACGGTATGAAAATATTTTCGCATGTCCAAGATCAGGAACATGCTCGTTCGGGAACTGTTGGATTCGAGGGGATTTCCAACAATTGAAGTCGAAATCGCAGTTGATGATCCGAAACACGCCGGCGAAACCGTCATCGGCCGGGCACTGGTTCCGTCTGGAGCTTCGACGGGCGAAGGCGAAGCACTCGAACTTCGCGACGGGGATAAAAAAAGATTCGAAGGCAAAGGGGTCCTCTCCGCCGTTCGCAATGTCCGCGAAAAAATCGCTCCCGCCATTCTGGGACGCGACTTTTCCCTTCAGTCCCATCTGGATGATGCCCTGCGGGACCTCGACGGAACGCCGAACAAGTCAAAACTCGGGGCTAACGCGATTCTGTCCGTCAGCATGGCTTTTCTGCGGGCGCAATCAGCCGCCCAAAGGATCCCCACGTACAAGCTGATCAGCTCGACTTTCGGCACGCACGGAACGACCCTGCCCGTTCCGCTGATGAATATCCTGAACGGCGGCAAGCACGCCGCCAACGGGCTCGCAATCCAGGAATTCATGATCGTGCCCGCCGGCTTCGAAAGCTTTTCCGAATCGTTGCGGGCGGGGGTCGAAATTTTTCATCGGCTGAAACACATTCTGAACGAAAAAGGACTTTCGACCGGCGTCGGGGATGAAGGTGGGTTCGCGCCCGTTTTCGAGGATGAACTCCCTCACGAACAGGCCCTGACGGCCATTATTCAGGCCATTCGTGATGCGGGCTATCGCCCGGGAAGCGATGTCTTTCTCGCGATTGATGCCGCGGCCAGCGAGTTTTTCGACCGCAAAGGCGTTTACCGGTTCGAAGGGAAACGCCTCAGCGCCGAAGAAATGGTCGATATTTACCAGCGCTGGACAAATACCTATCCGGTCATTTCGATCGAGGACGGCCTGGCCGAGGATGATTGGGATGGCTGGGCAATACTCAGCAAGAAAATGGGTTCCGAGATCCAGATCGTCGGCGACGATCTTTTTGTCACGAATCAGGCGCTCCTGAAACGCGGAATCGATTCGGGAATCGCGAACGCCATCCTCATCAAACTGAACCAGATCGGAACGGTTACCGAAACCCTCGAAACCATGAAGATGGCGGGACAGGCGGGCTTCGGCTCCATCGTTTCGCATCGAAGCGGTGAAACCGAAGACACCCTGATTGCCGACCTCGCGGTCGGGACTGATTGCGGTCAAATCAAAACCGGATCTGCTTCGAGAAGCGAGCGGATCGCGAAATACAATCAGCTTCTCCGGATTGAAGAACAGCTCGGTGCGCGAGCCCAATTCGCGGGACCGGCGGTTTACGGAAAATTTCAAAGATGAAAACCCGGAAGTGGCTCACTCCAGGAAAGCTCTGGCTGGGCATCTTCGGCTGCTGGCTCCTGCTTCTCGTCGGCATTCCGGCACAGTTCGGATCTCCCGGCGTGATGCAACTGGTCCGGCTCAGGAACCTCCTGGATACCCGGAAAAATCAGGCCGAAGATCTCAGAACCCTTCTCAGAAGGCTCGAAACAGAGTCCCAACAACTCGAAAAGAGCAAAGTGGTGCAGCAACGAGAGATCCGGCGAGTTCTGGGATACGCAGCTCCCGACGAAATCATCTTTGATTTCACCGGAGACCCCCAGCTCGATCGCCCACAAAGTCAGACCAATAAGGTCAACTGATTCTCGTTTTTGACAACTCCAGTCATATTCCGTCACACTGATATTAGGCCGCTCGGGGACGCTAATCACCACGACGCCCGAGCGATACCCAACAGACGAGGGGGCAGACGATGGCTCTTGGCAAGGTGAAATGGTTCAATGACGCGAGGGGATTCGGGTTCATTGAAAGCAAAGACGGAGTCGAGATTTTCGTCCACTACACCGCGATCCAATGCGACGGGCATAAAACCCTTCGTGAAGGCGCGGAAGTCGAATTCGACCTTTATGACGGACAGAAAGGACCTGAAGCACAAAACGTAGTTCCGGTGATCTGATTCAGGTGGTAAGTATTTTGTCCTATGTCAAAAAACAAAGTCGTTCTCGGCGTTCCCAAGGAAACCAAGGATCACGAGACTCGAGTCGCGGGAACCCCGACTTCAGTCAAAAAATGGATTAAACAAGGCTTCCGAGTGATGGTTGAACGGTCCGCAGGCGCGTCGGCAGGCTTTCCTGATGAAGCCTATTCCGCGGAAGGCGCCGAACTCGGCGATGCGACGGCGGCGCTCGGCGCCGATGTCGTTTTGAAACTCAATCGTCCGACTCCCGCCGAAGTCTCAAAAATGAAAAGAGGCGCTCTCCTCATTTCGTTCCTGGACGGCTACCTCAACGACGGACTCCTCGAGCGGCTTGCTCAAGGAGCGGTTGACAGCATCGGAATGGAGCTGCTCCCCCGCACCTCGCGGGCCCAATCGATGGATGCGCTCTCCTCCCAAGCCAATATCGCCGGCTACCGCGCGGCCCTCGAAGCAGCGACGCGATATAAACGGTTTTTTCCGATGATGATGACCTCAGCCGGCTCCGCCAAGCCCGCGAAAGTCGCCGTCCTCGGCGCGGGAGTCGCCGGACTCCAGGCGATCCCGACCGCGAAAAAACTCGGCGCCATGGTCGAAGCCTACGACATCCGCCCCGAGGTGAAGGAGCAGATCACTTCAGTCGGAGCGAAATTCATCGAGCTCGATCTTGAGGAAAGCGGCACCGGAACGGGCGGATACGCCAAAGAACTTTCAGAAGCGGGAAAACAAAAACAACAGGCGCTCCTGAACGAGAAACTCAAGAAATTTGACATCATTATATCGACCGCCAATATTCCCGGTCGCAAAGCGCCGGTTCTGATCACGGAAGAAGCCGTCAAGGGCATGCGCTTCGGCTCCGTGATCATCGACATGGCTGCTTCAACCGGCGGCAATTGCCCACTCACCGAACCTGACAAGATCATCGTCAAACACGGCGTCACCATCGTCGGCATCACGAATTGGGCGGCGCTCGTCCCCGCGGACGCGAGCGAATTCTACGCGCGAAACGTCGCGAACCTACTCGCCCTGCTCGTGCAAGAGGACCCTCAGAACGGCCCCGCACTCAAGATGAATCTTGAGGATGACATTATCGCGGCGGCTTTGGCGGTTTACCGCGGCGAAATCCGTTTCAAGAAAAAATAAACACTCGGAGTATCTTATGTCGCCAACTATGATCGGAATTTACGTTTTCGTTCTCTCCTGCTTTGTCGGGTACCACGTGATCTGGGGAGTGACGCCGGCCTTGCATACGCCGCTCATGGCCGTTACGAACGCGATCAGCGCGATCGTCGTCGTGGGCGCGATTCTCGTCGCGGGGTTTCATCCCGACGAGGGGCAGACCGGCCCGATCGAGCTGATCGGATTTTTCGCAGTTCTCCTCGCTTCGATCAACATCTTCGGAGGATTCGTCGTCACGAACCGGATTCTCGCCATGTTCAAGAATAAGAAGAAAAGCAACGGGTGACCACATGACAAGCATTCATCAGGACATCTTCTCTCTTGTTTATCTGATCGCGACGATCTTATTCATCCTGGGTCTGAAAGGCCTCGCTTCGCCGAAGACCGCGCTCAGGGGCAATCTCTTCGCGATGATAGGAATGTTGATCGCCGTCGTCGCCACGATCATCAATCCGGAAGTGAAGAACTACGGCTGGCTGACCGCGGGCCTCGCGATCGGCGCCGTCATCGGAAGCACGGTCGCCTTGAGGATCCAGATGACCGCGATGCCGCAGCTCGTGGCGGCGCTTCACAGCTTCGTCGGATTGTCGGCCGTGCTGGTCGCGATCGGCACCTACTTCGCCCACCACGAAACGGGACACGTCAATTCCACGCTCATGATCGAACTCGCCGCCGGAAGTTTCATCGGCGCCATCACGTTCACCGGGTCACTCATCGCGTTCGGAAAACTCCAAGGCCTCCTCGGCTCGAATCCCGTCGTCTTCAAGGGGCAGCACTTCCTGAACCTGACGATGGCGCTCCTGATGCTCGGTTGTGGGGCCTGGTTTGTCGCGTCCGATACGCTGCTGCCGTTCCTCATCATGACCTTGATCGCGCTCGTCTTGGGATTCACGCTGATCATTCCGATCGGGGGCGCGGATATGCCGGTCGTCGTTTCCATGCTGAATTCCTATTCCGGCTGGGCAGCGGCCGCGACCGGGTTCACGCTCGGCAACAATCTTCTGATCACGACGGGAGCGTTAGTCGGCTCAAGCGGCGCGATTCTTTCCTACATCATGTGCAAAGCGATGAATCGCGGGTTCATCAGCGTGATTCTGGGCGGATTCGGCGGCGATGCCACGGTCGCCGCCGCAAGCCCCGCCGGGAAGGGCGTCAAAGCGGCTTCGGCCGAAGACGTCGCGTTCATGCTCGAAAACTCGTCCAAAGTCATCATCGTCCCGGGTTATGGAATGGCCGTCTCGCAGGCCCAGCATGCCATCAAGGAACTCTACGATACGCTCGTTGAAAAGGGAGTTGAAGTGAAGTTCGCGATTCATCCGGTCGCCGGCCGCATGCCCGGGCACATGAACGTGCTCCTCGCCGAATCCGAGATCCCGTACGACTGTGTTTTTGAAATGGATGAGATCAACAGCGAGTTTTCAACCTGTGATGTCGCGTTCGTGATCGGCGCGAA
>DATDSK010000138.1:0-8035 GCA_035291325.1 Bdellovibrionota bacterium | reverse complement strand
TAAGTCCTTCAGTAAACGCATCGCCGAAATCCTTCTGTCTGCGCTACCCTCGCAATAGCCAAGCCCCCGCCTGACATAATCAAAAAGGGAGCTGTACCCTTGTCCTGCATAAAGACGCCTCACCTCCACTTCACGGAGGTGTCACAGAAGCTCGGTGGTCAATTCACGTTCGCGCGTGACAAGCGATTAGGTTTGACTGAGTAGATCCGAATCAGAAAGGGATTTGAGGTGTTTCATCGGAGGGTTTCTAACACGGGAAATTCGGGTCTCTAAAACGCACGACGTTGCCTTGAGAGCGAGAAGCTTCGAGGGCGATGAAACTGCGGACCATGAGCTGTAAACATTTCAAACGAAAGAAACAGCGCCGATTTCAGGTCCTTTATAGAAGAAATCCGACAACGACTCGGTTGAAGAGCCGAAATGTCGTCAAGAATAATCTGCAAAAAAACGCCCGAATTGATTCGCACTTATTTCCGACTCCGCCGGCGGAAGTGCTGGCGGATTCCGCAGCGTTCTGCTCCGGGCTCGCGCCGCTCTTTTCAAAACTTTTTTCTCGCGAATTCGTCTTCAAGACGCGAAGACGCGCGCGACCATGCCAACCGCACTCTCTCAATTGCCAGCAGTCTTCGTGTGCGATGCCCGATCAGCGAATTTCACCCACTACACGCCGGTTTCATCGCCAACCCGCGACGAGATCTTCATTATTCCGGGCTGCACAAGCAATTCCCACCCGCGCGCCGAGTTCGAACGATTTAGTCCGCAGCGTCACGAATTCTTCAACTATTCTGCCGGAGTCCCCAGATCGAGCCGTGCGCAAGTTTGGTGCAAGTCAAGGAATTGTCTGACATAAAAATTCTCTGTAATTTCCTTAACATACCTTCCGGCTATAATTACAACACACATTCTTGACTTGGGCTGTCGGGTAATATAACCTCGCGGGGCTCGCCGATGAATGGCCACCCTGCCGTTCACCAGCCGGGAGTCCCGGGAGTCCAACGATGAAGAAGATGAGCCGAAAACCATTCGCGTATATTTCGATCACCACCCTGCTGGCCATGGGATGCATCGCCGTCCCACTCCTCTCGCAAGCAAACTCCAGCAATCCAAACGCGAACAGCTTCCATCAATACCGCGGAACTTCCGGCTACGCTTACCACTTCGATATCCCTTTTTATGAACAGACCTACCCGTTTGACTTTGGCGCCGCCGTCTTCTTCGGGGCGGACAACCAGAAGCGGATTGTGAACCTCACACCCCACTCCTTCAAGGGGATGTCGAATGATATCGAAACACTCTCGCTCGACGAAGACCAGGTCGGATATCGATTCATCAAGACACTCGGCATTGAAGCGGGAATCGCTCCTGCCGCCGTGTTTTCGGTGCTCTCATCGCCGCTCAACTTTAATCCTTATGCCGGAGTGGTCCCGATCGCCGGGAAAAAGCTCATGACGAACCGGTTCGTTCCCGCCGGAACCAAACCCGAACGAATGCCCGATATGCGAATACCCGAGAAGGCAGCCGAGCTCGAATCCTGGGCCGTGGGTGACCAGCTCCAATATGAAACCATTGGCGGGATCCTTTTCGCCGGCGGAATCGGCAGCTCAAGCACCGCTGTCGCCGAAGTGCGCTATCTTGCAATCGGGCGCTGGGCCTACTATGTCGAAAAAACCGAACAGAACAAAGTCTACTTGAAAATCACCAACCGGCTCATCCAATCCCTTTCTGAAAAAATCGGCGCACTCACCGCGGTGATAGACAACTCGAATTTTGGCAGCACGGATGATCGCTTCTCTTATTCGTTCAGGCTCGATACCCCCGAAGGGGTCGCGGCTTTCGAAGACGCCATGACCGGCAACCTTTTCCTCGCGAATGAATTTGACGGGAAAGGCCCGGTCGAACGCATTGCCTCGTCCCATGACAAGACTCGTGGACGGCTAACGACCCTGAGTATCGGATTTCCATTCGCGGCCTACCTGGGCAAGACGACCGGGACGATCCATACGATTTCGGACGTCCTCTATCATCAGAACAATTCAGAATCGAAAGTGAACTACGGAATCTATCTGAACGAGAAGGTCATCCGAGGCGCCCTCCTCATCGGCCGACGAAGCGCCAGCGATTTTTACGGAACACATTACGTTACTCGTGAAGCGGACGGAAACACTAAAAAGGGGCATTGGGGTCAGTATGTCTGGGCTTATGAGAACTCAAAAACCAGTCCCAAACGCCTGAGGCACGAGATCGGCCAGCTTATCAAGCAGACCGGCTTCAACCCTGAACTTGCCGTGCGGATTCCGGAAACAAAGACTCTCGGCTACACGCATTCCATTTTAAGGATGATGTTTTCACAGGAGTCCACCGACGAGCTGATCGAGCTCGCCGAAAACCGAAGTCGTGCGTTCGACGAGGTTTCCTCCGAGTTGATCGCGAACTACTTCGCGAACGGCACCGATCGGGACGATATCTGCCGGGCGAGCTTGAATACGGAAACGAACGAGATGGAAAAAGACATTCCCTACTGCAAAAAGCAGTTTGCCAAGGCAACCGCAAAAGCGATCCTCAAGATCCGCGCGCACCTGCTCGAAATGTCGAAGCTGAAGGATAGCAAGCCCTCGGCATTCGTCAAAGCGTTTGCCCAATTCGGCAAGTCGTTCCTCACCAATCGATTCACGGTGCAAACGATCGCCCGAATCGCGACGAAGCATCCGATCGACATGCTTTATAGAATCGAAGGCGAGCGTATTTCACGATACGAAAAGCGTCTTGGCACGGCGAACGCGACCGGGCTATCATTCGCGCATGAACGCCTGCAGTAGTCTATACGTCCACATTCCTTTTTGTGAACGGAAGTGTCACTACTGCGATTTCTATTCGCTCGGCAACCGCGAGCCGGAGCTATTGGAACAATTCGCGACCGCTCTCCGCCTGGAAGCCGGGCTCGTTGCCCGCGAGCGCGGGCCCGCTCCTCCCTATCGGCTCGATACGGTTTACATTGGCGGCGGGACGCCCACGCTCCTTGCACCGCATGTTCTTGAAACCGCACTCAACCCGATTCTGAGCGAAGCTCGACACGGGGCGGATTTCGAATGGACGATCGAAGCAAACCCGTCATCAGTGGACAAGGCAAAGCTGCTGGCCTACCGAAAGCTGGGGATCAACAGAGTCAGTCTGGGAATTCAATCCCTCGCCCCCGAGTTACTCGCGCGCCTCGGACGAATCCACACACGGGAGATCGCCATCCGAGCTCTCGACGAAATCTTCTGCGCGGGCTTTGAAAATGTCTCGGTAGACTTTCTTTGCGGCGTACCCGGGCAGTCGATTTCGACCCTCGAAGAGTCAATTCAGGAAGCCCTGCGATTCCCCATCAAGCACCTCAGCTGCTATCTCCTCACACTCCCCTCCGATCATCCGATGCACCAGGAACTTCCGAACGAGGAAGAGCAACTCGAACACCTCCTCTGGATTGATCACTTTCTTGAAAGCGCCGGTTTTGAACATTACGAAATCTCGAATTTTGCAAAACCAGGATGGAAATCCCGGCACAACATGAACTACTGGAACGGCCAGTCCTATCTTGCACTCGGCCCGTCGGCGCATTCATTTGATTCAGAACGATTTATTCGAGCGAAAAACGTCTCATCGCTGAGCGATTATTACGAAGCACTCCACTCGGGGCGTCGTCCGATCGAATGGCGCGAAGAACTCACCCCCACACAGCGTGAAATCGAAAAATGGCTACTCGCCTTGAGACTCAGCGAGGGGATCGCGGAGGAACACTTCGACACACAGCGGCGACAACAAATGTTGGCCGCATTCGAGAGTCAAGGCTTAATCATCAGCCACCCCGTTTTGGCCGGGCGCAAGCGGTTGACCCCAAAGGGGTTTGCGCTTTCCGATCAAATCATTCCATCCTTCATTTGACTCTTCAAAATTCGTTACCATTCTTGGAGCTCTGTCTTGTTCGCATATTGCTTGGAGGACAACGCTTGGCCGAACCAACACAAAAGAATCCTGAACCGGAGAGCAAGCCTGAATCCGCTCCGGAACCGAAGAACCCGGACGGCACCGAGGATCTGAAAAGCCGAATCCAGGAGCTCGAACTCCAGCTTAAAGAAAAAGATTCTAAATATCTCTATCTTTACGCTGAGTTCGATAATTACAAAAAGAGAACACTCAAAGAACGCTCCGATCTTATCAAGTTTGGCTGGGAACCGCTTGCACGCGAACTTCTCCAAGTGGTGGATAACCTGGAACGTGCGTCAACTCATCTGGCCCCGGGAACGGACAAAGCGCTCGTCGAAGGTCTCGGGATGGTCTTAAGCCAGCTGAAGTCAAATCTGGAAAAGGCTGGAATTCAGCCAGTCGAAAGCTTAAATCGCCCGTTTGACCCGAATTATCATGAGGCGGTCGGACAGGAACCTTCCGAACAAACACCGGGAAATATTGTCAGAGAACACAACCGCGGCTACATGCTTCACGGCCGCTTATTGAGACCAGCGCGCGTTGTCATCAGTGCTGGACCCGGCCAGCAGAAGACTTAAGACTTTTTGGGGAGTTAGATTGACTTGGGGGCTTTCGAGCCCATTTTTCACTACGAGGAAGTAATATATGGGAAAAACAATCGGTATTGACCTTGGTACAACGAATTCGTGCGTCGCGATTCTGGATGGCGGTGACCCGAAGGTCATCCCAAACTCAGAAGGTTCAAACACCACGCCGTCGATTGCCGCTTTTACCCCTTCGGGAGAAAAGCTGGTCGGCCAGACCGCAAAACGCCAGGCCATTACGAACCCCGATAAGACCATCTTCGAAGCCAAACGCCTGATTGGCCGAAAATTCACTTCCCGCGAAGTACAAGAATTCATTAAAGTTGCCCCCTTCAAAATCGTGGAAGAGAAGAACGGCGATGCCTGGGTTAAAATCAACGACCGCGAATATTCGCCGCAGGAGATCTCCGCGCTCGTTCTCCAGAAAATGAAGAAGACCGCCGAAGATTATCTCGGCGAACCGGTAACCGAGGCTGTGATCACAGTCCCGGCTTATTTTAACGATGCCCAAAGGCAGGCCACCAAGGATGCCGGACGGATCGC
The DNA here is from genome assembly GCA_035291325.1 of Bdellovibrionota bacterium. Classification (GTDB taxonomy): domain Bacteria; phylum Bdellovibrionota; class UBA1018; order UBA1018; family UBA1018; genus XYD1-FULL-55-31. Next base: position 2,945 of record DATDSK010000138.1, on the reverse strand, counting down.
CGGTCTCGACGTCAAGCGCATCATCAATGAGCCCACCTCGGCCGCCCTCGCCTACGGCCTCGACAAAAAGGGCAAGAACGAAACCGTCGCGGTCTTCGACTTGGGCGGCGGCACTTTCGATATTTCCATCCTTGAACTCGGCGACGGTGTTTTTGAAGTCAAAGCGACGAACGGCGACACCTTCCTGGGCGGCGGCAACTTCGACCAGCGAATCATCGACTGGCTTGCCGACGAATTCAAAAAAGAGCACGGAATCGATCTTCGCAAGGACAAGATGGCCCTTCAGCGCCTCAAGGAAGCCGCTGAAAAAGCGAAACACGAACTCTCGAGCACGATGGAAACGGAGATCAACCTCCCCTTCATTACCGCCGATGCCACGGGCCCGAAACATCTCAACCTGAAGCTGACCCGCGCCAAGCTGGAAGCTCTGGTTTCTGACCTGATCGAGAAACTGGTCGGCCCGTGCGAAACCTGCATCAAAGATGCAGGAGTCCAGAAGAGCCGGATTGACGAAGTCATTCTGGTCGGTGGGATGACCCGCATGCCGCGAGTCCAGCAGAAAGTGAAAGACATTTTCGGCAAAGAGCCCCACAAAGGCGTCAACCCCGACGAAGTCGTCGCGATCGGAGCCGCGATTCAAGGCGGCGTGCTTAAAGGAGAGGTCAAAGACGTTCTCCTTCTCGACGTGACCCCTCTCTCGCTCGGCATCGAAACCCTCGGCGGCGTTTTCACGAAGCTGATCGAAAAGAACACAACCATTCCAACCAAGAAGTCACAGGTGTTCTCGACCGCCGCAGACAATCAATCGGCTGTCACGATTCATGTCCTGCAAGGTGAGCGTGAATTCGCCGAATACAATAAATCGCTCGGACGCTTTGACCTGGTCGGAATTCCACCCGCGCCGCGCGGCATTCCGCAGGTCGAAGTGACTTTTGATATCGACGCCAACGGCATTGTTCACGTGGGCGCGAAGGATTTGGGGACCGGCAAGGAGCAATCCATCCGGATCACCGCCTCGAGCGGATTGACCGAGGACGAAATCAAGCGAATGCAGAAAGAGGCCGAAGCGCATCGCGCCGAGGACGAGAAACGCAAGGAAATCGTCAACGCTCGAAACACCCTCGACAGCCTTATCTACACGATTGAGAAGACTGCGAAAGAAAACAGCGAAAAAATCGCGCCGGACACCAAAAAGCAGGTCGAAGAAGCCTTGGTCGAGGCCCGCAAACACCTCGACAGCAAGGAAATCGGTGAATTGCAAAAGGCGACCGAGCAACTCACCGCCGCCTCGAACAAAATGGCCGAGGAAATGTACAAGAAAGCGGGAACGCCGCACGGACCTGCTGGCCCGACCCCCGGACAGGATCAAGGCGGTCAGGCCGAAGGCGCTGAAAAAGCTGAAGGCAAAAAGGGCGACGACGTCATAGACGCCGATTATAAGGAGGTCTAGAAAATATTCCGCTGCTTGCTGCGCGGCGATTTTCTTAATTACCTAAACCGGAGTAACCGGTAGACTGAGCGTTCATGGCGACAAAAAGGGATTATTACGAGATTCTTGGTATCGGCAGGGATGCATCCGCGGATGATGTCAAGAAAGCCTATCGTAAACTCGCCATTCAGTTTCATCCGGACAAGAACCCGGGAGACAAAGTAGCCGAAGAACGCTTCAAAGAACTTTCGGAAGCTTACGAAGTCCTTTCCAATTCACAGAAACGGCAGATGTACGACCAGTTCGGGCACTCCGCGAACGCTTCGGGCCCGGGCGGCCCCGGGGGATTCGACTTTCAAGGCTTCGGAGCCGGCTCGATGAACGATATCTTCGGAGATATTTTCGGGGATATTTTCGGGGCGGGCGCGGGAGGCGGACGAAGTCGGGGGCGAAGACGCGGTCACCCCGGAGCTGATCTCAGGACTTCGGTCGATATCACATTCGAGGAGGCCGCCTTTGGAACCGAGAAGGTCCTCACCGTTCCGAAGAGCGTTCGCTGCGACACCTGCGAGGGGACGGGGGCAAAACCGGGGACCACTCCAGAAACCTGCAGTCAATGCCGAGGCCGGGGGGAAATCAGTTTTCAGCAGGGCTTTTTCGCGATTTCACGTCCCTGCCCTCAATGTAACGGCTCGGGACAAACTATCCCCAAACCATGTGAGTCCTGCCGAGGCAGCGGCCAGGTGAAAAAGCGGACACAGATCGCGGTCAAAATTCCGGCCGGCGTGGATACCGGACAGCGACTCAAGCTATCGGGCGAAGGTGAAGCGGGCGAACGCGGCGGCATGCCCGGGGATCTTTACGTGGTGATCAACATCCTGCCTCACGACTTCTTCACGCGCGAGGAATTCGACGTCGTTTGCGAAGTACCAATCACCTTTACCCAGGCAACACTAGGTGCTGAAATCGAAGTGCCGACCCTGGATGGCAAGGTGAAGATGAAAATTCCGTCCGGCACGCAATCTCACAGCACCCTTCGCCTGAAAGGAAAGGGCCTCACCCGGCTTGGATCGTATGGACGGGGCGATCAACTCGTGAGGGTCATTGTTGAAGTTCCCTCGAGGCTGAATTCCGAGCAGAAAGAGCTCTTGAAACGCTTTGAGGAACTCGGAACGGAATCAGCCAATCCGATGCATCATCGTTTTTTTGAGAAAGTGAAAAATTTCTTTGAATAAGCACGGCATAAGAGCCCTCGCGGTAAGTCTCGTGATTTTTTCGGCCTGCGCAACCTCGGGCGGGAAGAACGACGCACATCCGTCCGGCAGAACGAACACAAAAGGGCGGACCACATCCGTTCCGTCGCTCACAGGCCCTAGCGCCGCAAGCAGCGAAGGCGCGGCGGTTCGTGAAATCCAGACCCTCTATTCAAAAGGCGCTTATGAAGCCGCGCTGTCGAAGATCCGCGAGTTCGAACAACGTTTTCCGAAGAGTAACCAGATCGGCTACGTTGACAACC